>NZ_JBBYXL010000010.1 GCF_039655865.1 Prosthecobacter sp. SYSU 5D2 | reverse complement strand
AAAAGGCAAGCTGAGCCCCGCCGAACTGATCCGCCTGCGCGTGCGCTACTTCAGTGACGGCTTGGTGCTAGGAAGCAAAGAGTTCGTCGAAAGCGTCTTTCAAGAAAACCGGTCCCTCTTTGGCCCCAAGCGCAAAGACGGTGCCCGCCGCCTCAGTGAATGCGACAGCGAGCTGTTTTCCCTGCGACAGTTACGTGTGCGGGCAGTGGACTGACGCCTTCGGATGGCATCCAGATGGACCTGCTCATCATTCGTGATGGTCGAAGCAGTCCTTCCTGACTTGCACGCCAGAGCCACAGGTTTTAAAACCTTGTGCAGCATGAAGCCAGAAACCGCCCCCACCCCCCGGAGACGATATTTGTTCCTGGCCTTTCGTGTCATCATCGCTGTGGCCTTGCTGATCTGGGTCTGGAACCGGCTGCAAAAGCAAGGTGCCGGAGATGTTTCCTTGCGCGGGATGGACGGCGGCTGGTTAACAGCAGCGTTTGCCCTCGGCGGCGTCTCTGTGCTGGGCTGGGCAGGCAGATGGTGGTGGTTCCTGCGTGTCTATGGGCTGCGCGCAAAGTATTCAGAACTGCTCCGGCTGACCTTGTTTGCCGATTTTTTCAACCTTTACTTCCTGGGCCCGCTCGGGGCAGATGGCATCCGGCTGCTGCTGCTTTCGCGCACGTTTCCTGAGCGGCGCGGGGCGATTGTCGGTTCTCTGATCCTGGATCATTTTGGAGGCCTTTTTGGAGGAGCCATCCTGTATTTGCTCTTCTCACGGCAGATCGCGCTGCCGCAGGCGGTCCAGTCTTCGGCGGACATCGGTCTCATCCTCTTCGTGGGCACCTGCTTCCTGGGCGTGGGCGTCCTGATGGAATCATGGGTTCAGCGCATCGTGGCCAGAATTCCAGGACTGAAAAAGCTCTCCACTAAATTCTCAGTCCTATACGCCCCGCCCATGCGCCAGCCCTGGCTGCTGGCCGGGTGCATCGTCTCCAGCCTGGGCACCGCCTGTGCCTATGCGGCTTACTGGGCAGCGGCCCGTGCCCTGGGGGCGGACGTCACCCTTACCGGCATGTTCGGGCTCATGCCGCTTGTGGATGTGATTGCCTCCCTGCCAATCACGATCAGCGGCATCGGCATCCGGGAAGGCCTGCTGGTGGAGTGGCTGGGGGACCAGGAGGGCATCGGCGCGGCCAAGGCCCTGGCTATCTCCCTCCTCGGTTTCGCAGCCCTAGGGCTATGGGGTCTCATCGGCGGCTTGTGGCTGGCCGCCTGGCGGCGGAAAGACCACCCTCACACCACGGCATAGTCCGCCGGCTCTTCACCATAGATGGCATAGCGGGACATGAAACGCAGCAGACGGCGGCTGTAAGGATGATTGGTCAGTCCCCCGCCAGCCATGCCGGAAATATTTTTCTCAAAGTGCCGCTGCATCATCATCCCGATCTTGCCCGGGAACATCTGGTGCATCCGGGTGCCTGTGCGTTGCAGAGCAAATATGTGCCCGCCATAAAACATGTCCACCAGCTCCTGCCAGGCGCACAGCATGTCGCGAAACCAGTCCAGGTAGGCCGCAAATGCCCGCTCCCAGTCATCCGGCCGGTTTTGCAAAATGGCATCGGCAAGCATTTCGGCAGAGGTCATGGCCATCGCAAGACCTGGGGAAAGCATCGGGTCCACAAAACCAAACGAATCTCCCACGCACACCCACCCGTCGCCATGACCCTGGTCGGAAATAAGCTGGTAATTCGCATAGGTCGTCACCGGGGTGATGCGCTTGCGGTTCGGGCAGGCATCCGCCAGTGGCTTGTTCTGGTCAATCACCGCCTCAAGCTGCTCCTCCGGCGTGCTGCCGTAAAGCTTGGCGTGATCCTTGTCAAAAACCACGCCGATGCTCAGCGCATGCAGCAGCGGGATGCGCCAGGACCAGCCGTGCTTCAGGCGGGTGATCACCGTCTGCCCAGATGGCACAGGCATCGTGCAGTTTTCATAATGGGCAAAGTGGGAGACATCCTTGCGGTCTCCGATGGCCGCCTTGATCCCCAGCAGCTTCGCAAACAGGCGGCGGCGGCCGCTCGCATCCACCAGCAGGTCCGGCTGTTTTCCATTCCAGTCAGGCACCAGAGCCAGGGTCTCCGCGCTCAGGCGCGGCACCTTTTCACCGCGCTCCGTCACACCCACCTCCAGCTTCACATTGCAGGGAATGAAACGCGCGCCTGCATCCACCGCCGTCTGGTGAATGAGGTCGTCAAAAGGCCGCCGGTGCACATTGTAGGCATAGGTGGGCAGCACCCCGCGCATAGCGGTGAAGGACAGCTCCAGTGCATCATTTTCATCAAAGATCCAGGTCACCCCCGGCTTGTAGGTGCCCAGCTTCGCCACCTCATCCTCAATGCCCAGGCGGCGGAAAACTGTCACCAGGCGTGGAATCAGTGATTCCCCCACGACCATCTCCGGGCGCCTGCCATCATCAAAGAAAACAGCGTCCACGCCTTCTTTGGCCAGCAAACAGGCCAGAGTCGCCCCGGCAGGACCGGCACCGACAATCCCAACACGAAAAGGTTTTGAAGCAATCTTCATGGGCGGAAAGTAGGTGCGCCCGGCGCAGGCGCAACCTTGAGAGCAGTTTGTCTAACTTTTTACCCGTCCTCCCCTGCAACCTGCAACTTGCACCCGGCCCGTTTCCCCCCATCTTCCGCACCCCTTATGAACAAGCTGGATGAAATCATCGCGCACAAGCGCACTGAAGTGGAACGACTGCTCCCGCGCCTGGAAAAGCTCCGCGCCGCCGCCACCCTCCGCGATGACTTTCGCTCCCTGGAAGACGCCCTCCGCCTGGATCCCACCCGCCTCGGCATGATCGCCGAGGTCAAACGCGCCTCCCCTTCCGCCGGGACCATCTCCGCCGAGTTTGATCCCCTCACCATCGCCCGGGGTTATGAAAAAGCCGGGGCCACCGCGCTCTCCATCCTCACAGATGAAAAGTACTTTCAGGGCCGCCTCGAATACCTCTCCCTCATCCGCGAGCAGGTGGACATCCCCTGCCTGCGCAAAGACTTCATCATCCACGAAGCGCAAATTTATGAGGCCGTCGTCGCCGGGGCCGATGCCATCCTGCTCATCGTCGCCGCGCTGAAGCAGGAGGAACTCCTCAAGCTCCTCGACATCGCCCACACCTTCCAGCTCGACGTGCTCATGGAAGTCCACGACCTGCCCGAGCTGGAGCGCGCCCTGGATACCGACGTGCGCATCCTCGGCATCAACAACCGCAATTTGAAAAGCTTCACCGTGGACATGGCCACCACCGAAGCCCTGGCCGAAGAAGTGCCCGATGACATCCTGCTCGTCTCCGAAAGCGGCATCAAAACCCCTGCCGATGCCGCCCGCCTGGCCGAAGCCGGCGCTGACGCGCTTTTGGTTGGGGAGACCCTCATGCGCAGCCAGAACATCCTGCTGGACTTGCCAGCGCTCCGGGCGATGAAGCCTTGAGGTGGTGAACCAAACCTGCACTTGCCTTTTGCGATGCTGGTCTGCTCATATTCATCTCAATTCTCTGGCAATAAAGCTGGCGCAACTCTGTAGCGGCGTTGTTTAGACGTGGGTAAGTGATCCCAAACAAACTGCGGAACCGGCGTGGCATCGCTCACGGAGGAACTCGTTACCCGGCCAGACGCAAAGTCGAAGACCTTAAAGTAACCGAGATCGCTTCCGTAGCCCCACAACCGCGAAGGATTCTCCCACCACAAGAACCAGCGCATCGCATCGGAACCGATATAATCAGTCACAAGCGTCTTGCCAGTGGATGTATCAACGACTGCAAAATCAACCAGTGACTTCTCGCGGCGAGTCACTTCCACGGTCATCGCACCAGACGGTGATGCATGTGAGCCGAAACTGTCAATGAACCCGGCGGGAGTTCCAGAGCCAGAACGACCGCAGGCACATAAAAAAACCATCAATGCGAGGATTGGCAAAGTGTATCTCATGTGTACCGGGACTCCGTATTACCGACCAAAGGTAATGAATGCAAACATGGTTATTCCGCTTCAAGATCCTCTCACTCCTTCACCCGCTCCAGCTCCGCGCCCAGCCCGGCCAGTTTGTCGTCCAGGTGCTCGTAACCGCGGTCAATGTGATACAGGCGGTTCACGTCCGTCTTGCCGCTAGCGACTAGGCCAGCCAGCACCAGGGCGGCGGAGGCACGCAGGTCGCTGGCCATGACGGGCGCGCCTTTCAGCACGCCACCGCCACGGATGCGGGCGGTCGCTCCCTGGAGATCAATGTGGGCACCCATGCGCTTCATTTCCGCCACGTGCATGAAGCGCTGCGGGAAAATGGTCTCGGTGATCGTGCTGGTGTCATCAATCACACAGGCCAGCGCACAAAACTGTGCCTGCATGTCCGTGGGAAATCCGGGATAACAAAGAGTGGTGAGATCGAAACCTTTGGCATTTGGGTTCGGCGCGATGGTGATGCTGTCCTTGCCGATCTCAATCGGGAAGCCGCAGTTTTTCAGCGTGTCCGTCACGGCCGTCATGTGCTCCGGCATGACCCGCTTCAGGGTCAGCCCGCTGCCGACCATGGCCCCGGCGCAGAGAAAGGTGCCGGCCTCAATGCGGTCCGGGATGACGGTGTGCTCGGCTCCATGCAGCTCCTTCACGCCTTCGATGACGATGCGGTTGGTGCCTGCGCCTTCGATCTTGGCACCCATCTTGATGAGAAAATTGGCCAGGTCCTCCACCTCCGGCTCGGCGGCAGCGCCGTCAATGATCGTGGTCCCTTTGGCCAGTGTGGCGGCCATCATCACATTGTCCGTGCCGAGCACTGTGGAGCCATGCTTGCCCATCAGGTTCATCGGACCGCCCTTGAAGCCTTTTTTGGCGTTCACGCTGATGTCCCCGCCATCCACCGTGATGACCGCGCCCAGCGCCTCCAGGCCTTTCAGGTGCAGATCCACCGGCCGGTCACCGATGACGCAGCCACCAGGCAGGGACACGGTGCATTTTTTCAGCCGGCCGGTCAGCGGCCCCAGCACACAGATGCTGGCGCGCATCTTCCGCACCAGTTCATAGGGGGCCACGGACTTGATCTTTTCCGCCTTCACCACCACCACACCGCTAGCGCGCTCCACCTCCGCCCCCAGCTCCCCCAGAATGCGTACCATGTAATTGGTATCGCTCAGGTCAGGCACACGCCGGATGGTGCAGGTGTCCTTCGTCAGCAGCGTGGCCGCCAAAATGGGCAGGGAGGAGTTCTTGCTGCCGCTGATATTGACGCGGCCTTTCAATGCTGCGCCGCCGTGAACGATGAGTTTTTCCATGTTGCCCGTCTAAGTGCGTCGCAGAAGCGCGGGTGCAAGCAGGAAGATGCATCTCAGTAAGAGAGCGACGTCTGCGGGACCTGCCGCTGAAAAAAAGCTACCGTGAAAGCCAGTTTCCACACGACAAATCCCGCAGACATAGGGCATTACCAGATTGTGATGCTCCAGTTACAAATTTTCAAAAAAATAAGTCAACTTTCTGCCGGGGCGTCAGCAAAGACGAAGCGCTGCACCCCGGCCAGGTCGGCATGTACCTGGGCTGCACCATAGCCCAGCCCGGTGGCGTGCTGCGCCGTGATATGCCCCTGATCATGCCCCACCTCCAGCGCGATGAGCGCCCCAGGGGCCAGCCTGGCGGGAGCATCTGCCAGGAAACGGCGTACAATATCCAGTCCGTCCGGCCCGCCATCCAGCGCAAGGAGGGGATCCCGCCGCACCTCCCGGCTCAGCAGTGGAATCTCCCCCCGGGGAATGTAGGGCAGGTTGCTCACGACGAGGTCAAAGGTGCCTGTGATTTTTTCAAAAAGGTCGCTGCGAAAGATTTGCACCTGGCTCAGGCCGAGCCGGCTGGCATTCAGCCGCGCCAGGTCCAGGGCCTCCTCGGAGATGTCGGCCAGCACCACCTGGCTGTCCTTCCATGCAGTGGCCAATGTCAGCCCGATGCAGCCGGACCCTGTGGCCATGTCCAGCACCCGGGCCGGGGGTGATTTGTCGTAGCGCTTCAGCAGCAAATCGCACAGATACTCCGTCTCCGGCCGCGGAATCAGCGCCCGGTGGTCGCTGACGAGTTCCAGCCCCAGGAAGTCCACCGTGCCCAGCAGGTGCTGAAGCGGCTCGCCATCGGCACGTTTTTTGATCAGGCCGCGCAGTTTTTCCAGATCCGTCTCAGGCAGCATCTCACCAAACCGGAGATACAGGTCCAGGCGCCGGCAGCCCAGCACATGGGCCAGCAGGTGCTCCATGTTCAACCGGGCCTCATCCACACCATGCTTCTCCAGATAGCCGGTGCCGGCGCGCAGGGTTTCTAAAAGAGGTTTCATTAGGAATGCAGACAGACCCCATACGGGATCTGGCCGCAGCGTCCAGAGATTCCATGAAAGTCCGGCCTTTTGCCCATGTCTGATTTCGTCTCATGACCGTCCGGAGGCAGGCATGCCACCTGCCTCCGGCCAATTTCCGTCAGCTTCAGCGCCGCCGGCGGAAAAGCAGCATCCCAAGCCCCAACAAGGTCAGAACTGCACGGCTGGGCTCCGGCACGATGGAGATGACCAGCGCTCCATGGCTGAAGAAGATGCCCGTGTCCCAGCGCAGCTCCGGGTAGGCCGACAGATCCGGCAGATCCAGATGTCCATTGTCATCACCATTGCCGACGAGGTAGCGACCGCTCCCCGTGCTGAAATCTCCCCAGTCAGTTCCATCCATGTTGTACCAATCGAGGAGATTGAAGACCTGGCCGGCCTCAGGAATGAATCCGGTTTCTGTATCTCCCAGGACCGAAATCTGGCCGCCGTCCCAAATCACGCTGCCACTGATCTCAAGGTGATCATGATTGGTCGTGGGAATGTGGGAACCGCCCTGGCCAAAACCGAAGGGAAACGCCCGTGACAGATTATCACCCGTGCTGAAGAAGTCCAGGAAGGCCACATGCGTGGTGTAAAAGTCATCCCCAATCCTGTAAGTGCCTGCCTGCAAGTCCGGATCTATCATGGAAGGCAGGGCGATCTGCAAAGACACCGTCGCCCCTGCATGAAGGGTCAGGTCTCCCACACCTCCGTCGCCAACGAAAAGAGTACCCATGGTCGCACCGGCCAGTTCGCCAATGAAGTCACCGGGTGCCAGCGTGCCATGAAGCTCCAGCCCGCCCCTCACATGGCCGGTGCCGCTGAGGTTTGCCCCGGCCATCACCGTCGTCAATCCGGTGCCGGTGCTGCCTGCCACGGTGTTGGCGGTCTGTTTCATGGCCCCGAAAAGCGCGGTGCTGCCCTGGTTCACGATGCCCCATTCCCCTGTGCCATCCCTGCCGACCTGGAGCTGACCCGCACTGACGGTCGTCGTGCCGGTGTAATCATTGTAGATGGTCAGGGTGGCAGAGCCGGCCCCGAGCTTTTCCAGACTGAGGGAGCCAGGGGTGGCGCTGCTGTCCTCGAACTGGGCCGCAGGCACACCATCCCGGAAATAGGCGTCCCAGATGGCATTGCTCTCCTGCACGATTCTCAGCGTGCCTGGGGTGGTTGAGGCGTTTTCAATGATGGCTGAGCTGTTACCAATGGGAATGTAATTCACACCCCCTGAATTCGCCCCATGCAGCGTGCCCGAGGCGGCATTGATATTGGCATTCACCGCATCCAGGTCCGCTGTCGTCTGCCGAGTGGGATCAAAGGTGGGGCTGGTGAAGGAATACAGCCCGGTGGTGCTGATGCCATCATTGGTGACGAGACCGCCGATGGTCAGCTCAAATCCGCCCGCCTGCATCGTGGTCATGTTACGCATCTCCACCGGAATGGACGCGCTCAAAGCCGTGTCAGAACCTGCCCGGAAAATTTCATTGTCATCCCGGTCAAAGTTGCCCGAAGCCGCACCCAGCTCAGAGCCGATGGTCAGTCTGCCCGTGTAGGCACTGTTATCACCGCTGAACAAAAAGGTCGTGAACTGGTCGTTGATGTCATTGTTCCCGCTTCCGTCATCCACGTTTTCCAGCATCAGGTTGTTGGACCCGCTGAGGTTGCCGCTGACGATCATCACCGCATGCTGCTGGTGGCCGGTGAGGATGCCGCTGTAACCAGTGGTATCCGTGTAAATGAACCGCACATGATTGGGGGAGTCTGCCCCGCCGCCGCCCGTGCTGCCATTGCCAAGGTTGATGTCCCCGCTGTACACCATTGTGATGTCCGGCGAGCTGCTGCCGCCGATCTGGACCTCCTGGTTGATGCCATCGCGGATGGTGATGTCACGCGGGATGTCCAGCCTCTGCCGGCCGCTGTCCACACCAGTCACGGCATTGCCGTAGCGCGTCTGCACACGGTAGCTCAACAAGCTGCTGACCTCGCCGGCGGGATCTCCCATATAGATGATGCCGGTGTCCTCCAGTGCCGCTCCTGGATACATCAGCTGCAAGGTCAGTCCCTCCCGGAGATCCATGTCCCCCGTCCACTGCGTCATCGTGTTGTAGAAGTAAAGATTGCCCGCCCCGGTCTTGATGATGTCCCCTGTGCCGGCCAGGCTGCCCTCATTGACGTTGAAATAAAAGGTGCTGTTGCCAGTACCTCCGTTGTTCAGCGAGCCGACCTGCGCATGGATGTTCAAGTCGCCAATCACATTGTAAAATCCATCCATCACAATCTGCCGCTGGGTGGTGTGATTGATGTAAATCTGGTCACCTGCCTGCTCACCAAACTGTATCCACTCCCGGTAGCGCGCCTGGCTGGTGCCGGCGCCGGAACCGTATTGCGGAGCAAATTCCAAAGTGACGTTGTTGCGGACGATGGTGCCGTCCGTCCAGGAATCCGTCGTCCCAAAGGGCGTGTGCTGCGCATTGTTGTTTCCGCCCCCCTGCAGGCTGATGTGGAGAGGGTTCGTCCCGTCACCCAGCAGGGTCAGGCCGGTGTAGTTGTTGGCCACCCCCACCAGGGTGCTCCCGTCGGTGCGCTCACCAAATTGAACAGTGCCGGAGCCTTCAATGCGCAGGCCGCCGCTGTTCGGGTTGGTCGTGAGCGCGGCGGACGGATTGGTCTCGGATGAGACAACACCCCGCAGCACCAGTGTTTTGCCGGCTTCCACCTGCAAGGTCCCGTCGGAACTGCCCAGGGTAATGCCGGAGCTATAGATTTCCGTATCACTGCCCGTGAGGCGGACGGTGCCGCCATTGAGGTGCAGGCTGCCGGTGCCCAGGCGGCCCATGCCGTCCGCAACCACCGTGGCAGCTCCGGTCACAAAGGTGGTGCCCGCATAGGTATTGCTGCCCGCCAGCTCCGTTAAACCTGTACCTGTGAAGATCACATTCTGACTTCCGGAGATGTCACCCGCGATGGTCACGGCCCCGCTGGAATAATTGTGCAGGACCAGGTCGCTGCCGCCTGCCGTGGTCAGACCGGTGCCTGATGCAAAAGCCGTGCCGCCTGTGAAGGCGCTGGTGAAAAGCAGGCCCCCATCATTCAGGGTCAGCGTGCCGGAGGCAAAGGCTGCGCCATCTGTATTGAAGCGTACCGATTCCGTCTCCCCGCCCACCAGGGCCGGACCGACGGCATTGGTGTGCAGACCTGCCCCGAGGGTGTCATCCGAATAGCCGGTGAAAGCCACCACTTGGCCGCCCGCGCCCACCGCCGCCCAGTCCGTGGCGGTGGGGTCCGCACTCAGCGCCGCACCAAAAGTGGCGAAAGACCCGAGACGGTCACCTTCATTGAACCCGCCCATTTGAAGGGTCCCTCCGGCGATGCTCTGGAAATGCAGGCTGCCGCCGTCAGCCACACTGCCCAGCGTGGCAATCTCCATCTGTCCTGTGCCGATCACGGCCAGGGCTGAGCCGCCAGCGGCGACTGTCAGCGTGCCAAAGTTTTCCTGCCCGCCTTCCATGGCCAGAATGCCGCCACCCATGAGCAGGCTGGCATTCAGCCCCACACGCCGGTCTGGATTGACATCATAATCTTCCAGCAGCAGCAGGCCACCCATCACATTCACCCCCTCTACCGTCCCCTCACCAGCGGTGGAGCCTTGCAGGTTCACCTGCCCTGCCCCCACCTTTGTGATGGAAGTGTTCACCGGATTCGCCGCCGTGCCTCCGTCCACAAAACTGGCCCGGATGGTCACCTCGCCCCCGGGTGCGGCATACAGCCGCAGGTCGCGGTCTTCCCCTGTGGCGTAAGGGGTGAACTTGATCGTCCCTGTCCCGGTACCAAAGACCACTTCCCCGCTTCGGTTCTCCCCACCCAGCGTGGAATTGCCCGTGGTATTGCCCAGTCCCCAGTTGCCCGAGCCAAAGAGATTGTCCGGATCACTGACATCCCCGCCCACCGTCCAGGAGGACAGATTGAAGACAGACCCGTCATTGGCAAGCATAAAGGCCAGGTTGGAAACGGTGAGGCCGGCCGTTGTGGATACCAGCACCCGTCCGCCCATGTGGAAGCCCGACATCAGATTGTCCGGGTTGATGGAGGCAGCAGCGGCATCGCTGTAAAAGTTCCCTTCGCCCATATACCGCAGATAACCGCGCTTCAGGTTGATCTGGCCGGAGGCATCATACTGCTGCCAAAGCTGGACGTTGGCCTCATTTGTGGTGGCGCTGACTTCCATCCGCAGCACCTGGTTTTGGTTGGCCGCCGTCACCAGGGTGCCCAAAGCGCCTGACACCGTATCCCGGACCTGGCCCCGCAGATCCAGAATCCCCGCCGCGCCGGTATAGGTGGTAAAGATGCGCGATTCTGTCGCATTCACCCCGGAGGCAAGCTGCCCGCTCCCCCCATAGATATTGCCTTCTATGGCAGCCTGATGGGTGGAGTTGGTGTAGATGCGGGGAATGAAGCTGCGGGTGTAGGACGTGGCACCGGCCAGGTCCACATTGTTGAGGATTATGTCCCCCCCCCAGATGGCGCTCTGCTCCAGCGCCAGGGCCACGTTGTTTCCGCTGATCAAGCCAACATGAAGGTCCACCCCGTTGATCTTGGATCCCTGGCTGACAAAAAACGCGCCCGCCCCGTTCAGGTGGACGTTCTCGGTGCCGTTCAGGGCAAAGTCACTGCGCACATACAGGTTGCCCTGGTTGATGTAAGTATCCCCGGTGTAATCATTGACCCCGGTGAGGATCAGCGAGCCTGGCCCCGACTTCACCAGCGCACTGGCATTGGAGATGTTGGAGGCGATGGTCAGTGTCGTATTGTCCGCATCAATCGGTTCATGACCATTTTCCTGGGCCGCCGTATTGTAGCGGGTGAAGAAGCCGCCCACGTAGATCTGCGCCTCCTGCCCTGCAAAGTCCAGCGTGCCTGCATTGATCTGCGAGCGGATGTCCAGATTGGAATTCGTGTTATTGGTGATGCCCTGACGGTCCAGCGTCCCGAAGTTGGCTGTCTGAATCATCCCCGAGGCCACCGTCAGGCGTGTATCATCCCGCAGATGCAACGTCGTATGGTCACCGCCAAACGTGGATGAAGAAGTCGTATTGGCGGCTCCGTTCAACACATAGGTCTCCGAATTGAACGTCAGTGAATTCACCGTGCTGCTGAGACCCAGGGTCAGCAGTGAATTTTTCCGCCCTGCCAGAAGCTGGCCGGAGGAGATCGAATCCGAATCACGGCCCACAATTCGCAGGTTCTGGTCAGCCGTCAGTCCCTCAGCATCCAGCGAAACGGATGTGCTGACTTCATCATTGCCGCCTGGGTTGGCGACTGTTTTATACTCGTCGTCCCGCAGCGGACGCAGATAGTTGACACCCGCCCCGTCACTGTCCACCGTCACCATGCGGAAGGCGCTGTAGGCTTCTTCAAAGCGTTGTGTGGTCCCGTTGGAAGAAGCCACAACAAGCGCACGGGTGCCGCCAAAGAACCCTGGAATGACCGGGGCGTTGCCGTTGGAACCGTCACCGGTGCCAATCGCGGCCGGCGCATTGTCCACCATCAGCACAGCCCGGTTCGTCACCTCCCCGTTGCTGAATTCGCTGCCTGCAAAATCCGTCCCCGAATCCAGATTACGAAGGTGAACTGTCGCCCCCAGCTCACGGTCAATCTCCGTAAAGTGCAGTCCGGCATAGTCTCCCTGCAACCTCGGCTGGCTGCCAATGAGGTCCGCCCCCAGGTTGTATTCGATGCCCATCACCCCGCCCTTCACCGTCAGGGAGCCGACCTTCTCGATGCCGGAATGAATGCCGCCTGTGGCATCCATCCGCAGGCGGGTATAGCCATCGCTTGAGATCGCCAGATCATCCGGCAAGCGGTCACGAAATTCATCCACCGATGTGGTGGCCGTGGAGACATGGAAGATGGAGTTACGCTCCAGTTCCATACCGCTGAGCCCCTGCAGGTTCCCGGTGCCGATGACCCTGGAAGTGCCGCTGGCAGACAGGAATGAACCCGTCCATTCAGGGTTGTTGCCATAGAACCGGAAGTCGCCGTTGCCCATGCGGGTAATGTCGCCGCTGCCGAACATGTCACCGCCGCCATTGTTGATGTAAATGTTATGGCCGTTCATCATCTTCAACAGCGCATCTTCCTTCACATGGATCTGGCCGCCCAGACTGTTGCTGACAGTGCCCCCGGCCTGCACCAGGCTGATGGTGCCGCCTCCCTGATAGCCCTTTCCTTCCAAAGTCAGCCATTCCAGAATCACAGGCGAAGAGGAGAAATCCAGGTCCAGCGTTCCATTCGCACCGATCACCGTGCTGTCCACAAACGAGCGGTGAGACCCCAGAGCACCCGCAGCGCCTGTGGTTCCCACCCCTTCCAGGCGCAGGATGCCTTCATTGATCCAGGTGATGCCACCGTAGGCATGCGCCAGGTTCGCAGATGAGGAACCATCCCCCAAAGGACTGTAACGGAAATGGACCGTACCACCCCCGTCAATGGTCAGGTCGCCAATGTCAGGATTGCTCAGTGAGGCGGCTTCCCAGGCATTGACCATCCCATTGGACGAGGCATAGCCGTTGTCCAGATTCACGTGGTTGTATTCACCGCTGATAAATCCGTCAATGGTCAGCTTCTCTCCTGGATCCACCCGCAGCGTGCCACCATTGCCGCCCAAGAAAATGGTCCGCCCGCTGTTCAAGGTCAGGCTCTCGGTGGCATGCAGCACGCCGCCATCCATGTGCAGGTTGCCGCTGTCCAGAACTGCCCAGGCACCTGCATTGGATCCCGTGCCGTCTGTCAGGCCGATCTGTACCCCTGAAGTATAGCCACTGCCGCTGTCAGTCAGGTTAATCCTGTTTACCCCGCGGAGGCTGGCCGTGCTGCTGTTGACCGTATTAAACGTCGCCGCCGCCCCGCTGCCGCCACCTCCCTCAAAAGTGACCGTCGCACCGGTGGTGCCGCCCGAGGCATAGCTCGTCCCCGGCCCCACTAGCACAACCATCGAAATACTGCCGTCCACCTGGCCCAGTTGCGAGTCGCTGCTGATCTGCAGCACCCCGTCATTCACGTAAACATTCCCTGTCAGCGTATTGTCCCCCGTCAGCACCGTCGTTCCGCTGCCGGCAAGCACCAGGTTCACCTTGTTCACGCCCTCGTTGGCAATCTCCGAGCCAATCGTCGTTACGCCCTGCCCATAGTTATGGACGACCACGTCATTGCTGCCTTCACTCCAGGTGCTGGTCAGCGTGCCGCCGGTGATGCTGACATTGCCAACATTGCTGGAGGGGATCAGCAGTCCGCCCTGGCTCAGCGCCAGCGTATTGCCTGCGCCAATGTCCAGCTCCGCCTCCACCCCGATGCGCAGCGTCTGGATTTCTGTGCTGCCGGGCAGTACCGCATCCGCCGTCATGTTGGTATGGCTGGTGGCCTCAAACACATCATTGTCATATCCGGCAAAGGCCTGCACCCCCGTAGTGCCCTGCCGGCCGGCCCAGTTGTTTATGCCGTCTGCCTGGTTTCCATACACACCCCAGCTCCCCAGGAAATCCCCAGCCTCCATGGAAACGCCTGCCGCGCCAAAGTTGATGATGCCGTTTCCATTCTCATAAAACGCCAGCGTGGAGCCGGAGCGGCGGTCCAGCACCCGTGCCCGCGCGCCGTCGCCAATCGTCATCGTCGTCAGCACATTCGCCGTCACGGAGCTGCTCCCGTTAAACATAAAAATGTTCCCGTCCAGCGTCTGCGTGCGCCGCGCCGTGCCTTCCGGAGTGGCCAGGACCAGATCCCCACCGCCCCATCCGGAGACCGAAGCCCGCACATTGCTGCCGGTGGTGCGGGTCCGGGCGAACTGGTTGTTTGCATACGCCCCGCTCCACACCGTCGTCCCCGCCATGAAGTTCCAGCGGTCCATGTTGCTGCTGACCGTATTCGTATTGAACACCACCGTGCCCGGACCCACCATGGAAACCGAGGAGTGAAAATTGTCCGCATTGGAGCCGTTGTCCTGCAGCCGTGCATTCACCTCCAGCGTGCCGCCGCGCATCTGAAGGAAGCGCAGGTCACGCTCTGCATTGGTGTTCTGGAAAAACACGAAATACGGGGACGTCGGGTCGGTGCTGCCAATGTAGGCCGTGCCGCTCGTGTGCTCCCCGCCCAGCGTCAGCGTACGGTTGCGGTTGTTGTTGCTTATCATGATGCGGTCAGTGTAGTTCAGCACCTGGTCCTCCCGCGTCAGCATGATGTGCCCACTATACGCATTGGAAGGAGAGTTGGCGATGCCAAGCTGGTTCTGCGGCCCGCCTAACCACATCTGGTTCCACTGGTTGTCCTGCGCCACCGCCGCACGCGCCGCATCCGTCATAAAGCCCGTCCCGTCCAGCCCTTCTGCGGCGGGATCATACAGGATGCGGAAGTAGCCCTGGGTCGCATAGATTGCCCCCGTTGCATCCCATTGCTGGAAGGCATTCACATTGATCTCATCATTCCCTCGCATCTGGAAGGACAGCGAATGATTGCGGTCCAGATGCACCGGCCCGTCACCGGTCGCCGCCACACTGGTCAGCGGACCGTCCGCCGTATCCCTGAACTGGCCCCGGAAATTGATTGTCGCGGTCTCAGCCGTCGCGGTGCTGATGAACACCGGATCGTTCCAGGTGTCATTGCCTGTAATGTTCGCATTGTTATCGGAATACACATTCCCATAGATCGTCAGTGTACCGTTGTTGCGGGCGGTGATGATGTGAGCCTGAAATTCACCGGATCCAGCAGCATCCGCCGTATCCATGATGACATCCCCGCCCCAGGTGCTGTGGGTCGTCCCCAGTGCAGCCAGGATGGTGCGCGTCGTATCAAAGGTGTTCGTCGCCCGGAGGTTGATGCCAGAGATGTTCGTCCCGTATTCCAGGTAAAAATTACCCGCGCCGCCCACCTGCAACTCACGGCCTGGGGCGCCTTCACCCAGCGCCCCGGGGTGGCGGGCAAAGAGCCCCCCCTGCTCGCTCACGTACACATTCCCGGAGACCTCATTCCAGGTATCCAGATAAAGATTGTGACGCCCCGTTTTCACCAGGTCCGCCACATCCACCAGGCTGCTGCGCATATACGTGCTGTTCCCCGGAAGGAACGTCGTCAATGACGCGCTCGTAGTGTCCAGGTCATGGCGGTTGGATGCTGCATTCAGGATGGCCGCCTGCCCGTTCATGCTGATCCTGCCGCCGCGGATCACCGACTCCAGACTCCCGGCATTGTTCTCCATAAACGACGCAAAGTTGATGATGCCCGAACTTACCGTCAGCGTTTTCCCCGGCTCAATGAGCACATAGTCCTTGGCCGCCGTCGGCGCGGCCTGGCCGGAGGAGGCTTCACTGAAGCTGATCGTCAGCGAGTTCACCGTCGTGTCCTCTGTCACATTCCGGTTGGCATAATTGTCCAGCCCGGCGGTGTTGCCCGGGCCGATGTACCGGTCCACCATCCAGTTGGCCCCGGCCACCGGTGTCCCGCCCACCGCGTATTCACTCGCCGTCAGGGGCCGCAAATAGCCTCCCTCCAGCGTCATCAGGCCCAGGCCCACCCCATTGTAGGCATAGGCATTCTGAGTGGTGTAATCCGTCCGCTGCGTGCCCGTGCTCGCCGTAAAAGTCGTCGGCACCGTCCCGCCGAAAAGTCCCGGAATGACCCCTTGCGTATTGCTGCCAGGGCTGTCTGCGCCGATCATCGTCAGTCCCGTCGTATCGTTCAGCCGCAGCCGGTCATCCGTCGCACCGGTACCCCAGGTGTGGTCACCGTTCATGTCATAAATCTTCAGGATCCCGCCATTGTCAAAACTCAGGCTGGCAAAGCTGCCGTCAAACTGCCCGCCCGCACGTGTGTCCAGAAACAGATAGTTCGTCCCGTTGTCCACCGACACATTCCCGAAGTTCTCCGTATTGGTCTCCACCGGGTCCGTTTCCATGATGATGAACCCGTTCCTCAAAATGAGCTGCCCATTGTCATTCAGGCGGTCGTTGTTGTTCACGCTCGCATACACCCCATTGGAGGAATTGTTGAGCAGTGCCAGCGACCCCCATCGGGTCAGCGTGATGGAATTTGCCCCTGTTAGCCCCCCGGCAGCACCGGCCAGGGACATACTGAAAAACTGCGACTCCGGCGCTGCCGTGGGCGACGAGGTGGAAAACTGAGTTGGCATGAAACGCGCCGTGCTCTGCTTGACCAGCACATCGCCATCGAAGTTCGGATTGCTCCCCGTCAGCCGGAGTTCGCGATTTCCGCGCTTCGTAAAGCCCGTCCCCTCATCGTCACCTGTCATATTGTCAATGGACCCCTGGATTTCCATCACCCCCGGGTGGTCATAGGCATCCAGCGCAGCATTGTAGCCGGAAGCCCCGCCAGACGCGGTCATGATGTTCTCCTGCATGCCCCCGCCCACCAGATTGATGGTCGTGCCCGTGCCGAAGATCTGGTCAAAGGTCTGCCCCGCCCCTGTGCTCCCTTCCCGCACCAGCGCCCCGTAGTTCAGGTTGATGGTCACATCATCATACATCTCCACCACCTTTGTATTCGCCACATGTGTGTTCCCCGTCGCCCAGTCCGTCCGGAAGATGAGCCGTGCCGCCACCTCCGTCCCGCCAAAGGTATCCGACAGATCCCGGTTCGGATTGAACAGGTCCGTCACTGACCGGCTGCCGTTCGTGGGATCCACGCCGTCATAGGTGCCCTTGTAATACGTGACGTTAAAGGTCATGCCATCAATGTCGTTGCCATACTGGGTGCCGCCGATGAGCTCCCCTCCCAAAAGACCGCCGCGGTTTCTAAACTGAAGCGCGCCTTCATAGATGTTCCAGGTGGCTCCGTCCGCATTCCGCAGATCCACGTTTTCCAGGATCTTGATCCCAGCCCCGATTGTTGACAGCTCATGTCCCCCCAGGTCCAGGATCGCGGCGATGTCCGCATCCCCTGCCGCATTCAGGTGACGCCGCAACTCCGTCGTGGAACCCCCGCCCATCATGGCATCTCCCGAAAGCACGAGGTGCGAGAGCGTGCCTGTGCTGGATGTATTGGCGATTGCCCCGAGGCCGTTCAAACCCTTGCCCTCAATGATGAAGATCTCCGTGTCATCCGCCTGCCGGTTGTAGTCCGTCCCGCGCAGGTCCACGCGGCCGCCATCCAGGATGATAACCTCATTGCCCACCCCGCGCAGCCCGGCCGCCTGGCCGTTTCCGTCGCCGCCTTCCAGCCGCAGCAAACCGGAGTGCACCACGATCTGCCCGGCAAAGTCACTGGCCGTATTGCTGAGCAAAAGATGCCGCACAAAATTGTCAGCGTCATTCACCCGCAGATTGATGGTCGGCAGCCCTGTCACCCCGCCGGAGATTTTGCCGGAAAAGGCGGCTCCCTGACTGTTGGCATTGGTGTCTGCAATCAGCACATCCAGGGCGCTGTTAAGCTGGATCGCCGAGCTGATCGTGTTGCTCCCGCCTTTGTTCAAACGCGTATAGAAAGCATTCCCTTCAGTCACCTGAAACGTCAGCGTCCCGCCGGAAATTTGATGGACGCTCCCGCCTGCTGTATCGCCGATGCGCAAACCACCCAAAGTCACATTCGAGCCGACGCCTGAATCAATGGTGATGGTGCGTGTGGTGGAAATGTTGTTCACAAAATCCGCCACCTGGTCCACCCCGTTGGGAATCGCGCCGCTCCATGTTCCCGGCGTACTCCAGTTAGCGTTGGCATTCACATTAAACGAGCCTGTGGCCGGGGTGTCTGGATCAAGGGCCAGCACCGGCAGGGACAGGCCTGCCAGCAGCAGGCACAGTCCGCCTTTGAAGGCATGAACAGCGGGGTGGGTTGGTTGTTTCATGATAGAAAAGTCTGGGCCGAAGGTTGTTATTGGGCGGATGTCCTCATGACGACCGCACGGCATGCAGCGGGGTGGCATGCCGATTTAATTTCGGTTCAAAGTTTGCCCCGATTTGTGACCTTCCGGCTATTGGACGATGGCTTGCCGTTGGCTAAGGCGTGGCTAACATCTCGGTAAAGCATCACCCATCTAAATAGGGCATTGCTTTATCTATAGTCGGCTATCGAAACATTACCCCAGCCAGCGGAGTTACTTTATTTCAAGCCATGTCAGCCACATCGCCATCTTCCCCCATGACCCAGTTCACCAAGGCCGCTCTTGTGGCTTTAACCCTGCTTTTTGTTGGGTTAAAGACCTCCTTATTGGCACAGGCGGATACTTTGCCCAAAGATAGCCCCTTCTTCACCAAAGAAGGTCCCTGGGGCCGTCTTCAGTGCTATTATTTCTATTTGGAAGCGCCTGATTCCGTCGTTTCACGCACCCCCACGCCGGATACTCAGACCCGCTGGCGCATCCCGGAAGCGGAATTAACGGCATTTGAAAACCTGATTTCATTGACTGAACTGCCGGACGAGCTGGTCAGCGCGCTTTTTAATCCCCGAAATATCATCCGCCGCAGCGGCACCGCCAATCTCTTTCCCTCCGCCAGGCTGATCGAATCTCTTTCGGCCAAGGATCGCAAGCAGGTCTATGAGACCCTGGCCCGGTATCCCTCCAACGAGTATTATGAATATCCCATCGTCTTCGCCGGCGGCAGCGTGGAGGCCTGGGCCCGGGATTCCGGACTGCGCCAGGAGCTCGTCGCCGCCATCTCCCTGCTCTCCTATCAGCGGGGTGAGGCGCTCGCCTTCAGTGACATTCCGGTCCTTCTTGGACTGGCTGAATCCAACGCTGAAGCCCTGTTCATCAAAAAGAAGCTCACCCGCACCCGCACCATCATCGCCCGGCTGGAGGTGAACAAAGACAGCCCCGTACAGGACATGCTGGATTACTGGGCCACCGGGCTCAATCTGCGCCGCAAGGAGCTGGAGCCACTTTTCCAGGCCACCGCCGCTGCACCAGGCATCGGTCACATTGATCTCCTGCACATGCTGCCCGCCCTGCCGCGCAAGCTGATTTACACCTATCCCAGCGATGAATTCACCACCCACATCCGTTTTCCGGACTGCCACTGGACCACGCTGAATTTTTTCAATTTCACTGCCCAGGATTATTACCTGGATTCACACCTCGCATCGAGCGCCGTTATCGAGGATTTCCAGCAGGTGAGCCCGCCTTTCCGCTTCGGAGACGTCCTCATGTTCATCAATGCCAGCGGCAATGCCTTCCACTCCTGCATTTATGTGGCCGATGACCTGGTCTATACCAAGAACGGGGCCAATCCCCTCGTGCCCTGGACGCTGATGGAACTGAAGGACATGCACAGCATGTACAACCTGGACCTGGGAAAGGGAGTCATCCTCGGCTACCGCCATAAAGAAGGACGGCTGGAGCCTGCTGACGTTCCGCCGGTGACCGCCCCTGTCAGTCCTTCGTCTCGTAATGCTTCTCGCTGACGGACTTGTCCTGCTCGTACATCTGCTCCTTCATCAGCGCCCCCGTCTTGGACCAGTAGCGGTTCAGGCCATGGCGCTTGCCATTGTCAAAATTCGTCTCGGTGGAAAGCTGGCCGTTCTCCCACCACTCACGCACCACGCCATGGAGGCGGCCTTCTTTAAAAGGATACTCCCCTTTCACCTTCCCGTCCTTGTGCCTGTCCTGCGCCAGGCCAGTATAGGGCTCCCCGTTCAGGAAGTACACATCATCCACCCATTTCAGCTCTTTATAGGTCACGCCGGCTGCGGCAGACGGCTCCGCCGCATTCAGACAGGCCGTGGTGACAAAAGCTAGGCAAAGGCAGAGGATGAGCTTCATGGCGTGCAGGATCAATCAGGGTTGGATGACCATCTCCACCGGGCAATGGTCGCTGCCGTGGATGTCATCCCGGATGGTGCAGGAAGTGATGCCCGCGCGCAAGCCCGCAGAAGCCAGCCAGTAATCCAGCCGCCACCCGATGTTCTTGGCCCGCGCATCTGGGGTCCGCTGCGTCCACCACGTGTAGCGTCCGGGCGACTTGTCAAACTCCCGGAATACATCCAGAAAACCCGCCTCCAGGTGCTGCGTAAAACTCGCCCGCTCATCATCGCTGAAGCCCGGGTTCATGCGGTTGGATTTCGGATTCGCCAGGTCAATCTCCTGGTGCGCACAGTTCAGGTCTCCGCAGGCCAGCACGGGCTTCTGTTTTTCCAGCTTCTTCAGGTAGTCACGGAAAGCCGCATCCCACTCCAGCCGGTACGGCAGCCGTGCCAGTCCCGCCTTGCTGTTGGGCGTATAGACCGTCACCAGGAAAAAGTCTGCATACTCCGCCGTAATGACGCGCCCTTCCCGGTCATGATCATAGATGCCCATTCCCAGTGCCTGGCTCTTCCATGGCACCCGGCTCAGGATGCAGGTGCCTGAGTAGCCTTTCTTGTCCGCGCTGTTCCAGACCGCTTCGTAACCGGCTAAAAAAGCGATGTCCACCTGCTCTTGCATGGCCTTCGTTTCCTGCAGGCAGATGACATCCGCATCCGAAGTGAGAAGATACTCCCGCAGCCCCTTGTTCAGGGAGGCGCGGATGCCGTTGACGTTCCAGGTGGAGAGTTTCATGAGCCCATCCGCTAGGCCCAAAAGCTCCCTCGTTCAACTTCCAAAGGCACGCGCCCCTTCCCTCACGTAGATCTCCTCCACCTGTACACGCCTGCGGGCCGCCTCGTCCTCCTCATAACAGGCCATGCCCACCACCCCCACATTCCGCGCCCCCTTCTGGCCAAAGGCCGTCGCCGCCCTTGCCTGGCTAACCGCACCAAACTCCAGCGAAAAAAGCTTCCCTCCCACACGCATACCTTGGACGATTACCGAAGACTTCGCAGGGATAATGTATCCAGGCTTTTTCACCGAGGCCGGCTTGCCGTCCAGCAGGTCCAGCCCATCCACAGAGATCACCACCTCCATGCGTCGGTTCGTACGGTTTTCCAGCTTCAGCGCATAGCTTCTCCCCGGAGATCCCATCACAAAGAAACCCTGCCCTGCCTCATAGTGGTCCAGCGTTTTCGATGACCGCCAGTAGCCGTCCGTGACTGACACCCGCAGCTTCCCCGGCACCAGGTCAAAGGCACCGCTGCGCCTCACCGGATGCCCCTGCAATCCCGCCATCAGCCGCGCCCCCTCGTCATCATTGTAGTGGAACATCCCCACCGCATCAGGCCCTCCGCTGGATTGACGGTAAAATGCGGCCGCTCTGGATGAATCCGGCAATTCCCCGCCAAGCTGCGTCCCCAGCCCCGGACGGCTCTTGGCCACGGACCGGTCTTCCACCCGTGCACTGGTGGAGGGAGCCGGCGCATAGACATTCGATTCTCGTGGATAATGGGGACTCGAACAATGGGACAGCAGCAAGACCGGCATCAATAACGCAGTGATCCGGAACGCCCGTGGCAGAGGTTTATAAAAGGAATGTAGCTCCATGTGCAGATTTTTCTACACTTTAACCGCCGCGTCAATACGAACTGTAGATTTTTCTACATTTAAACTTGTTTGCCGCAGATCTGGCGTCATCTTTTCCCATGCCCCGCACTTCCTCGGAGACCTATTCCAAAAAGGAACGCCAGGCGATGGAGGTGCTCTATCGTCTCGGCCAGGCCACCGTCGCCCAGGTGCAAGCGGAGCTGCCAGAGGAGACCAATTACTCCGCCGTGCGTGCCCTCCTCGGCGTCCTGGTGGACAAAGGTCAGGCCAGGGCCGCCAAAGCCGACGGCGCCCGCCATTACCTCTACTCCCCCATCGAGCCCGTCCAGAAGGCGCGTAAAGGCGCGCTGAGAAAGCTGCTCACCACCTTCTTTGACGATTCCCCCGTCAAGCTGGCGATGAACCTGCTGGATCCCTCCCAAAACAAAATGTCCGCTGATGAACTCGAAAAACTGCAGCAGATGATAGACGCCCACCGCGCCACCCGGAAAAAATAAAGCCATGCTCTGGTTTCTCACATCCACCACGCTTCTGCTCCTCCTGGCTCTGGGGCTGGCCTTGCTGGCACGGTCCGGGCGTAGGATTATTGAATCCTCCACCCTGCTCATCACCGCGCTGCCCTTATTGAGCCTGGGACTCGAGTGTGCAGTCCCTGTCCAGCTCAGTACAAACTGGTCGCTGACCTTTCCCAGCGATTCCTTGACCTCCGCCGGTTTCTCCTCCGCACTCACTGCCATATGGGTGGCCGGCATCTTCGTCCATCTTGTCATCCTGGCCCGGCGTTGGGCACAAGTCCTCGCTCTGAAAGCCGGTTCAGCCTCCCTCCCGCTGGAGTCAGTATCCGTGATTTCGACCTGCCTGAGCCAGCCTGAAGAAATCATCCGCAGCCACTTCAAAACATCCGCTTCCATCCAGACCCCCATGGTCATTCCCGGCCTGCACAGCCTGGTCCTTTTACCCGCCGCCTGGGACACCTGGCCCGTGCGCTTGCAAGCCGGTGCCCTTCGGCATGAATGGCACCACCTCCGCCACCGGGATGCTCTTTGGAATCTCTGGATGTCCCTGTTCCGCGCCGCACTCTGGTTTCACCCCCTCGCCTGGTTGTCCGTCCAGGTCTGGACAGATGCCTGCGAAAAGGATGCCGACCAGGCCGCCGTCACCGGCAGCGATCCCGCCAGCTATGCCCAGGATCTCCTCGGCCTCGCCACCCTTCAGCCCTATGCCATCACCGGGATCACCGGCTTTCTCGGCTCTTCCCGCCTTGCCCTGCAGCGTCGTATCCGCTCCCTCCTGTCCTCACCGCATCACGATCAGGCACATCAACCCTTCTTGCTTAAAATCTCAGGCCCACTCCTGATCCTTGTCCTCACCCTCATCTGTGCCTGGACCGGCATCCGTCACCACACCCTCAGACTGGAAGAAGCCACCCTCCGACTCTCCGCCAACGCCTTTCCTGCCGATCCATAGGTCACTTCCCCCTACCACGAGAAAACATTCGTCATTCGTCCCCCTCCCCACCCAGCCTCCCCAGCAGTTCCTGGATCTCCGGTCCCACACGCCGCAGTTCCTCATGGTGGGCAGAAGACAGCGCCTCCAGCAGTTTCTCTCCCTGCCGGGTCAGCAGCACAAAGACCTGCCGGCGGTCTTCCTTGGAGGCCTCCCTTTTGACCAGCTTTTCCGTCACCAGGCGGTCCACCAGGCCCACGGTGCTATGATGGGCGGTTTGCAAACGCGCGGCCAGCTCCCCCACCGTGACCCGTGACCGGCCGGGGAAGCCTTTGATGGCCAGCAGCGCCTGGTGCTGCTGCGGGGTCACGCCAGCGGCCTGGGCGGCGTTCTCGCTGAAGCGCAGGAACTGCCGGAGGGCAAAGCGGAAGGAGGCCAGGTTTTCATACTGTTTCTGGGAAAGGGCGGGAGTGCGCGGGCGGGCCATGGGTGTGAGCCTCCGCTGCATCATAAACCATGCCAGCCGTGCCAACTTGTTGCTTTTTTATATCGTTGAACGATACAATCGCCTCCCGATACACGTTTATACCGGCCCCCTTTTATGCATACCTGGAAAGAACGGATCGGACTGGAGCTCAGCGAAGTCAGCGCCAAGGAAAAGCTCATCTCCACGGTGGGGGGCGTGCTCTCGATCTTCACGCTTATCCTTTTCGGACGATGGGGTCTGGACGGCACTGGCGGCACCTGTGTCATCGCCTCCATGGGAGCCACCGCCGTGCTTTTGTTTTCCGTGCCGCATGGTCAGCTTTCCCAACCCTGGCCGGTCATCGCCGGGCATGGTTTTTCCGCGATCATCGGTGTCCTCTGCGCGCGCTACATTTCCCATCAGGCACTGGCCGGGGCCTGTGCGGTTGGCCTTGCCATCGGCCTCATGCACCAGTTTAAATGCATCCATCCGCCTGGCGGTGCCACCGCCCTGATCGCGGTCATTGGCGGCCCCCCGATTCATGACCTCGGCTACAGCTTCGTGCTCTTCCCAATTCTCATCAATGCCGCGCTGATGGTGAGCCTGGCAGTGCTGCTCAATGCCTGTTTTTCCTGGCGGCGCTATCCGGCTTTTTTAAACCGCCGCCCGCCTGCCCCCGCCCCTTCGCGGCCAGGTCCCAGCCATGAAGAAGTCGTCGCCGCCCTGAAGCGCCTGGATTCCTTTGTGGACATCACCGAGGACGACCTGGTGCGCCTCTGCCAGATGCTTTCCACCAGCGCGCCCGCCAAGGTTGAAAAGAAACCGGCACTCCCGCATCCTGGCCTAACAAATCACGTGTTTTAAGCATGTATGTGCTTGCCATTTTCCGGCTGCCGGTTATAATTTGCTTATCGTGAGAAAAGAGCACCTCCACACCAACCGTCGCGCCATCCTGGCAGCGAAGTGTGTGGGCGCGTCCCTCTGCCACCGCATGGGCGCAAGCCGGGAGTAAGCGGACAGCCCTGGCCACTTTCCAGGACTGCCCGCCACCCAAAAAACGACTGGTAAAATAGTCATGCCCGTTGCTGTGCACCCATGTTGGGTGCCGCGGGTCCAACCCTGCTGCACGCTTTTTTGCGTAGCCGCGCTTTTGGTTATTCTCACTATGAATCACGCCCATTCACCGGCGGCGCGTCTTGCCGCCCCCATGTTATACCCCGGCCTGGTGCAACGCCTTGCCGTTTCTGTCAAAGACTTCCTTTGCGGCTCTGACGAGCTGCCCAGCATGCGCAAACGCGCCAGACGTCCTTACGCCACAGAGCAGGCCTGGACCGTCACCAGCACGCTGGTGCAGCAGACCGCTTTTGGCATCCTGTCAGCAGATGCCTGCTACGAGGTCACCGCCAAAAACAAAGCCGAGGCCCTGGCGCTCGCCGCCAATGAAATCCGGGAATCCTATCCCGGTTATGCCATCACGCAGATGAGGGCTTTCTCTGCCTCGGAAGGCTGATCCCGGTTACGCTCCGGACAACCCGTCCAGGCGATGCTGCCTGGCGGGTTGTCCATGATTATTAACTATCCAAAAACATCATGACTAAAATCAGCTATTACGACCGCATCCTTCTCCGCTCTGTTCATCAGACGGAGGACCCTGACGATTCGGAACTTCATATCCAGATTGTGCCGCCTTATGAGGCGGACGCCGTCGCCGGCCGCATCTCCGTGGATGCGCCCGTCGGCAAGGCCGTGCTGCACCGCCGCATCGGTGACACCGTCAACGTCCGCGCCCAGGGGCAGAACATTCCCATGCGCATCGTCACGGTAGAAAAACACCTCTCCACCGCGTGAGGGTGAATCCATAAAAAAGCCTGGTCTGCATTCAGTGAGAATCGCAGACCAGGCCTTGTTATTTCAGGACTCAGGGTTTGGCAGATTCAGGCCGGTTGAGCACCGCATTTCGCGTGCTGCCGACAATGGCCATCGCCTGGGCAATGAGAGCCGCGTCCACTTTCAGTTCTTCCAGCGTCGCCTGCAGGTGTTCCGCAATGGCATCAAAGTGGCTGTCATTGAGATCAATGTCCGCATGCGCACTGCGCAGATCCTTGCCTTTATAAGGCACCGGGCTGCCCAGCGCAGCGGAAAGGAACTCCTTTTGCAGACGCTTCTGCTTGCGCATGCTGATGTCTTCAAAGAAGTGGTTCACTCGCTTGTCCGCCAGCACCTTCACATAAAACAGCTCCACGGCTGCATCGATGGCCGCCTTGCCACCCAGCTTCTGATAAAGGCTGGCCTCGCGTGCGGCCTGAAAGTTTGACCGGCAGGCTTCATCAGCAAAGGCATACTTCTGGTCTTCATACACGGTCGTGATGTCCGGGTTCGCCGGCTTGCCACTGATCGGACAGGTTGTATTCAATGCTGCCGGGGCCGCCGTTTCAGCCGCAGATACCGAAAGGCAAAGGCTGAGGGCGAGGAGTGTGAGTGCTTTTTTCATATGTCTGTATGGTTGGTTGGGTTGGGTTGGTCGGTGGTCCGGAATCCTTGAAAGAATCCGCGGAAAGGTGCAGGTTCACACAGCCGCCGTCCGCCCATAGGCGGCATAGCGGGCGCGCTGCTCAGCCGTCAGGCTGGCGGGATCAGTACCCGGATTCGGAACATTGTTGAGACGGCTGTAAATCACATTGGCCATGTCAGCGGCGCAGTTCTTGATGTGCTCCGCATTGGGGCCGCAAAAAAGTTCATCCACGGACTGCTTAAAAAGCTCCAGCCAGCGGTCAAACTGCGGCTTCCCCATCTCCGTCAGCGGCAGCAGCCGCGCATGAATGGCCAGCGGATTTCCCGTGTAGCTGCCGGTCCTGAACAGCACCTTTTCCCAGAAGGCATACATTTTGGGCAGGTGCGCATCCCAGTCCACACTGGCGATGCCGTCAAAGATGAACCCGAGCGTCTCATCCGCCCGCACCTTCACATAAAAGCTGTTCACCAGTTTTTCGATTTCCGGCGGGCCTTCCAGGTCAGTGAGCAAATGGGGACTTGAAATGTTCATACCAATAGGTATATCAAATACCCATTGTGCAAAGCGATCTTTCCATGCGATGAAAAAAACTTAACCGTTTGTTCCCCTTCCTGAATTCCCGTGCAGCTCACCTACCACACCGACTTTGCCCTCCGCATCCTCATTTACATGATGGGCAGACCGGCGCAGAAAGTCACCACCCGGGAGATGGCCGAGTTTTACGGCATCTCCCTCAACCATCTCACCAAAGTGGCGAAGGCCATGACGCGCTCCGGCTGGCTGACGACCTCCCGCGGCACCGGCGGTGGTCTTATGCTTGCACCCCATACCCCGGATACCAAAGTGGGGGAAATCGTCCGTCTTATGGAGCGGACTGATCTGCTGGAATGCTTCGTCCCCGAAACGAATACCTGCCCCATTACCAAAGGCTGCCGCTTGAAACCCATTTTATATCAGGCACGCACCGCCTTTTTTGACGTGCTGGATGCGCATACCGTCCGGGAACTGGCATTGCAGGCAAAGCCGCCCCTATAGACCCTGCGAAATGCACGCTCACTGTCTGCCAATCCACGCGGATCATGGCGCGGAGGCCCATGCTTATGTATTCCCATGGACCCTCAACTCTCCTCCTGTAAATCGTGGTTGCGCAGCCTTGGTCTGGGTGCTTGCGCCGCCTTCTCCCTCATCCATGCCGCCCAGGCAGGCACCCCGGCCCTTTCCGCCAAAGAGCCCACCGTCCCGGTGGAAGCTGTAAGCTGGAAGGACCACACCATCTCCCCGGTGGCCAACCCCTTCTTCCATGAGGATGCCATCATCCGCTCGGAGCTGCGGCCCGTCTTTGTCCACCATAACATTGACGATACTTTCCTCGGCGGCGGCGATGCCCAACTATACGCCCTGCAGATCCGCTATGCCCTCACCGACCGCCTGGCCATCATCGCCACGCAGGACGGCTACTTTAGCATCAACAATGATGCCATCGCCAGCCCCGAAGGCTGGATGGACCTGGCCCTTGGCCTGAAATATGCGCTCATTGATGATGAAGCCAGCCAGTTCATCCTGACCCCCGGCTTCACCTTCAAAATCCCCACCGGCGACCGCGAAGTCTTCCAGGGCCGTGGCGGCGGCGAGTGGGATCTCTTTGTGGCCGCCCAAAAGGGCTTCGGAGACTTCCACCTCTCCGGCAACCTGGGCGTGCGCCTGCCGAATAACAGCGCGGAAAACAGCACCCTGGTCCACTACAGCCTGATGGCCGACTACTATACCTGCCGCTGGTTCATTCCCTTCGTGGCCTTCAATGCCTACACCGTCGTGGATGCGGGAAACAACATCGCCCTGAATACCGAAGGCTACGATGTCATCAACTTCGGTGCCAGCGGCTCCCAGGGCGTCACCCAGGGCACCATCGCCGTCGGTTTCCGCTCGCGGATCCTGAAGAACGTGGACTTCGGCTTCGCCTATGAAAAAGCCATCATCGAGCCCGTCAGCCTCACCGATGACCGCCTCACCTTTGACCTGAGCATCCGCTTCTAAACCTCCCTGCCTCCCCCCAAAAAGGCGTCTGGAGAAAGCTCCAGGCGCCCTTTGCATTTAGACCCGCCCCATGCACTGTGCGGGCAAATATGAAATGGTCCTTTAAAATCGCAAACGTCGCCGGCACAGAGGTCCGCATCCATCTGACTTTCTTCATCTTGCTGGCCCTGGTGGCCATGCAGGGCATGAGCGGCGGCCAGGGCGCAGCGGGAGCCATCGATGCCATCCTCTTCGTCAGCGCCGCTTTCCTCTGTGTGCTTTTGCATGAGTTCGGCCATGTCTTTGCCGCGCGCGGCTACGGCATCCGCACACCAGACATCACCCTGCTGCCCATCGGCGGCGTGGCCCGGCTGGAAAGGATGCCGCGCAAGCCCACGCATGAGCTGGTGGTGGCCGTTTGCGGGCCGCTGGTGAATGTGGCCATCGCGGGAATGATCGCCGTGGTGCTGGGCATCAATGTCGGTTTCAACCCGGATTACCGCTTTGAGCAGGCCGGGCACTTTTGGGAAAAGCTGATGATATGGAACCTCATCATGGTCGCCTTTAACATGATCCCCGCCTTCCCCATGGATGGCGGACGCGTGCTGCGTGCTCTGCTGGCCATGGTTGCGGACTATGGCAAGGCCACCCGCTGGGCCGCGACCATCGGCCAGGGCATCGCCCTGTCCGTGGCCATGTGGATGCTCTTCTCCGGCACCTTTCATCCCGTGCTGCTGCTCATCGCCTTCTTCATCTTCATGGCCGCCGGGCAGGAATCCGCCGCCGTGACGCAGGAAGAGGCCACCCGCGGCCTGCGGGTGCGGGATGCCATGCTGACGGACTTCCGCACCCTTCGGGCAGATGCCACGCTGCAGGACGCCGCTGGCCTCCTGCTGGCAGGTACCCAGCAGGACTTTCCCATGCTGGATGATACCGGCCACATGATCGGCCTGCTGACCCGCAAGGGCCTGGTGTCCGCTCTGGACAAGCACGGCAGCATGCATCCGGCCCTTGAGGCTCTTGAAACCTGCGCCGACTCTTTGACGCCCGTCATCAGCCTGGGCGAAGGTCTGGAACGGATGCGGGCCAGCAACTGTCCGGCCATTCCCGTCTATGACCCCGTCAATGGCCAGCTCATCGGCCTGCTGACGGCCGAGAACATTGGCGAGCTTCTGATGGTCCGTGCGGCCCTGCGGTCCGCCCCGGACCAAGGCGCTTATTGATCAGGCGGCCTCGACGGCTCCCGCAGGCATGCCTTCAGCCCGCAGGGCGGGGATAAAATCTGCCTCAGCGGAGACCCGCGCCAGGGCGACGCCATGCCTGGCGGCCGCCGTCTGCCAAAGCTGAAAATGACGCGTGTAGGCCTGACGGTAGCGGTTCAGCAGATCCGGCTCGATTCGGTGCTCCTGTAGCTGCGGTGTCTCTGCATCATCGAACTCATAATTGCCATCCCAGTCCGGATGCGCCTCCTCAGCAGCAAAGGGTACCAGCAGGATGCCCCGGCCATTGCGCTGGCTGAGCGAGCCCAGCAGCGCATCCGGCTCGCCAGCATAAAGCAGGTCGCTGATGAACAGCCGCAGTGCCCCGGCACGAAGCGGCAGGCGGCCGATGGCGGGAGGATCCATGCTGGCCGACAAAGTCTCGATCTCCTGAGGCCAGCGCCCGGCCAGAAGCATCTCCGTTTCCAGGAAACGGTGTCCACTTCCCCGCACGGCAAAACAGCGCAGTGTGGCACCCGTTTGCAGGCTGGCCTCTGCCGCATAGGCCAGCAGCTCCAGCGTGCGCTGCTGCTTGGCGGGATAGGCAAACATGGAGCCAGACACATCCACAATGAGGTCCACCAGCGGCCGCACCTCCTCCCGGTAGAGCTTCATGGTATAGGTGCCCGTGCGGGCATACGCCTGCCAGTTGATCTGGCGCGGATCATCGCCTGGGAGATAGACCCGATGATCCTGGAAATCCAGGCTGCTTCCCACTCCCGTGCCCGTGAAGTCCCCCGCATGGCCGCGCCAGCGCTGCTGCCGGAAGGGCAGCTTCAGCACCCGCGCCCACTCCCGCGCCTGCCCCTGGAGCGAGCGCAGGCTGGCGGCATCGGGCAGGCGGTTCATGGGGCGGGATCAGGGGTGAAGGAGACGGGGTTGGACAGCTCGCGGGCTTCGTTTTCCAGGATCTTATACTGTTTCCCCTCAGCCAAAGCACGGACAAAGGCCACGGCGAGCCAGCAGAGACTGAAGCCCAGGGTGACGCTCGCTATGGATTCCCCGTGATACCGGCCGTCAATCATTCCAAAAAGACCTGTTACCGGTGTAAAGACGCCGAGATAACCGAATTCCTGGTTGCTGGTGATACCTTTGAATATGGTGAGTAGAATGCCAACGACACCGAGGCTGAGATGTACCACCCACCAGTTTGCAAAGTGGTTGGACTTGTTCATCCGGAGGGTCACAGGAACCAAGGGGGATATAAGCAAGCAGGTCGCCAACATGAGAGCCGTTCCAAATCTATAGGGGCTGTGATGGATCCAATGCCAGAAGAACATGCTTATGTTCAATACGACTAACAAGATATAAAAATACACTCCTGCCGCCCAGCCGGGGTATAAAAGACGCCGCATGAACCAGACCGGGCCACCCCGCTGCTGCAGGCCCTGCACCACACTTGGAAAACGCGGAATCTCCTCAGTCAGCACATCCGCGCCAATAAGCAGCGTCAGGAACAGGCCGGGAAAAAGAGCCCACATGACCATGTCAGGATCTGGATTAACACTTAAAGCCCAGCCGATGCCAGTGACTAGAATGAGCATGGCCAGGTGAATGAGGCGCTTCCAGGTGCTGTGATTTTCCGAGACGGGCGCGATGCGGGAGGCCCCGAGGGCCAGGAAGGTGAAAATGGCATGGGCGGACAGCAGTAAAATCCCGAGGACGACACCCCAAGACTCCAGCATTGGCAAAGAGAGGAAGGCGCGCAGCATAAAATCCCCGCTCTGATCATTGATCATCGAGAAGACAAAGACGGTAACAGGAAGAAGCAAGAACAGGATGCCGCTGGTGAGAAACAGCCGCAGGACAAGAGAACGCTGCGAGGAAAAGGCCACATAGGCCGCCGTGGCCACGGCGGAAGCCACCACCACCACGGCCAGAGCGATGGCCTCACGCACGATCTCCACCCCGCCAAAGTGGTACCTGGCGACCATGTAAGGCAGCAGGGAGACGGCCAGAAGGAGGGACTGGCTGACCAGGGCCGTCCACTTGCCATAGACGATGCGGAAGGAGGAGATGGAGGTCAGCGTAAGCATGTCCATCGTGCCTCCCTGCACCTCCCCGGACAGGCTGCCGAAGCCGCGCAGCGGCAAGGCCAGCAGCAGAGCCACCAGGGTGATGGACCAGAAAATGTTGCTGGTGACTTCCACCGGCACTCCCAAGGCCCCGGACCCGATGACCACGATCATGAAGATTTGAAAGCTGGTGAGCAGCGAAGTGAAAGCCGGAGTTCTCAGCCCATGGCGCAGCTCCTTCACCAGCATGGGGCTCAGGCGGTCGCTGAAATCACGCAGCAGGGTGAGCGGGGCGGTGTTCATGACAGGAGAAGTTTCCGCGCTTCACGACGCGAAGAACGGGTGCGCCAGAAGGCCAGCAGGGCCAGCGAGAAAAGAAAAAGAGGCCAGATCGCACTGAGCAGGACGCCGACATGCCGCTCAAAGAGCATGGATTTGATCCCCGGGGCCGCGCTGACCAGCCAAAGAGTATTCGGCGGCAGCAGGTAGTGCACCCATTTCAGGTCATATTTGTCCGTGGCGCCAATGATCAAAGAGGCCATCATCGAGAAAAAGGCCAGGATGCAAAGGCCCGCAAAGGTGGCGCTGAGGTATTCGCCAGTGCGGGTGATGGCCAGGATCTGACCGAACAAGACGGCTGCCCACACACAGCACGATAAAAGCCAGATGTTCGCCGCCGCCTCCGTGCCCTCCGCCCAGCCGGCCAAGAACATGGCAACGGCAGAAAAGAGCAGTGAGTAGCAGAACCCGTGCATCCAGCCAGGAGCGAAGAACCAGCTCCCGAGCCGGCCCCACCAGCCCCGGCGGTAAAACGGCAGGTAAACGGAAGGCAGGTTTCGAAGGTCATCGGTCATTGCATCCAGGCTGGCAACGACCACCAGCAACGAACAGGCCGATGAGACGGCTGCCCCTCCAGAAGTGGTCCACTCAAGCGCCGCCAACAGAAACATTGCACCCAGATTCACCGTCCGCTTGGTCAGCGGCAGCATGGACGATGCAGGTGCGATTCGCGAAGCCCCAAAGCTGAGCAAGGCAAAGATCAGCCAGCTCAAAGTGGCGATCATCGAAACATAGGGCAGCCAGGAGTGCCTTTCAGCCATCATCACGCTGAATGAACCGATGAAAAACCGGGTGAACGAAAAGAAGAACACTAACAGCAGAGGCAAGACCAGGAACAAAGCCCTGACCCAAAACTGCTTCTGAGTGGACAGCGCCACCACGCCCGCCGTGAGCACCGCGCTCAGCAGCCACTGCGAGGCCAGTCCCCCGAGATCCGCCAGCAGGTCCGATCCGCCATAAACATATCGTGCCACGATATATGGCACGAGACTGACGGTGACCAGGAGAGACTGCACCACAATGGCCGCCCATTTCCCCAGCACGATGCGGCCTGCGGAAAGCCGGGTCAGCACCAGCATGTCCATGGTGTTGGATTTGATCTCCCCCGCCAGGGCGGAAAAACCGCAGAGCGGAAAAATGACGCAGAGCATCAGGGTGACCAGCCCGTCCATCAGCCCCCTCACACCCGAGGCATTTGAGGTGGCTCCCCCCATGAGCGTGATGATCACCATCAGGGCATGCAGGACGAGCATGACCCCGCCGAACAGACGCGTGCGCAGCCCCTGCCGCAGTTCCTTCACGACCATCGGCGAGAGCTGGTCGGGAAAGTCTGCAAGCAAGTTCAGCGTGGCCATGGGCGGAGTTTTTAAAGATCCGCACAACCTGACGTCAGGACGGGCGCAGGAAAAGAAAAAATCTCCTCCTGATCCGGCTTACTTTCCGTCGGCAGCGTATTTGCCACCGCCGGCGAAAAGGAGGGTGATGAAGCCGGTCATGTAAACAAAGGCAAGCTCTCCGGGTCTTTCACCGGTGAATTTGGCGCCATGAGCGATGAAGAAGGCGACGGCCATGGTGATGGTAAGGTTAAGCGCGGCGAAACGGGTGAACAGGCCGACGATGAGGAGGACGGAGCACAAGACCTCGGCAAAGATGGCCATGCCGAGGCTGATGTCAGAGGGGAGTCCAAAGAGGGGCAGAAACTTGGGTGCAATGCTGCTGAAGTTCTGGACCTTCACCCAGCCATGGAGGATGAGCATGGTGAAACCAAGGGAGACACGCAGAAGCAGCAGACCGATGTCTGCGGACAGCGGGAGAAAGGAGAGGCGCAGGAGATTGAGCATACGGCGCGCAGGATGCGTCAGGCCCAGGGCAGCGGGCAAGTGAATTTATTGCCAAGCCGGCGATCAATGAAAAGGGCGGCACATTCAGCAGGTGGCGCTTTTTCACGACTTAATCTTTTCTAAAGGGGATTCGGCCGGGCCTGCGATGACTTTTCCCTGGCCGGTAAAGCGTGAGCCGTGGCAGGGACAGTCCCAGGTTTTGTCCGCGCTGTTCCAAGCGACGACGCAGCCCATGTGCGGACAGATGGCGGAAAGCAGCGTAAGATTCCCATCAGAATCCCTGGAGGCAGCCACCTTGCGGCCCTGATGGCGCAAAATGGCCCCTTCCCCGCTGGCGAGTTCACGAGGGTCCTCCTTGCTGCCGATGAAGAGGCTTTTGGCCAGATAGTACGGGTAGTCTTTGTTCTCCTTGAGGTAATCCCAGGTGCTGGAGAACTCCTTGCGATCCACACGAAAGAGGTCCTTCCAGGGGTTGGCGACGCCGATCACGTGGTCGCGGAACATCATGGCGGCGAGGGTGCCATAGGTGATGCCGGTGCCGGTGAAACCGGTGGCGATGAACTGGCCGTTGTATTCACCAATGTAGGGGAGCCCGTCCACGGTTTCGATGACCTGGCCGGACCAGCGGTGGGTGATTTCCGCAGGCGGCAGCATGTCCTCAAGCTGGCGCTCCAGAGCGGCATAACGATCCTTCGTCGCAGTTTCCTGGCCAGTTTTATGATCCTCCCCGCCGGCGATGACGTGAATGCCCTGGGAACCGGCATCAATGCGCAGGTAAAAATAGGGATTGGCGGTGTCCCACCACAGGGCTTCAGGCAGGTTTCCCATGGGGAGGTCCGCCTTCAGCGCGTAAGTGGAGTAACCGGCCAGCTTGGTTTGCAGCAGTGCTGCATCCAGGGTGCCTGCCGTGCCCTGCAAAGGGACGTGGGTGGCGATGAAGACATGCTGATATGAGATGCGGTGGCCACCGCATTGAACATGACGGGCTTCCCCATCAAATTCGCCGGCCTCGCAGTTTTCATAAATCTGGCAGCCATGCTCCTGGGCAGCCTGGGGCAGGTGAAGGACATAGCGGGCGGGCTCAAATTTAAACAGGTTGGAAAAGCGCACGGCAGGCTGGTGGGCCAGCGGGCAGCTTTCGATGTATTCGGCATCAAAACCCATCTCGGTGGCCAGGCGCACATCCTCCTTGAGTTTCTCAATTTCCTTCGCCTGATTGGCATCCGCCGCTGCATAGAGATAGCCGGGCACGTGGCGGAAGTCACAGGCGATCTCTTCCGCGCAGACATTCTTGCGGATCTGCTCGGCTGAGGCGAAACAGGCATCCCAAACGGCCTCCGCATGATTGCGGCCAAATTTGCTGACGAGCTGGTTGAGACGCAGGTCGGTGGGATAACTGATGTGGGCGGTGGTGTTGTTCGTCTCGCCTTTACACAGGCGGGTCTTTTCAACAAGAACCACACTGCATCCCACTTTGGACAGCAGATAAGCCGCAGTGACACCGGTGATGCCGCCGCCGATGATGAGGACATCGGTCTCAATGGGATGCTTGAGACGGGGGAAGGCAGGGGGCTGGGCGACGCTCCAAGGAGATTCCGTTTTCATGACTGGCAAGGGTGGGGATGAAAGCAGGCGCCTATGGATGGCGGGCGCCTGCTTTTGGTTAGGTGCGGTCAGGGTTTAGGCAGGCAGGCCGGCCTTGGCCTCAATGTCACCACGATTACGGGTGCGATCCTCAGGGGGCACCTCCTCGTACATTTTCTCGTTGAGCTTGGCCTGGGCGTGCTCGGTGAGCAGGCGGCGGGCGGCGGCGAGAGCCTTGTTCATGCCGCCGGGGACGACAAAAAGCTCGCCCTTGAGCAGGCCCTCATAACCGGCCTTGGCCACATCCTGGGGAGCCATGACAGAAGCTTTTTGGACCCCCCGTACAGCGACCATGTCCGCCTTGGGGAAGAAGTCCGTATCAGTGGGTCCGGGGCAAAGGGCGGTGACGGTGATGGCTGTGCCCTCCAACTCCACTGCCAGGGCCTCGCTCCAGGAAAGGACAAAGGCTTTGGTGGCGTGGTAAACGTTCAACATGGGACCGGGTTCAAAACCGGCCACGGAGGCGGTGTTGAGGATGCGACCGTGATCGCGAGCTATCATGCCAGGCAGGAAGAGCTTGGTCAGGCGGAGCACAGCCTCAATGTTCAGGCGCACCATGGAGAGGTCCTGCTCGATGGTGAGCTCCCAGGATTTGCCGCGAAAGCCATGCCCGGCGTTGTTCACCAGGATGCCGATATCCACGGCCTCCGCCAGGAGTTCATCATAGAGCTCCTGGGCGGATTCCGGCTTTTCCAGATCTTTGGCAATGGCACGGGCCGGCTGACCGTAAAGGCCGGTGAGTTCGGCAGCGAGGGCATCCAGCTCCGGCTGCTGCCGGGCAACGAGGACGACGGGATGGCCATGGCTGGCAAACTGGTGGGCCAGGTGGAGACCGATACCGCTGGAGGCGCCGGTGATGAGAACGTTATCGTAATGCATAACAAGAAGTGTGGTTAATGGGTGACAGGCCGGCATCCATGCGTGCCAAAAATCCGGGCAGGGCGGTAAACACGACAGCCTTTCATGACTTCGAGGGTTCGGCAGCGGAAAATGGTTTGGCTGTACTTTTGCGTGTGGAGAATGGGGATGTTCTCGCACAAGGCCATGACGCAGGGTGAGTGCGATAAGGGTTTGAAAACATCCCATCCACCCTATGAACACCACCACCACCCACATTGAAGAACTTGACCTCGCCCTCGCCGACATGGACCTTCCCGAAACGGAGAAACGTGCGCAGGCCGCATTGAAAAGCCTCTCCGGCATCCTGAAAGTCCGCATCATCGAGCGCGGCTGCTGGGTCGAATACGACAGCCATCTGACCCACCCGGAGACCATTTGCAAGGCATTGGAAAAGGCGGGGCTGAAGGCCGCCATTTTTCAGGACTCCGGATCCGGCGAGGAGGGCAGCGTCAACTTTTGAAGAGGTCCTTTGCACATCCATTCCGCCACAGGCCGCCGAACTCCTTTTGCCATGAAACTACACACCAACCATTTTGTTAGGCTGTGCACTGTCAGTGCAGCAGCTGCCTGCGGACTGATCCATGCACAGACCGTCGCCCCCACCCCCAAGCAGGCCAAAGCGCCGCCGGATGCCATCCAGGAAGCGCAGACGCCACGGTCCGCCAGGAGCCAGCGCCCTGAACTGAAAAAAGACGATGCGGACGAAGCCGGGCGGATGTCCGCCAAGAACGCGAAGCCCTCCTCGCAGGCACTGGAGGCACAGCCGGACAAGGGCAGGATGACGGGTTTTGACTTTGCGCGCGACCCGCTCAACGCCAAGGAGCCCATGCAGCAGCCGGAGGACATTATGGCGGCAGACAAGGCGGCCAAAGACGGCATCATGGAAAAACAGCGTGAGCTGCTGAATGCCCGCTACAATCTGGAGCCCAAGTTTCACCCCGAGGTGACGATGACACGTGGCAAGCCTGTTCCAATGGGGCCCACCGCCAGACTGCCAGATGGAGTGACCTGGGAATCGCTGATGGAAAAGACGCCGGACGAAATGAAAAAGGAGGGCAGCTTCCCCTACCCTTCCCTGCCCCACCCCAAGCATGCCACCGGCGGTCAGGTGTTTCCGCAGGTGCAGATTGAGATGTTCCCCCGGCTGCAAAGGTTTGATGTGGATTTTGACCTGCCTGAGGCATTTATCCCTGAGTTTCCACCGGCCATCTTTTTGCAGAACCGGCCTGATCTGGGGGATGTTTCGCGAGGGGAAGTGGTCTCCATCAACAACTTTTACAGTCTTTTTAAAGACCTGCTGACACCGGTGCAACTGGACGGGCTGCGGATGCTGCTGACGCCGATGCCGCAGGAGGAGTTCAATGCCACAGATGACCGCAAAACGGAGCAGCCCAGCCTGGGGGTGACCTGCTTCGACTGCCACGTAAACGGCCACACGACAGCGCAGTTTCACCTGAACCCGGACACCCGTCCGCAGCACGCCCGGTTCCGTCTGGACACAACGAGCCTGAGGGGCCTGTTCAACCAGCAGGTGCATGGCTCCAAACGGAGCTTGAGATCTGTTGAGGACTTCACGGAGTTCGAGCAGCGCACGGCTTACTTCAATGGCGACCAGATTCATGCCTTCAAAAAAGGTGCCATGATTCTGGACCGCGTACAGGTGAGCCACATGGCGCAAATGCAGAACATGCTGGACTTTCCACCCGCACCGAAGCTGGACCCGTCCACCAACCGTCTGAACAGCGCCCTGGGGACGGAGCAGGAACTGCGCGGCGAGAAGCTCTTCCATGGCAAGGCGAAATGCGCCACCTGCCACACGGGACCCGCTTTTATGGATCATCAGTACCATGATCTGCGGGTGGAGCGGTTTGTAAACGAACCGGCCCGGGGTCCAATCAAGACCTTTACCCTGCGCGGCATCAAAGACAGCCCGCCGTATCTGCATGACGGCCGCTGCCTGACGCTGGAGGATACCGTGGAATTCTTTAACCTGGTGCTTCAGTTGCAGCTGACACGGGAGGAGAAAGCTGACCTGACGGCTTTTCTGCTGACGCTCTGAGAGGGTGTTTTCAGCGGATCTGCACCCAAACAGCCACGCCTGGTCGGCGTGGCTGTTTTTTTGTTTTAGGCGGTCCTCCGACCGCAGTTGACCTAACCAAATAATGAAAACGGCCGGGATGAATCCTGTTCATCCCGGCCGCGCCATTTTGGAGGGTTTATTGTTCCGGTTACTTGTCTGCTGCAATGTTGATCTCGGAGAGGGCCAGCTCGGTGAGGATTTTGTCGGTGGCACCTTCTTCATCAAGGGTGGTCTGGAGGACTTTGAGGCCCGCCTTGTCACCGAGGAGCTCGGCGTAGGTGCGGGCGCAGCCGTAGCCGGCGATCTCGTAATGCTCCACACGCTGGGCGGCGGAGATGAGACCGGCATCGCGCACTTCGTCATCGGCTTCTTCCTCGATCATTTCGGTGCCTTCTTTGAGAAGGCCTTCCATGCCTTTGCAGCGGGGACCACGGGTGGTCTGTTTGTGGCTGCCGAGGAGTTTTTCAAGACGAACGGCGTGTTCCTTGGTTTCCTCAAGATGCTTTTCAAAGCCTTTCTTGAGCTTGGGGTTGGTGGCCGCTTTGGCCATTTTGGGCAGGGCCTTGATGAGCTGCTTTTCAGCGCTGTAAAGGTCCTTGAGTTCGTGAATGTAGAGGTCGGTAAGTGTTTCAAGTTTCATGGCAGTGAAAGTTCGCCAGGCTCAAAACAGCCGGATGTGCCATTCTTGAAAATTTCCGGCAACGGTCAAAGAGTGAGCTTTTTTTCCACCTGGGCGATGAGGGCATCCCTCCCTTCCGCCGGGCTGACTTCCTCCATGCACTGCTGGAGGGTCATCTGGCGGACGGCGGAGGAGAGGTAACGAAAACGGATGCGCATGTGCCGGTTGAGGGCACGGACGGTCTCATCATCCCAGACGAGGGAGGGAGCGGTGGCAGCGTCGGGGTTGGATTGGGTGGCGGTCATAGGACATGGAAAATGGGCATTCAGCCATCTTTCCGGCCAGAAGACCGTGCAGAATGGCAAACGTGCTTGTTGTTAGGCGGCACCCTGGGGCACGGCCTGCTTGGACAGGAGGGGGCGGATGCCGGGACTGTGCAGATGCACAGGCAACACCCCTCCCTGAGATGCATCGCAAGCGTGGGCGAGGATGGCCCCTTTAAACTTTCGCCCAATTGCCAGGGACGGAGCCATATCCCCCCGGGCTATTCTGTAAACTTCATTACCGTGGGCAGTGCGCACAGGCCGGGCCCTTTGGATGGCAAATTCTCCACCCAGGCTTTGACGCCAGGCTCCACCCAGACACATTCCTCCATCTGCTCCTCTGTCAGTCCGGCTGGAAGACTGTCTGTCCCGGCAGCAAACGGGCAGTCATAGATGTGGAGCATCCGCAGGTGGCTTGAGAGCCGCTTGCGGAGGCCAGGAGCTGTAGAAACTCTGGCGGTGCCCAGATAACGGAAACCTTTTTTGGTCTTTTGCCCCACAAGCACCTCTTTCAAACGTCCCGCTGCCAGACGGTAACCGCCAATCGTGACCCACTGATGTGACATCTTCCCGGCGGCATTCCCCTGCCGGGCCCCACCGGAACGGGACCTCGGAGTCTGGAAAGTGCCTTCAGAAACAAGGCTCTGGCGGGGGGAATGCCCTGATGCAAAGGCAGAAAAGGATAAGCACATGAAGGATTGGCAGGAAAAGGGTTCACGCAGGCGGTACGCAGAACGTGTTTATTTGCTTCAACACCGCTGCGCATTGCTGTATGATGATCGGACAGGCCACAAATTCCGGCCGGAAAATTTTCCGGCACATCCACCCCGCCCGGCCTCGGCGAACTCATTTAAACCATGAATGCGAACCTTCCTACCAATGGCAGTGTTGAGCGGTCTTTCTTCTCCCCTGAGCAGGAACATTCCGTGAAGTTTTTCATCAAAAGCTTTGACTATGAATTCCCCAACCGCCGTCCAGAGGAGCTGGAAGCGGCGTGCGAGCAGGCTTTTCATGAACTGGGCGGGGTGGAAAGGCGGGACCGGCTGGAAGCACGGGCCCGTGAAATTTTGCTGGCATGACCCTGCCGTTTTGATTTGGGCTGCAGAGGGCGGCCTTCCGAGCATGAAATATTCTTTTCATGCAGTATCCTCCTGCGTCATGCACAAGTTTGATGCACGGTGGCGTTAGGTCCTGAATTCACATCAGAATGAGTCTGTTGTTGAAAAGCGCGACACCGAGCGCAGACTTGGCACTATCCTTTCTCCCTCACGCAGTCCCATGCCGGAACCCAGTCTCTTCAGGCACTATCAAATCGTCCAGGACGCGGACGGGAGCAATATTGAACTGATCCGTGACCGGGATCAGGTGGCTGTGCTGGCGTTTGACTCACGGCAGCTGGAATTTGTACACTGCCACGTGCTTCTGGAGCCGCTGGCTGACAAGGCGGACTTTGAGAAATCCTGCCGCCAATTGCAAAACCACGGGCATCCTCTGCAGGCCAGGCTAATGGATTTTGGTGATGATGAGGGCAACCCTTTTTATATCACCAGCAGCGTGGATGGAGAGACGCTCAAGGCTTACCTGTCCCGGCAGGTGGAGATCCCCGGCTGGCTGGCGGTTCTTGTGGCGGTGCGTGCGCTGGAGGCGGTGGTCTCCCTGGAGGAGAACTCGAATTTGCTTCCTGAAGACGTGCTTAACGCCATGCGTGTGGTGCAGACAGGCCCCCAGCAAATGCAAGTGCAGCTGGCAGATTACGCCCTCCTTCCTGCTGGAACGAAGTCAAAGGGGCTGAAGCCGCCTTTTGACAAATCGGCCAAGATGCTGCGTGATTTTTTCCAGGAGCATTCAGACGGAGGCCCCACTCTGCCAGACCAGGCCCTGCCGGGGGCTGATTTTGTGGAACTGCTCTCTGCCTGCCTCACTGCGGCTGACCGCAGTCTGGCGCCGTCACTGCGTGAGCTGAAAACAGTCCTGCAAAAACTGGCGCCGGAGCAAGTGACTGGCGAAATCCCCACAGCTCATAAACCCAGGGCTCTCCTTGCACCCCACTTTGCCAGTTACCAGGAGGTGGCGCGCGGAGTGGTAAACCTGGTGCGAATCCAGAGCCAGCGGCTGGACATGTCCAACCCGTATTCCATGCGGGGCACTCTGACAAAGACAGGGCGCACGGTCCTGGTGGAGCAGGTGCCGCCGGCACGCCTGGTGAGCAAGACGGTGCGTGCCCTGGACGAAAAGAGTCTGGAACTGTCCGGAAAACGGGAGTTTACGGGGATCATTCCGCTGGTGCTGCTGCATGAAGGGGAGGACATCACCTGCCTGGCAGAGGAAATGGCCGAGGGGGTGAACCTGGGAGACCTGCTGAAGGAGCGCCGATGCCTGAGTGTGCATGAAACTTACCTGGTGCTGGCCGGCCTGGACGGAGCGCTGGACTCTCTGGAAAAATCCGGCCTGGATGTGAAGCGCCTGAGACTGGAGGACATCTTTTTGCTGACTGGTTTTCCCCGCGAAGATGCACGCACGTCCAAGCTGATGCTGACCAAGCTGAATGAATGGCCTGCATTTTCCGTGATCCTGAGGGCACATCCGACACTGGCGGCGATGGCGGGCCGAGGCCTGGACCCCGCAGTGCTGCTGCCCATGCAGCCACGCAAGCCCACCTTTTGGAACGGGGCATGGCTGTCTGCGGTGGGGACCTTCCTGGTAGGCCTTGAGTCCATTCCTGGGCAGCTCGCCGAACCGCCCGGCGGACTGCGCGACCGGGAGTCCATCTCACGCCTGTTTGACGAGGAGATCCGACGTCTGGGGGAGGGCAAAGCCTGCCCCAGGGCAGATTTACTGGCGCGCTATGCCCGTATCCTCCAGCATCATCAGCTGGTCAAACCTGCACCTGCCCCCATTTCGGAGCCGCTGGTTTCAGTCCAGCCTAAAGCCGTGTCCCCGCGCACGCGAACCATCTCTGCCACAACGGCCCCAGAGAAAAAGGAAGCTGCCCGTGAGGTGCCGATGGCGCTGACGAGCGGTCTGGCACCGGACAAGGAAAAACCGACCATCGGCTTTGCAGAACTGCTGTTCCGGGATACCTCAGTGATGGAAAGCGGCGGCAAGACGGACTGGGCCAAGACGGCGGCGGATGCACCGCCCACCATTCATCCCAATGAAGTGCTGCTGCCACCGGGGGACTTTGTGCCCTTTTGGCTGCGGGCGGCGGTTTTCCTGGGAGCATCCCTCATCGCAGGAGGGATCCTGGCGCATTTGTCCGGAGGGGCCTTCTGGCTGAAACCACCTGTGGTGAAGGCGATCCCTTTGGAAACAGGCTCCGATAGCCCCGTTTCGCAACCGCCATCCACTCCGCTGGAGCCAGAGCCCCGTGGCCCGGCCGCCCCCCAGGTCACCATCCCCACCCTGCCACCGGAAGACCTGACGAATCCTAGCGGCGGCGGCCTGCTCAGGCCCCCCATGTCCACCTTGAAGGATGAATTGTAAGGAGTGATGAAGGCGGCAGTTTCGCCAGGTTGCATTTTTTGTGTCCAAAAAAGCAGCCCACCCGCCTATGTTTAATGCATGGCTGATGACAGGACCACCGTCTTTCTGGAACTGCTGACTGCTCACGAGCGGTCGCTGGGGCTCTATGTGCATGGCCTGGTGCCCCGTGACAGTGAGGCGGAGGACATCCTGCAACAGACCAAGCTGCTGCTGTGGAAGCACTTTGACGACTTCACCCTGGGCACGAATTTTATCGCCTGGGCGCGGAAGACGGCATTTCATCAGATCCTCACGCACCGGCGGCATAAAAAGCGGGAGCATTTACCGCTGGATGAGGATGCGCTAGAGGCCCTGGGCCATGCCGTTTCCGAACTTTCCGAGGATGGCAGCGCCCGGCAGGATGCCCTGCGGACCTGCCTGCTGAAGCTGCCCACCGAGCACCGGCAGCTTGTCCACCTCCGCTATTTTGACGATCTGGAGATTGATCAGATCGCCGACCGCGTAAACCGCACGGAGGCCGCCATCTACCGGGCGCTCAGCCGGGTGCGGATGTCCCTGATGCAGTGCGTGCAAAAACAACTGGAGGCCCACCCATGAAACCTGACGAAACCTGGCAATGGCTGGAACTGTGGGAACGCGCCCGCGACCACGCCCTGAATGAAGAAGAACTGAAGCGGCTGAATGATGCCCTTCATGACAATGCCGAAGTGCGCACCCTGCTGGCCGAGGCCGCCATGATGGAGGCCGAACTGCGGGTGCTGCCGCTGGCCGAACGCGAAACCGGTGCCGTGCAAATGCAGGCAATGAAAGTCAGCCCGGCCTCCTCCCGGATCTCCCGCATCCTGCTGCCCATCGCAGCGGCCATCGTTTCCGCTGGAGCCGTCTGGCTGCTGGCCAAAGATCCTGCCCCGGTGGCCACGCTGACCAAAGCCAATGCCTGCAAATGGGGCAACAGCGCCCTGCCGACGCTGGAAGGATCCAGCCTGCAGCCGGGGATGCTGGAGCTGCTGGATGGCATCGCGACCGTGAAATTCGCCAGCGGCGCCGAGGTGGCGCTGGAGGCCCCGGTAACGCTGGAAGTCATCTCCGCCATGGAATGCCGGGTTAAAAAAGGCACCGTGGTGGCGGAGGTGCCTGACCAGGCCAAGGGCTTCACCATCCACACAGCGGATACGAAGGTGGTGGACTACGGTACCCGCTTTGGCGTGAGCGCCGGCGAGGATGGCAAGGTGCTGGTACACGTCATTGACGGCCTGGTGGAAGTGGAGCGCAAAGGTGTGAAAGGAGTCAAGGAACTGCGTGCCGGACAGCGCGTGGACTACGGGGGCTTTATCCAAAGTGCGGTGAATCCGGATGACAGTTCGGACAGCCAGCCCGAGCCGGGTCGCTGGTTGCCAGGCCCGATCAATGACCTGGGCGACGGCTGGCAGATCCTGACCACCGGCTTTGGCCGGGGCAAGGACTCCTGGATCCAGTCCAGCGCCGGTCAGCGGGTGACCGGCCGGGAATCCTTTTTGCGCATCAAGCACACCTCCCTGGTGGAAAACCTGGACCGGAAAGCTTATGTCGCCTTTGACCTGAAGCGCTTCACGGGCAAGCGCATCGCCGAAGCGGAATTCACCCTGCATGTGGAACCGAGCGATCTGGGCTTTGCCTCCCTGGTGCCGGATGCGGTGTTTGCCGTCTATGGCCTGACGGATGAATCCCAGGATGCCTGGAGCGAAAATGGGCTGAGCTGGGCAGAAGCCCCTGCGCATAGTGAAGCGCCGGAGCATCGCATCGCCGCAGTGCCCGGACAGTCGGTGAAGCTGGGCCAGTTCATTGTGCCGCAGGGGACGACACGCGGTGCCTTTACCCTGAAAGGCGAGGCGCTGGCGGAGTTTCTGCGGGCGGATACCAACGGCCTGGTCACGCTGGTCATCATCCGAGAAACGGATGAAACGGCACGAAACGGACTCGCGCACGCTTTTGCCAGCAAGGAAAACACGCGAAACACCCCGCCGATGCTCAAGCTGCGCCTTGAGGAATAATGCATGACCGCGGCTCCTCGCAGGAGGGCCTTTGCAATAATTTTTGCCCGAGTGTTGCCATTGAAGCCGCACAAGGCTTAACTTCCCGCATGAACCGCGAAGTCGTCGAAGCCCAAGTGCGTGCTGTCTTGCCTCTGGACGGCAGTTTTGCCGTTTTCCTGGGGAACACGGAGAAGACCTTTGTCATTTATGTGGATGAATCCGTCGGCACCGCCATTTCCATGTTCATGCGCGGCGTGGCCAAGGACCGCCCGCTGACGCATGATTTGTTAGGCAGCGTTTTGCTGGCCTTTGGAGCCAAGGTGGAACGGGTGATCATCAACCATGTGGAAGGCAGCGTCTTCCACGCGCGGATGATCCTTTCCGCCTCCAACGAGCTGCACCAGAAAAAACTTATCGAGCTGGATGCCCGGCCCAGTGACAGCATTGCCATGGCAGTGCAGCAGGGAGCCCCCCTGTTTGTGGCCCGCAAAGTCTGGGATACGGTGGAAGATGTGACCGATACCCTGGCCCAGATTGAAAAGCGCGGTCTGGAAGAAGCCGCCGCTGCCGAGGCCACCAGTGATGAAGATGAGGATGAAGAAGACGGGAACGATGACGACCTGGAAGAAATTGATCCCGATGATCTGGACCTCGAAGCCCTGGAAGGCCTGAACCTGGATGATGACGATGACGACGATGATGAGGATGACGACGAAGACGAAGGTTACGATGACGGCTACTCCGGCATGGATGACGACGACGACGAAGGCGAGGAGTGGAAGAAGCCGAAGTAGGGTGTTGGACAAAAAGTAAACTGCCGGAAGAGGGGGCGGTCTTCTGTTAAAAAGCGCCGCCCCTCCACCGCCTACTGCTCCGCCAGATACCGCTGATGCTGCTTGGCGTGCGGAGTGTGGAAGAAGATGGCGATAAGGATGGTCACAAAGGTGCCCAGGGTGATGCGCCAGGGGAAGGACAGGACAAAAGGTGTCTCCATGCCCAGCCGGGTCTGCACACCGAAGATGTTGCTCAGGAACAGCACGGCCAGAATGCCGCAAATCATGGCAATGACATTGCCCACGTCGCTGCCGCGAGACTTCGTGAGCACCGCCAGCAGAAAGACGCCGAGGAGCGAGCCGAAGGTGAAACCCAGGATGCCCAGCACCAGCGGCAGGATTTCCACCTTGGGATTGTGCGCCATGTACCAGGCCGTCCACACGCCGACGATGATGATCAGACCGGCAAAAAAAACGGTGCTCCAGCGCAGCACGGAGATTTTTTTGGATTCCGGCGCATCAATGCCCAGACGCGGCAGGATGAAGTCGCGGGAGAGACTGGTGGCCAGGGCATTGAGGGCAGTGGAGAGCGATCCCATGGCCGTGGCCAGAATGCCGGCGGTGACCAGGCCGCGCATCCCGGCAGGCATTTCATTCATGATGAAGAAGGGAAAAACCTCCCGGCTTTCCACCGGCAGGTTGGCATTCGGATGCGCCAGGTAGTAAGCCTTCAGCAAGACACCGATGAGGATGAAGGCGGAGACAATGGGCAGATCCACAATGCCGGACAGAATGGTGGCCACGGCGCTCTGACGGCGGTTCTTGGCCGTCAGCATTCGCTGCACCGTGTCCTGGTCAATGCCATGGGTGCTCATGGTCACAAAGGTGCTGCCGATGATGGCCGCCCATATGGTGTACTCGCTGGTGAAAACGTTTTTGATCCAGGCCAAGGCCCCCGTTTCCACAGGTTTGGCGAAGTCAAAGAACACCGGGTTTTTAATCACATCCGCCACCGTGTCCCAGCCGCCGGGAATCTTCATCAGCAGGTAGGGAATGGTGAAGCCGAGGGAGGCAACCAGCACGCCCACCTGGATAAAGTCCGTCCAGATCACCGCGCGGATGCCGCCCACACTGGTATAAAGCGCCGTCAGCAGGGTAACGACGACGACGGCTCCGCCATACAGCCAGAATTTGGTATCCGCATCCACCGCGCCGCCCTGCCACATGGCCACGCCGATGACCAGGATGATGGCGGAGACGTAGAGCCGGGTGCCCATGGCCAGTACGCGGGTGAACATGAACAGAAAGGAGGCCAGCTTGCGGGTCATGGGGCCAAACCGCGTCTCCAAAAACTCATACAATGAGATGACGCCGTGCTTGTAAAAAACCGGGATGAACAGAAAACTCACGATGATACGCGCCATGACGGTGCCGATGGCAAACTGGGCATAGGACCAGTTTTGCCGGCTGTAGCCAGCCTCCGGCGCGCCTAGGAAGGTGGCGGCGCTGATCTCTGCGGCGAGGATGGAGGCGAGCACAGCCCACCAGGCGATCTGCCGGTCCCCGAGGGTGAAACCTTCGACACTGCCGCTCTTGCTCCGCTGGGACAGGCCGATGGCCATGATGATCCCGAAGTAGAGTATGATGACGGCTGCGTCGATGATATAATCCATGGTCCGCAATCTCGCAGTGGATTCCCCAGGCCGCCAAGAAATTTGTGATTACTTCTTGGCCTGCCTCATCCCAGACGCCCCTTGCGGAGGATATGCACCCCCAGCATGCCAAAGGCGATGACCGCCGGCACGGCCAGGAAATGCATCCAGATGACCAGAGGGCCGATCTCGTTCAGCCCGCCGAAACCCGACCGCGCCCAGACGATGAACAGCCAGGCAAAAACGGCGCCGATGGCCGCCATCAGACTGGCCAGAAGGAAGAAGAGGCTGCCTTCATCCATCTCGATCAGCCTACGGGTGATGGCGCGTGGCTTCTCCGTTTTCTGGAGAAACATGGCGGCCGAGAGCATGTAGATCTGCGTGCCCAGCAGGGCGGTCAGCAGCAACAGCACCTGGCTGTGGATGTTAAAGATGTTCAACCCGACCAGGTTGATCGGCCCGGTGATGGCCGCCATGGCCTGGAGAACGGAGGCGAGGACAATCAAAGTCAGGCCCTTCAGTTCAAACATGCGCGGCCTTTCTGAGAGAATGAAAAGCAGGTGCCTCATGCCATCCCGCCAGGTGCGCAGGTGCGGCACCCGGTCCACAGGAGCAGGGCGCAGACCGGAGACGATCTCCACCGTGCTAGCTTTATGCTTGAGCGCTTTGATCAGCAGCTCGGAGGCGAATTCCATTCCGCTGGCGCGGATATCCCACGTCAGGTAAGCGGTCTTTTTCAGGCAGCGAAAGCCCGAATTGCAATCACTGAGCCTGCCTTTGAAAAGAACGTTGATGAGCGTGGTCAGCACCGGCGTACCCAGCACCCGGTGCAAATAGGGCATGGCTCCGGGCTCAATTTTACCCTTCATGCGGGAGGCTATGCCCATGTCCGCATCCGCTTTCGAAGTGGTTTTGTATAACTCCAGGGCGTGCTCGTAGAAGTAGGTGCCATCGGCATCCGCAAACATGACGTACTTGCCCTCGGCAGCCTCGATCCCGCCACGCAGCGCCGCCCCATATCCCCTCTGGGCCACCGGCACGACCCTGGCACCCAGACTGGTCGCGATCTGGCGTGAATCATCCGTGCTGCCGTTATCAGCGACGACGATCTCATACTTGAGGGAGGTATCCGCCTGCAAAGAAGCACGCACCGCATTGATGCATAAAGCAATGGTGCGGCTCTCATTGAGGCAGGGAAAGACAAAAGTCAGGTCCATTATTCTCACTGGATGGCGAGAGAGCCGCCTTGCGCCAGCTAATTTGTCTGAAAACTGAAAGTTCGCCTACTCTCTTCAAGTGAGGTAAAAATAAGGCTACAACCTATATGAGTTGTTGGCAAGCTAATTTCCTAAGATATGCCATCGGTCCGCAGCTTTTTGTGTATCAGCAAACTAGAAGAGAGTTTTCTTTTCGCTTTTGTATGTTAATTTAATCATAGTCAATACGGAAATTAAACTGTGAATCTTTGTTTCAAATTACCGCATTCCGCACACGCCAGGGCATTCAGTCTCGTAGAGATGCTGATTGTCATTGCGCTTATAGGAATCCTCGCGGCGGTCTCCATGGCACTGCTAGGGGGAGATCATCGAGAAGCGATCGAGCAGGTTCGCGACCAAAGGAATGCCCAGGAAGTGGTCAGTCTCACGTCAGCCGCGCTGGCTGCTGGGGCCCCGGTGGTGGATGATGGGGACATGCGTGGGACCATTGAAAATTTAATTAAGGGAACCTCGCCCACGTCCGGCACATTTACAGGCAGGACTTTCCGGCTCAGCCCATTAAGGGAAGAGGAGATCAGCGGAGCCTTGAAGTACCTGGACTGGTCAGGCAACGAGCCCGTGTACCTGCCTGAAAAGAAGTGAAACGTTGAACGGCATTTTCAGCAGGTCTGTGCTTTCAACATGATGTCCTGCTGGCGCTCTGGCCCTCCTTCCCTGTCGTCCTGCTGGCCCCGGGATTTTCTTCCTCTGGCTTTGTGCCGCCACTGCTGTTTTCGGACGGCTGGCTGATGCCGCTGCGGGATTTTTGGGCGGTCAAAAGGCCGGTCCTTACTTTGGCCACAGGACAACCGGATACCGGAGATAACCGCGTTTTTTCATCTGCTTATTTTCAAAACAAAGGGGTCCGCCTCCAGCGGCCAGGGCGAAGAATTAACAACTGCGGGTGGTCTATCCACCCCATCAAGCCCGCAGTCTAACCCTAATTAAAACCAAATCTTGATATGAAAACGACGCTTGTAAAAACTTTGATTGCAGCCGGCCTGGTATCTGCCCCAGCTCTGCTTCTGGCCCAGACAACCTCCGTCCCGGTTCCCCAGGCAGGCACCACGGCCCCGGCAGCGCAGGTTGAGCAGCCTAACACCCCCAGCACAACCACAGACGCAGCCAACCGGGACTCCGCAAACCCCGCCAACACGACGGATGCCGCACAAAATGCCCGGCCCAATGCAAGCACTGCCGCCACCGGCATCAGTGCAGACATCAGCGACAGCGCGCGTGAGCAGTTCTCCAAGCTGGATGCCAACAGCGACGGCAGCCTGACTCAGGAGGAATTCGCCAGCCACTCCCAGCCGCAGACCACCCCTGCACGGGATGCCAGCAGCTCCACCACCGCCGGGCGCAATGGCACGGGTCCAGGCACGCCAGGAAGCACTACCGGCAGTACGGGCGGCATCACCGGCACCAGCAACGATGCTGAACGTGAAGACGTGCAGCCCCTCAGCAACGAGGAGCTATTCCGCAAGCTGGATGCCAACGGCGACGGCAAGCTCAGCACAGAGGAATACGCCCGCACCTCCCCCGCGAATCCAGAGGTGACCCGCGATGCCAGCAGCTCCACAAGCGTCGGCCGCAATGGCACCGGCCCCGGCACCGCTGGCAGCACCTCAGGAAGCACGGGCGGCAGCACCGGCAATGCCGACGATAACAAACGCCCTGAATAACGGCCAGCGATGACATGAATGTCGTCCTTTAAATAACATGACAGGCGGGGAGGTCACTCCCCGCCTGTTTTTTTTGCGGGTGGAAGCTTGTTAGGCATTGAATCACCGAAGCTTAGTTCATTCTAGCAGAGCCCTGGTGTATCCCTGCATGGAACAAAAAGTAACCAGCAGGGCTTGTTTTTTGCTTCTCCGGCAAAAACTGCATCGTAACGATGCCAGCTCTCCCAGAACCTATGCGCTCCAGATTTCCGTTTCTTCACTTCCCGCTTGTTCCCTTCAGTGAAATCTTGGCCCGGCTGCCCGCCCAAACACAATCCCGGCTGAAGCAGCACCTGAACAACGCGGCTTATTCTGTGCGGCTGGTGCGCTACTGGTGGGCCGGGCAGGCGCTGGCCAGGGAGGCACGGCGCCTGGGCCGGCCACTGCAGGTGGTGGATGTGGGCTGTGAGCGGGGATGGCTGAAGCACTTTACGCCGGAGGGAGTGGTGGACCGCTGGATCGGCCTGGACTGGAATCCTCGCCCGGAGGTCAGGGACCTGGCGGGATACGACGAGGTGCATCACGCCAATTTTGACGAGTCCCTGCCCCTGCCTTCAGGCATAGCGGATGCGGTGGTGAGCCTGCATGTCTTTGAGCACCTCCCCCGGCCCGGGGCCACGATCGCGGAAATCAGCCGCCTGCTGAAGCCTGACGGCATCTTCCTTGGTGGCTCCCCCACCATGCCGGACTGGCTGGCGAAGTGGCGGGAAAGGTATTTTAGAAAGCGCCTGCAAAAGGGCAAGCTGGCCCATGGTGGCCACATCACGGTTTTGTCCCCTCTCCGTTGGAAAAACCTGGCCGCAGATGCCGGTCTGGCACCGGAATTCATCACTGGCAGCCACTTCGCCCGCATCACCGGAAACCCTCTGGAAAACTGCCACTGGTGGCTGCGGCTGAACCAGTTTTGGGGAGGCCTGTTTCCCTCCCTCGGCTCAGAGGCTTATATCCAGGCGCGCCGCACGCCGATGTGGGTTTCAAAGACGGATGACCTGTCCTCCCATGATCCTCATTGGCGCGGGCTGTGGGTCTCCCTGGGCGTGGCGGCGACCGTGGCGGTCAGTGCGCTGGTTTATCAGAAGGTTGAGCAAAGCCAGGATGCCCACCAGCAAACGGTGGCCGCCTGGCTGGATGCCCATCAGGGCGGAAATGATCTTTTCATTGTCGGCGATGCTGTGATGCATGAAATGTTGACCGACCGACCGGATACCAAAAAGGCCAGCTCCCAGGAAGAACTGATCCGTTTCTTGCGGGAGCATCCTGAAGCGCATCTGCTGCTTTCCGTGCCAGCGGCCGTGAAACTGGTGCACTCTGGTGAACCGCAGATGTGGAAAATTGATTCCCGGCTGGACCTGGACCACCATGACTACCTGCTGCTGCGCCTGAATGACAGCGGCACCCCTCTGACAGAGTACCTGCTGGGCACCGCGCAGACGGGTTATGATTTTTCTCTGATGGAATAAACCCGACGGCACCTCCGGTTGCCATCACCCGCAGTTGACCAGATTTTCACCTGCCACTTGCCACCCTGGCAAAACCGCCTACTTTGCGCGCCCCTATGGCCCAGCAGTTCAAGATTCTCATCGCCGGTAATAACGACCCCATTTCGAGCAAAGGCATTGATCTCCTCAAAGCGGAGCCCTCCTTTTCCGTGGAAGTGAACATGGACCTGAAGGCGGAAGACGCCATGATCGAGGCCTCCCGCGATGCCCATGCCATCATCGTCCGCAGCGGTGCCAAAGTGACCGCGAAGGTGCTGGACGCCGCACCTCTGCTGAAGGTGGTGGGCCGGGCCGGTGTGGGTGTGGATAACATTGACGTCCCCGTGGCCAGCAAGCGCGGCGTGGTGGTGATGAACACCCCCGGCGGCAACACGATCTCCACGGCTGAGCAGGCCTTCACCCTCATGATGGCCCTTTCCCGCAAGACGCCCCAGGCGCATGCGACCATCGTCAGCGGCAAATGGGACCGCAAGAGCTTCCAGGGCACGGAAGTGTATGGCAAGACCCTCGTCGTGCTCGGCATGGGCCGCATCGGCGCGGAATTCGCCAAGCGCGCGAAGGCCTTCGGCATGCGCGTGGTGGCCTATGATCCTTATCTTTCCAAAAACCGTGCCGAGAGCCTGGGCGTGGAGCTGTGTGAAGACCTGGATGCCGCCATCGTGCAGGCAGACTACATCACCATGCACATGCCGCTGACTCCGGAGACGAAGCACATGATCAATGCGAAGCGCCTGGCCTCGCTGAAAAAAAGCTGCCGCATCATCAACTGCGCCCGTGGTGGCCTGATTGACGACGCCGCCCTGGCCGAGGCCCTGAACAATGGCACCATCGCCGGAGCCGCCCTGGACGTTTTTGAAGTGGAGCCGCCCCCGGCTGACTATCCGCTGCTGAAGGCCCCGAACACGGTCTTCACTCCGCACCTGGGTGCCTCCACTGAGGAAGCTCAGGAAAATGTGGGTATCGAGATCGCTGAAGTCATCAAGGCGCACCTTCTCCAGGGCACCGTGGTGAACGCGGTGAACATGCCAAACGTGGACCCGAAGACCCTCGCCGATTTGGGCCCGTTCCTGAAATTTGGCGAGCTTTTGGGCCGCCTGCTCTCCCAGTTCGCCCCGCAGCGTTCCAATGTGGTGCGCATCAATTACAGCGGCAAAGTGGGCACCGGCGATACCACCCTCATTTCCCGTTCCGTGCTGAAAGGCTTCCTGGAGCGCGCCGTCGGGGCCGAGCAGGTAAACTACATCAACGCCAACGGCGTGGCTGAAAACCTGGGCCTGCGCACCACGGAAAGTCGCGTGCCGGATGCCAGCGAATTCACCGACCTCATCGAAGTCCAGGCCAGCAACGGCACGGAGACCGCCAGCATCGCGGGCACCTTCTTTGCCGGGGAGCCGCGCATCGTGAAGGTGAACGGCCGCCACATCGAGACCCGTCCTGAAGGTACACTGCTGCTGATTGAAAACCAGGACCGCCCCGGCATGATCGCCGCTTATTCCACCATCCTGGGCAAGCACAAGATTAACATCGCCGACATGTCCCTTAGCCGGAACAAGGAAGGTGGCACCGCGCTGACCCTCCTGACCCTGGACTCCACCCCCAGCCAGTCCGTCCTCGGCGAATTGGAGGCCATCGAAGGCATCAGCCGTCTGCATAGCGTGGTGGTGTGATGGGATTGTGCCCGGCGGACAGCCGACAGGCCTTATGAACACGACTTTGCAGCCGACGATCCGCCGGTTCGCATTGTTCGTGCTGATGATGACATTCCCGGCCTGCAACCGGGAAAAGCCCGTGAGCCTGGGTGGTCCGACGATGGGCACGACCTGGAGTTTACAGGCGGCAGGCGGGAAAGAGGAGACGAGGCGGATGATTCAAACGCACCTGGACCAGCGGGAGGCGGTGTTTTCGCATTGGAAGGCGGATTCGCCCCTGTCGCAATTTAATGACAGCCAGAGCACGGACTGGTTTCCGGTACCCGAGGAACTCGTGGCTGTGGCGAAGGCAACGCATGATATGAGCCTGGAAACGGCGGGAGCGCTGGATGTTACCGTGGGGGGAGCGGTGGAGGCACTGGGGTTTGGAATGCTTGGAGGAGACGGACTAAAACCGGGACTGCAAAACAGGATTGGATGGGGGCATCTTAAGTGGCGTGAAGCACCCCCGGCGCTGAAGAAGGATGATCCGGGCCTGCGCATACATGTCGCGGCTGTGGTCGAGGGATTTGTCATGAATGAACTGGTGAGCAGGCTGAAGGAGGAGGGGCTGACGGACTTCCTCCTAGAGGTCGGCGGGGAGGTGGTGGCGGTGGGTCATGCACCGGGCGGAGGGCCGTGGCAGGTGGGTATTCAGGCCCCGGACGGAGCACCCGGGGAAACCCTGGAACATATACCTCTCAAGGATGCCTGCATCGCCACCAGCGGCAGCTACCGGCACCGGCATGAAAAAGAGGGCCGGACATATAGCCACATCGTGGACCCGCGCACTGGCCGCCCGGTGGAGCATAAGCTGGTGTCCGTCTCAGTCATTCACCCGAGCTGTCTGCTGGCGGACGGCTACGCCACGGCACTCATGGTGCTGGGTCCAGAGGAGGGGAGAAAGGCGGCAGCCAGGCTGGGCCTGCGCGTCATCTGGCTGGAGGAGCCGTGAAGAAATCCGCTTTCGCATTCGCAGCTGGGTGGTGCTAGACGTATAGGATTCCCCACATGCCACTGATTGACCGACTTGAATCCAAACTGGGCCGTTTTGCCATCCCAGGCATCCTGCAGGCCATTGCCATCCTGCAGCTTTTTACGCTGCTGATTTTCATGTTTCTGGACGTCAATGCCCGGGAACCCTATGAGGAATTTCTCCGGATGCGGCCGGACCTGGTGTTGCAAGGGCAGGTGTGGCGGCTTTTCACGTACATTTTCATTCCCAGCAGCACGATGCTTTTTGCGGTCATCGGGGCCCTGTTCATGATGTGGCTTGGACGGGGGCTGGATGAGGCGTGGGGAGCCTTCCGGGTGAATTTGTATGTCATCGGCGGCATGATTTCACTGGCCATTGGCGCGGTGTTTTTTGGCTATGAACCCACAGCGATGTGGCTTTATCTGACGGCCCTTTTTGCCTTTGCCTCAATTTATCCGAATGAGGAAATCCTGCTGTTTTTCATCCTGCCGGTGAAGATCAAATGGGTGGCCATCTTCACGGCCGTGATGCTGGGACTTTCGGTACTTCTCAATCCCATGGCCCTGATCCCCATGTTTTTCGCCCTGCTTAACTACGCTGTCACCTTCGGGCCGGACTTTGTCAAAGGCCAGCTCCAGGCGGCGAAGACCGGGAACCGCAAGGCGCGTTTTGCGGAGGCAACAGCGGGAGCGGCCTTTTTCCACCAGTGCAAAGTCTGCGGGAAAACCGAGGTGGATGACCGCACGCTGAACTTCCGGGTGACGGATGATGGGGACGAAATCTGCTCATCCTGCCGAAAATCAAGCTGAGAGGCAGGCCGCTCTTGCCAAGTGGTTGCAAGATGGCACCTTATAGGCCCCTCCTATGCGCTGTCCCAAATGCGGTAGCTCCCAAGACAAGGTCATTGACTCCCGCGAAGCACGCGAGGGCCACGCCATCCGTCGCCGCCGCGAGTGCATGAAATGCAGCTTCCGTTTCACGACCTATGAAATCGTGGAGCGTGAAGAGTTGCGGGTGGTGAAGCGCAATGGCGCGCGCCAGAGCTTCGACCGGGAAAAGCTGATGTCCGGCCTGCGCAAGGCCTGTGAAAAACGCCCGGTCAAGATGGAGCAGCTGGAGCAGCTAGCGGATGACATCGCCAATGAGCTGGAGGAAGAAGGCTACCGGGAGATCCCCTCCACCGTCATCGGCGCCAAGGTGATGCGCCGCCTGGAGGCCATTGATCACGTGGCCTATGTGCGATATGCCTCCGTTTATCGCCAGTTTGAAGATGTGGGTGAATTCATTGATGAGATCAAGTCACTGGACAGCCGCCGAGGGCGGGATACCAGCCAGGAAGAGCTGTTTCATTGACGCCTCACCCCGAGCGGGAGCATCCACCTTTCCCTTGCAGGCAGGAGTGCCCGCACCACTTTGCCGCATGTCCGAAAAAACCATTTTCCAAAAGATCGTGGACCGCGAGATCCCGGCCCCGCTGGTGTATGAAGACGACCTGGTGGCCGCCTTCAACGACATCGCTCCACAGGCACCCATCCATGTGCTGATCGTGCCGAAGAAAGTCATTCCTCGTGTGGGAGAGGCGGAGGCGGAAGACCAGGCCACCCTGGGCGCCCTGCTGCTGGCCGCAGGAAAAATCGCCGAAAAGCTGGGCGTCAAAGACCGCAGCAAAGGCTTCCGGCTGGTGATCAATCACGGCCGTGACGGGGGCGAGACAGTGCCGCATCTGCACGTTCACCTGCTGGCTGGCCGTGACCTGACCTGGCCTCCGGGTTAAACCCGGCTAGAAAAATCAGAAAACTTCTGCCACTGGCGCAACTATCCGTCCGGGGTGATGTTTTATGCCCCTGCAACGACTATGGAACCGCTCACCCCTAACGATCCGCTTTGGAAAGTGCTTGGCCAGGCCAAGACGGTCGAGCCACGCCCTAATTTCACCCAAAACATGGTCCGCCTGGCCCGCCAGACCCCGCAGGAACGCGGCTGGATGGCCCGGCTCAAAGGTTGGTGGCAGGAAAGGGACCCGGTCCCGGCAGGACTCGCCTGGGCAGCCGTCGCTGCACTTGCGCTGGGCGCAGCCGCCGTCGTTTATCAGCCGGAAGAGGGTGGCACATCACCGCAGATGGTGATCATAGCTCCGGTGCCGGAGACGATGGAAACACCCTTTGAGGTGGCCTCCACCGAGATGGATTTCCCGCTGATCCCCGAGTTTGAAACCGAATGGAAAAACCTGGAGCAGGTGGGTGATCTCCTGGCCGTGCACGACACGTCCCTCCTGACCGATTCCGAGATCAACATTTTGTTGTACTGAGAGGATATTGCATCCCTCAGAGTACAGTATTCCTCACTCTCCGAGTGAGGGGATTGGGCACGAAGCCCCCCCTTTTGTCCCCTCGCAGACTGCCCATATTTGGATGTTGGCGGATGGTTTGGAAGAGGGTACCGCTGGCTCTGGATCGCATCACTCGGAGAGTGATGAATACTGTACCTACCGCGCCCGAATCGCCACGGATTCACCATGGGCATCCAGACCTTCGACAGCGGCAAAGGCACGCACGATGGGCTCGGACTGGGTGACGCTGGCTTTGTCCAGGCGGATGATGCTGGTGCGGCGCTGGAACATGTCCACGGTGAGGCCGGGGAAAGATTTGCCCGCACCGCCCGTGGGCAGGGTATGGCTGGGACCGGCTAGGAAATCCCCCACAGCCACAGGGGAGTCATTGCCCAGGAAGATGGCCCCGGCGGTGCGGATGAGGGGCAAGATGTCCCCTTCCCGCTCAGTGATGAGAGTTAAGTGCTCCGGCGCATAGGCATTCACCAAAGCGGCCCCTTCCTCCATCGTGGGGGCCAGGAGGAGGAAGACGCCTTTGTCCAAAACAGGTTTCAATTGCTCCTGGCGGCTCAGCTTGGCGCACTGGCGGTCCACCTCGGCAGCCACCTTTTCCAGCAGGCCGGCATCATCGGTGATGAACCCGGCCTGGCTGTCCTTGCCATGCTCGGCCTGGGCCAGGATGTCAGCGGCGATGAAGGAAGGATTGCCGGACTTGTCCGCCAGGATCAGCACCTCGCTGGGGCCGGGCAGGAGATCAATGGAAACGACGCCAAAAGCCTGGCGTTTGGCCTCCACGACATAGCTGTTGCCCGGGCCGAAGATCTTGGTCACCGGGCGGATGGTCTCCGTGCCATAAGCCATGGCGGCGATGGCCTGGGCACCGCCGATTTTATACACCTCCGTGGCACCAGCCAGCTTCAGCGCGGCCAGCAGGCCGGGATTCACCTGGCCATCCTTGCCACAGGGTGTGCAGACGACGATCTCCGGCACTCCAGCGGCGGAGGCCAGCGTGACAGTCATGATGGCCGTGGAAACCAAGGGCGCGGAGCCGCCCGGCACGTAGCAGCCTACACGCTCAAAAGGGTGATAAACCTCTCCCACCTCCGCCCCCTGCTCATTGCTGCCGGACCAGTTTTGGCGGAGGCTTTTTTTGGCAAAGGAGTACACGTTTCGATGGGAGGCAATGAGCGCGTCCTTCAGCTTAGCGTCCGTCACATTCCAGGCCCCGGCCAGCTCATCCGGGGAGATGGCCAGGCTTTCCGGCGTCAGGCGGACCCCGTCAAAACGCTCGGTGAAGTCCAGAACCGCAGCATTGCCCCGGCTGCGCACCTCTTTGATCACCCCGGACACGACCTCCTGCACAGCATCACTCGCCTCAGCACGGCGGTTCAGGGCGGCAGCGGTCTCCTGCCAGGTGGGGTCGGTGTGGCGAATGATCTTCATGAACAACCGTTACGTGCCATGCAGGCGCATGGCGTCAAGATGAAGTAATGGCTGAGCAGGACAGATGACCGCCATAGGGGGTGCCTCCCTGCTGCTCACGGGTCGAAGCGGATGCCGATGCTTTTGAATTTCTCCGTCATTTCAGCCCCCAGGATGGCATCGTCACGACCGGCCAGGATTTTGTCCAGCATATCCTCCGGGGAAGCCTTTTCCATTCCGCTGGCAGCAAGCATGGCTGCTGCCGCATCGGGCGAGCGGCTTCTTTTGGAACGTGCGAACACATTGCGGTAGTATTGATGCAACGCCGCGCCACTGCCGTCACCATCCAGGAAACCGAAGTAATAATTCAGCAGGTATCCGTCCATCTGCTGCTCCAGCCTTGAACGGGTATCCGTCCCCCGTGCTTCCTTGGACGGGCGCATGTATTTCAGCATGCGGTTCAGATCAGGATAAATTTTGTTTTTCTCAGCCGCCTCTTTCACCGCCTTGCGCACAGACGCCCCCAGATCCGAAAAGCGGATGCTGCCATTGTTTTGATAGGCGACGAAGCGCACAAAATTGGTCATCCCAAGAGAGGTCCAGGACTGGAGCCAGCCGCCGACATCGCTCAGCATTCCATAAGCCACAATGCTGGTGACGCGGCCCGGCTCCTTCTCCCGGGAGTCATACTGATAACGGGCCCCCACCTTTTTTAGGCCCAGGGCGCGGAACCGGATGAGACAGCTGTCGTTGACCATCTCGGACGCATTGCCGTCCTTGCCCCCCAGGGCGATGTAGTCTTCATCCGTCTCGGCCATGAGGACGATAAAGAGGTTGCCGCTTTTAGGCCGGGGCGTCCAGTCCCAAGGCTGAACAATGAAAAACTTCTGCGTCAGGATGAAATCGGCCGCCACATCAGCCATGACCGAGCCTGCCAGCGGCGCAGTGGAAATGAACTCAAAACTTTCCGTCTCGTAGTGATACCGGTTGTTCGCCTTGTCCTGGAGCCCTTCCCTGACCACGATGGATTTTGGGTCCACCGTCAGGATGTCTTTAGGCCAGGTCAGCGCACCTGGGGCAGGAAGAGGCACTGAGCCTGCGGGAGCAGGAGTGCCAATCTGGAGTGACTTAAGAAAAGCCTGATCCGCCGCTGAAAGTGTGTCCACAGGAACATTGCTGCGGGTGCCATCGGCAAGCTGAATGACCACGTGGGTTCCCGCCACCCCCACCAAAGCAGCCGTGACACTGCGGCCCTCCTGGTTAGTCCACACACGGGCGGCAGTCTGGGCAGCAAGAAGAGCAGGCAGGAGGCACAGCACCATCATCCCAGACAGCATCGTGCGGAGAAGAGGAGTCATGCAGTTTGTATTCATGGCGATAAAACTTATCAGCTTTTAACTGCCTTGCTGGATCTAGGGAAGAAATAAAGACAAATCTGACGCCACGGTCACTACTTTTTTACGAGCTAAGGGGATATGAACCGACCTGACAACCTTGGGCCACCAAGAATGCTTTGCATGCTTAGAGCTCGCCCTCTCACTCCAAAGACTCCAGCCACTGCATGAGCTGGCTGCGGATTTCACCAGGGCCGTCTTCGGGGAAGTGCTCGGTGAGCCAGCGGACGTCTTCGGCCGCTTCCTGCCGCTGGCCAAGGCGCTCTTTCATGCGGGCGCGGTTGATGCGCTGCACGGCGGCGTCCGGGTCCAGGGCGATGGAGAGGTCCAGGTAAGGCATGGTGTCCTTGATGGCGGTGGCATCGTCCAGGGTGGTGCTGAGCAGGTTGTTCAGCATGCGCAGGATGATGGAGCGTTTGCTGGAGGGCTCGAGGGATTCTTCGGCAAACTCGCCCCGCTCGGTCAGCTCCATGGCGGCCTGCATGACAGAGACGGTTTTGCCACGCTCGAAGACATCCACCAGCATCAGCTCGCCCTCCGGGCCTTCACGATAACCGACCATGAATTTTCCGGGCAGGGGGATGCCATGCACGCCTTTCACGCCGAGGCGTGATGCGAGCTCGATGTAGAGAACGGAAAGGGTGATGGGCAGGCCTTCGCGGTCGTCCAGCAGCTCATTCATGTAACTGTTGGACTTGCTGCTGTAATCATGCCGGCTGCCGTGGAAGCCGCCTTCTTCAAAGAGGTAGCGGTTCAGCCGCTTCACAGCGGGCAAGGTGCCTTTGATGATTTCGGGGTCCTTTTTCAGGTCGTCCACCATGCGGGCGAAGCTTTGCAAATACTGGCCGATTTCCACTTCGGGGTTGTCATGCCGGGCCAGCAAAAGGGTGGCGCGGATGAGGTCAATTTTGTCTTCCGGTTTGGCCAGTTCGGCAGCCAGTTCCTGGGTCACTGCGTGGCGGTGGAGGTCCTGCTCCAGCTCGCGCAGGGCGGTGGCTTCCTGCTCCAGCTGGCGGCGTTTTTCCACCAGGAGGCGGCGGCTGGCGGCGGGCTTCTCCACCAGTTGCTTGAGGGTGTCTTTTTTAGCCGCACCCTTTTGGGTAAAGGCATCCATGGCAGACTGAATGCTAGCGGCGAGGGCTTTGGGAACAGGTTTCTCTGCGAGGTCGGTCCCGACGCGGAAGCCGCGAAATTCGGCCACCGTGTTGCGGAATTTGCATAGCCCCGCCTTGCCACCACGCAGGCCGTCATCGTCCTGCACCAGCACCCGCTGGCCGTTCACCCAGCAGGTGATCTGCTCCGGGTCCACGCGCACCCGCAGGTGGTTCCAGTCGTTGGGGCGATAGGCCTCCGTGGCGACATCGGCCAGGATGGTCCAGGAGTACACATCCGCCCCTTCGAAGCGGGTCAGCCGGAGCTTGCCTGCGGAGGGGTAAAAACCGTAATGCGCGTCGCCACCATCGGAGCAAAAGACCAGCCCGGCAGCGCCAGATTCCTCCTCCATCTTCACATTCACAGCCACCTCAAACGTCTCCGCCGGCGTCTCCGGTGACCAGAGGCAGAGAGAGCGGCCGCCGAATCCAGCACCCGGCGTGGCGGCCTTGATGATGCCCGCGTGCTGCGTCCAGCGGGCGCCGAGCAGAGGCTTCCAGAGCTTGGGGTTCAATACCCCAATGGTCAGCCAGCGGGACATGGGCACGGGGTTGGGTTTTTCAATGAGCCGCTTCAGCTCATTCACTGGCATGGCAAAACCCAGATTCTCCGTGCGGGCGGACTTGAGGGTCAGGATGCCTAGCACCTGCCCCTGACGGTCCAGCAACGGGCCGCCGCTGTTGCCTTTTTCAATGGGCACGGCCAGGCGGATCATGGTGATGTCGTTGACCACGTCCGGATACTCGGACACGACACCGTCCACGACGCTGAAGGCGAGGCCCGCCGGATTTCCCATGGCAACGATGGGCTGGCCCTGACGGATGGTTTCGCTATCGGCCAGGGGCAGCGGTTTGAGGCCCTTTTTGGCCACTCGAAGCAGCGCCAGATCCCAATGGGCATCGGTGGCGGTGACTTCGACGACTTCGTGTTTGTCGCCATTGGCCATTTCCACTTCTAGACGGCGCGCTTCGCCAATGACATGCATGTTGGTGGCGATGAGGCCGTCCTCACTGACGACAAATCCCGCCCCCAACCCGTCCATGCCGTCTCTTCCCACCTGCATGACCTTCACCACCGAGGGCTTGATCTCCGCCGCGATTTCCTCCACCGATTTGGTGGGAGCGGCGGCTACAGGGAGTGCAAGCAGGAACAGGCAAAGAAGGGTGCGCATGAGAAAGAACGATCGTTTGTGCAATTGATGCGCCCGGACAGATAGACAAAGGCGGACGACCCCTGAAGGTGGAAAAATGATACGCCTCTGATATAACGCAAGTGCGGCCCTTGTCCTTGTCTCGCTAAACCTGCTTTTTTGAACGCTAACAAAATTCAGTCCAACCCTCCAGCTTCACCTACTATGAATCCACCCCGCCTGCGTTTTCTGGATGCCCTGGTTCTGCTGCTTTCCATTTATGCGATTCTGGCCCTGCTGATTGATCGTCTGGTTCCGCTGGAAGCCAATGTACGAGAACTCATGGACATTCTCGACCTTGTTGTCTGCGCGGTATTCTTCAGTGACTTTGCCATCCGCTTTCGCCGTGCAGAATCTAAAACGACCTTCATGCAATGGGGCTGGATAGATCTGCTGTCCTGTATCCCTGCCGGTCTTTTTTCACTGGGACGGGCGGTTCGCATTGTCCAGATCTTACGCATCCTGAGGGCCTTCCGCTCGGCACGGGCCATCATGTGCTACTTGCACAAGCAGCGGGCACGCAGCATGGCAGGAACGACGGTGCTCATGGCCATTGTGCTTCTGTTGTTCTCCATGATCTCAATTCTCGTCGTTGAGAACGAGCCGAATTCCAACATCAAATCTCCCATGGATGCACTGTGGTGGGGGATCACGACGATGACGACCGTGGGCTATGGCGACCACTTTCCCGTGACGGTGGAGGGCCGGTTTGTAGCCATGATCCTGATGATCACCGGCGTGGGATTGTTCGGTGTGCTGACGGGTTTGTTCGCCCGGTTCTTTGTGGAGCCGGAGTTGAAGCGGGACGACGGCGAAATGAAGGAACTGCTGAATGAGATGCGGCAGATGAGGCTGCGTCTCGAAAGTATCGAAAGGCGCTTCACGGACACGCAGACGCCTTGAAAGATCGCCCTCCCAGCGCCCGACTCCCTTCTTCCACATGAAAGTACCGTTTTTTACCTCTTTGCTAGCCCTGGCCGCCATGGCCGGGTTGCGTGCTGAAAACAATGTTCCACCGGAGGGTTTCACGGCCCTTTTTAACGGCAAGGACCTCTCCGGCTGGTATGGCTGGGGCACCCGTGATCCTAGCGAGCTCTGGGCCATGTCGCCTGAGGAGCAGGCGGACTACAAAAAGAAATCTGTCGAAGGCGGTGCCTTGGACAAAAAGGGCAACCCTGCCGAAGACCACATCAACGCCCACTGGTCCGTGGACAACGGCGAGCTGGTCAATGATGGCAAAGGCCTGTACCTGACCACCGACAAGGACTACGGCGACTTTGAACTGCTGCTGGAATACAAGGCGCTGCCCCTGGGTGACAGCGGCGTTTACCTGCGCGGCATTCCCCAGGTGCAGATCTGGGATCCGAATGAAGAAGATCCCAAAGGCCTCGGCCGCGCCAAGGGCTCAGGCGGTCTCTGGAACAACAGCTCCGGAGCTCCTGGCAAGGACCCGAGCAAGAAAATGGACAAGCCGCTGGGCGAGTGGAACAGCTTCAAAATCACCATGATCGGCGAGCGCGTGACCATCATCTTCAATGGTGAAAAGGTGGTGGACAATGCCGTGCTGGAAAACTTCTTCGCCAACAAAAAGGCCGGTTACCTGGCCTACGTGAAGCCGAAGGAAGGCGAAGTGGCTCCGCCAAAACCCGCCGGATTCATGAAGGACCCCGCCTTCGCCAAAGGCCCTATCCAGCTCCAGACGCACGGCAGCGAGATCCGCTGGCGCAATGTTTTCATCCGTGAAATCAGCCCTGAGGAGGCTAACAAAGCCCTGGCCGCCGATGAGGAAGGTTTCACCGAAATGGTCAACGGCAAGGACCTGAGCAACTGGCAGGGTTCCGTGGAAAACTATGAGATGAAGGACGGCGCCATCTACTGCAAATCCGGCAAAGGCGGCAACCTGCTGAGCAAGGAAGAATTCGGCGACTGCGTCATCCGCACCGAATTCATCCTCCCGCCAGCCGGCAACAACGGCATCGCCCTGCGCACCGGCCTGGAAGGCAATGCAGCCGCCGGCGGCCTGGAGATCCAGGTCATTGATAGCGACGGCTACAACGCCAAAATGGCTGCCGCAGGCAAACCCGGCCTCAAGGAATACCAGTATCACGGCTCCATTTATCACCTCATCGGTGCCAAGCACGGCTACCTCCGCCCCGTCGGCGAATGGAACTACCAGGAAGTCACCGTCAAAGGCAACCACATCACCGTGACCCTGAACGGCACGAAGATCCTGGATGCCAATCTGGACGAAGTGGACCGCAGCAAGCTGGACCCCAAGCAGACCCCAAAAGGCCTGGACAAGAAGAGCGGCTTCATCGGCTTCGCCGGTCACAATGACCCCGTCGGCTTCCGCAGCTTCCGCGTAAAGAAGCTGTAGAACTTGCCTCCTGGCCGCAATTTGGCCCCTTAAAAATCGGCCCGCCCTGGAATCCAGGGCGGGCTTTTTTTTGTTGAAGCGGGAAGCGGAGTTTCATAAAAGAAAACCACCATGAACCGCCAACCCGCCTTCACGAGCCGTCGTACATTTCTCCGTCACACGGCGCTTGCCGCCACCGCCCTTTCCGCCTCGCGGGTTCTGGGGGCCAATGAAACGGTCCGCGTGGCCGCCATCGGCGTCGGCGGCCAGGGCACGGGCAATGCCAAACGGTTCGCCAAGGTACCCGGAGTGGAAATCGCGTATGTTTGTGATCCTGATACCGTGGCGCTGGACCGCGCCAAGCAGGCCTTTCCCAATGCGAAGACCACCCAGGACCTGCGCCATGTGATGGATGACAAAAGCATTGATGCCGTCATCGTCTCCACCGGCAACCACTGGCATGTGCTGGCATCCATCTGGGCCTGCCAGGCAGGCAAGGATGTCTATGTGGAAAAACCCATTTCCCATAACATCTGGGAAGGCCGCCAGCTCGTGGCGGCTGCGCGCAAATACAACCGCATCGTCCAGGGCGGCACGCAGCAGCGGAGCGACCCATTTCATGACGAGCTGAAGGCCTATCTGGACACCGGCGCATTGGGCAAGATGAAGTATGTCCGCTGCAACCACTACGGCATGCGCGCCACCATCGGCAAGCGCGACACCCCGCTCACACCGCCCACGACTGTGGACTACAATCTCTGGTTAGGCCCGGCCCAGGACGAGCCCATCCTGCGGGAAAAATTCCACTACGACTGGCACTGGAACTGGAACACCGGCAACGGGGAGCTGGGCAACTGGGGCCCCCATATTCTGGATGACCTGCGCAACGTGGTCTTCCGCGACAAGGTCACCCTGCCCAAGCGCGTGCTGGCAGGCGGCGGACGTTATGGCTGGAACGATGCTGGCGAGACACCCAATACCCACTTCCTCTATTATGACACCGGCGTGGTGCCCGTCATCATGGACGTTCATAACCTGCCCCGCCAGAAAGGCATGAAAGCGCCGGACGTCTATCTCCGCCGCCGCACCAGCGCCTTCCTCGTCATCGAGTGCGAGGGCGGCTACTACGCCGGCGGGCGTGGCGGCGGCTCTGCCCATGATCCGGAGGGCAAGGTCATCCAGAAATTTAAAGGCGACGGCGGCAGCACCCACGCGGCCAATTTCATCTCCGCCGTACGCTCCCGCAAAACCAGCGACCTCAAGGCCGAGATCGAGCAGATCCACTTCTCCAGCGCCTGGTGCCATCTGGGCAACATCTCCTACAGGCTCGGCCAGTCAGGCGATCTGGATCTGGCCAAGTCCCGTCTCAAAGACTTCCAGCCCTGGCAGGAAGTCATCGAAGACCTGCCCGCTCATCTCAAGGCCAATGAGGTGACCTTGAAAGACGGTGACGTCCGCGTCGGCCCCATCCTGGAGATTGATACCGAAAAAGAAACCTTCATCGGTGAGTCCGCCACCCCCGAAGCCCTGGCCCTGCTGAAGCGCGAGTACCGTGAAGGGTTTGCCGTCCCGGAATCTGTGTAAGGCAGGGAAGTCGCGGAGCGTCATGGAGTGCGGTACAGAGGGGCAAGACTCAAGTCTTTGCCTTGGCAGCACCGCTTACTCCCGCTCCGCAGAAATCCGCCGTTCAGGTTTCTCCGCCCGCGCGTGGCTCCAAAGTGAACCGAACACCACACAAAGCAGCAGCATACAGACCACAGTGGCCGTCACCTGGTTCTTGGGCAAGATTTCAGCGCTGAACAAGCTCTTGGCCAGGACAAAAAATCCCAATCCGGCCAGCGCACTTTCTGCGGCCAGCCAAAGCAAAAGAAGATAACGACGAACTTGGCGCATGCCTCAGTCTAACCAGAAACGTTGTCACGTCCAGTCATTCCCGCGTGATCGTCTCATCCAGATTCAGCAGCACACGGGCGATTTCCTGCGGCTGGAGTCGGCTCAATGTGGCGCGTTCATCAGCGGTCGGCAGCCGCGCCGTGCAGCGTTGAAAAGCCGCATCCAGGCCGTCCGTTTTCACGATCTTTTCCAATGCCTGCGCGAACTCCACAAAGGAGCTGTCATTGAGGAGGGTCAGGGCTTGCAGCGGCGTGTTGCTGCGCAGCCTGCGGGTGCAGGTGCTGAAACCGTCCGGCGCATCAAAGACGCTCAGTCCAGGCGGCGGGGTGGCACGGAAAACAAAGGTGTAAAGACCACGCCGGTAGCGATCCGCTCCCTTGCTCAGCGGCCAGGTACGCTTCACCTGTCCCAGGCTCAGTACTCCTTCCGGAATGGGCGGATACACCGGCGGGCCGCCGAGCTTCGGCTCCAGCAGACCGCTGGCTGTCAGACAGACATCGCGGACGATCTCCGCATCCAGGCGCAGCCGGTTTTGCCGCCAGAGAAGCTGGTTGTTCACGTCCACGGCCAGGGCCTTGGATGAACGGTCCGCAGGCAGGGAACTCGTCTGCTGATACGTCTGGCTGGTGACGATGAGGCGGTGCATGTGCTTGAGGCTCCAGCCGCTTTCCATGAATTCCACCGCCAGCCAGTCCAGCAGTTCCGGGTGCGTGGGCAGACTGCCCATGGTGCCGAAATCATTCTCCGTATCCACCAGGCCGCCGCCGAAGTACTGCTGCCAGATGCGGTTGACGATGACCCGCGCCGTCAGCGGATTGTCACGGCTGACCAGCCATCTGGCCAGGTCCAGACGGTCCGGATTGGGCACATCCAGATCATGCAACACCGCAGGCACGGCGGGCTTTTGCTCCGCAGCAGGGCGGGTGAAGTCTCCTTTGATAAACAGCGTGGTCTTGCGCGGCTCCGGCAGCTCTTTCATGACCATGGTGGTGGTGCCTTTAGTCAGCAGACCGGTGATTTCCATGTAGCGCTCATTGAAGGAGCGGAACACCTGGTCCGCCGCGCCGGGGCCGCTGGCAAAGAGCAGGCGCTGTTGCGTGAGACTGCGGTCTTTCACCGGGCGCTTCAGGGTGGACTGGCGGTCTTTAGGAAGCTGCGAGCGCGCTGCATCAGAAAGCTCCGTCTCCCACTCGCTGAACTCCGCCTGATGCGCGGCAATGTGGGCGGCGATTTTTTCTTGAAGAACTTTTTGTTCGGCCTCCAGCTTTTCAACATTCAATGAAGGATCAGCAACCTTCATCGTGGGCTCTTCCTGGTTGTTCAGGAAGGCGAAAAATTGAAAATACTCCTCATGGCTGATGGCATCGAATTTGTGATCGTGGCACTGCGCACAACCGATGGTCAGGCCCAGCCAGACCGTGCCGGTGGTGGCCACCCGGTCAAAGACGGACTCAATGCGGAACTGCTCCTTATCAATGCCCCCTTCCCCGTTAATCTGCGTATTGCGATGGAACCCGGTGGCGATGCGCTGGCTCTCCGTCGGCTCCGGCAGCATGTCACCGGCAAGCTGCTCAATGCTAAACTGGTCAAAAGGCATGTCCGCATTCAGCGCGTTGATGACCCAGTCACGATACGGCCAGATGCTGCGCGGCGCGTCAATACTGTAGCCGTTGCTGTCCGCATACCGCGCCTGGTCCAGCCACCAGCGGCCCCAGCGCTCCCCGTAGTGCGGGCTGCTGAGCAGCTTGTTCACTTCTGCGGCATAGGCTTTGGGCGTACTGGCGAATTTTTTGACAAAGGCCTGCACTTCCTTTGGCGAAGGCGGCAGCCCGGTGAGGTCCAGATGCAGCCTTCGGATCAGCGTTTCCGGATCTGCAGCGGGGGATGGCTCCAGGCCCTCCTGGTGCAGCCGGGCGCGGATAAAATGGTCAATGGGATGCATGCCTTTCGGCGGAGCCGCTTCCGGCTTTTGCGGGGAGATGTAGGCCCAGTGCCGGTCATCGCTGGGTTTTTCATCCTCCGGCGCCTGGGCACCTTCGGCGATCCATTGCCGGATCAGCCCCATCTGCACCGAATCCAGCGGCCCCCGCTTATACGGCATCTGGGAAATTTCATCGTGCGTGCCTGCCACGGCTTGAAACAGCAGACTGGCCTCCGCCTTGCCGGGCAGCACGGCGGCTCCCCGCCCTCCCCCGTGGATCGCAGCGGCGGCAGTGTCCAGCCGCAGCTTCGCCTTCTGCGTGGTGGCTCCATGGCACTTCACGCAGTGGATTTGCAGCAGCGGTTTGATCTCTGTGCTGTAATCCACCGCCCCCAGGAGAGAGGAAGAAAAAGCTGTCAGAAAAAGGAGGGGCAGGCGCATGGTAGAAAAACTATTTCGTCCCGTGGGTGCACAGGCTTTCAGAAACGGGTGCAAAACGGAAAAAGCCGCACCCAGGTTGGTGGGTACGGCTCGGTATTGAAAGTGGCGGGGTTGGGTCGCCACCCTCAAAGTGAATCAGGCGTCCTTCTTCTTTTTCTTCGGAGCGGCGGTGAACTCTTCCTTGCTGAGCTTGCCGTCCTTGTCCTTGTCCTTCATGCCGAAGCCTTTTTCAGCCTTGGCAGCGTCTTTCTTGGCCTGTGGGGAGGCCATGAATTCTTCCTTGCTGAGGGAGCCGTCGCTGTTGGCGTCCATCTTGGCGAATGCCTTGGCTGGATCAGCCTTTTTCTTGGCGCCTTCTTCGGCGGCGTTGGCGGTGAAGCTGGCAAGGGCCAGCACGGAGAGGATCGTGGCGATCGCTTTCATGATTGTTCGTTTGTTCTGTTTGGTTTGGCAAAGGGGGTTGAGATCAACGATCCCTGCGCGCCATTAAACGCGGAGCCTTGCACACAGTTTCAGTTATTTTTTCTAGAAACAGCGCTTTTCCATTAAAGCAGCCGCGCGCCAGCCTCCGCCAGAGGGCTCCTTTCACCCTTGGCCAGGGGTACATGAGCGGCGAAGGACTGGCCGCGCATGCGCTGCCGGGTGTAAACCAGGCCGTTGGAGCGGCTGTCCACATAGGGGTTGTCAATCTGCGCCGGATCCCCCACCAGCACGAGCTTGGAGCCGCGCGACATACGGGTAACCACGGTCTTCGCCTCCAGCGGCGTGAGCTGCTGCGCCTCGTCCAGGATAAAAAAGCGGTCCGGGATGCTGCGGCCACGGATGTAGCACAGGGCCTCGATCTCGATCACTCCCTGTTGGATCAGCCCGTCATACGGGGCGCTGGTTTCCGGGTGCGCGGGCGGTTTCTCCGGCAGGAAACGGTTCTTTTTCCGCTGCGGGCCCTGCTGGCTGTCCACCGGCCGCATCAGCAGATCCAGCGCATCATAGACCGGCTGCAGCCAGGGGCGCATTTTTTCCTGAAGCGATCCGGGCAGAAACCCGACCGTCTGTCCCATGGCCACGATGGGCCGGCTGACGGTGAGGCCATTATAGGTGCGGCCAAACACTTGCGAAAGCCCCGCCGCCACGGCGAGCAGCGTTTTCCCGGTGCCTGCCTGCCCATAGCAGGTGACCAGGCTGATCTCTGGATCCAGCAGCGCATCCAGCAGGCAGGCCTGGCCCAGATTCATCGGCTTGATGCTGCGGCCCTGGCCCACCTTGATGGATTCCGGCGTGTGCAGCAGCCTCACCAGTTCCCCCTGGGCATTGAGCTTGGCCGGCATGGAGGCCTTTTCCCCCGACATCAGCAGCACATAATCATTGGCCACATTGTCGCCAATACGCGTGGCGGAAATCGTCAGCCGCCCGCTGCTGGCGAAGCGCTGCATCTCATGAGAACTGATGTCCAGGCGGGCGATGTCAAAGTTGGACACCTCACGCGGCTCCACCTTGTCATGCAGATAATCTTCACACTCAATGCCCACCGCGCGAGCCTTGAGCTGCATGTTCAGGTCCTTGCTGACCAGGATGACCGGCGGGCTGATCTGTTCCCGCAGCCACAGGGCACAGGCCAGGATGCGGTGGTCCACCTTTTCGATATTGGGAAAAATGCGCTCAAACTCCTGCACACTGGGCACGCGCTTGGCCGCCTCCGGGTCATAGATCACGACGCGGATGTTGCCGCCGCCGGCTGTCTTCACCCCGTCGGTCACGGAGGCATCCGGTGCGGAAAAGGTCTTCATCAGCGCACGATGTACCTCACGGGCATTGGCCCCGCGCTCCGTCATTTCATTCTTAAAACGGTCCAGCTCGCTCAGCACATCCACCGGGATGCAGATGTGGTGCTCGGCAAAGCGGTGGATGCAGGCCGGGTCATGCAGCAGGACATTGGTGTCCAGGATAAAGGTCTTGGTACCCACCCGGCTCATGGATTGGCGGTGGCTGGTGGGAGACTTCCGCTTCCTTGCAGAGGGAGATCGCAGACCAGGCGGCACAGAGCCCAGGTCCAGGTTTTCGATCAGGGTTGGGGCGAGGGTGGCAGGATGATCGTCGCGGTCCATGTAGGTTGGGTTGTTGGGTTAGGGGCGTGGACTTGCTCTGTGGGGGTGGCTTTTTTCACCTGGCGCATTGGGAATGCCAGGTCTCTCTCTCCGCTGTGTGATTTTGTGGAATGAATCACGGGCTGATTAAAGGCTCTCAAAATGTAGAGCATCCAACAAGCCATTTGTTCACAATGATTTCTTTTTTGTGAAGAACTTTTACGTGCCGATGATGTGACCTCCCGTTCTTGCCTCCAGGTCTGCCCCCAAAAAAGCAAAACCCGCCTCGGCGGGACCGGGCGGGTATGCTTGAGTGATGGTTCTGGAGGAAAAATTTAGGAGCCGGAGATGGCGTCGGAGCCACGCTCACCTGTGCGGATGCGGACGGCTTCGATCACGTCACTGACGAAAACTTTGCCGTCACCAATTTTGCCGGTGTTGGCTGCTTTGACGATGGCGTCCACAACAGTCTCGCTGCGGGCGTCTTCGACAACGACCTCAATCTTGACCTTCGGAAGGAAGTCCACCGTGTATTCAGAACCGCGGTAGATTTCAGTGTGGCCTTTTTGGCGGCCGAATCCTTTGACCTCAACGACGGTCATTCCTTCTACTCCCACTTCAGAGAGAGCTTCTTTGACGTCCTCGAGTTTGAAGGGCTTGATGATCGCTTCGACTTTTTTCATGGCTGTCGCTATTAGATGTGTGGTTTGGCAGATTGCAACGACGATAGAGAATCATTTGTGATTTTTCTTCATCGTAGATCGTAAAACCCTGTCTAAGCCAAATCCGTGCCAAGTTTAAATATCATTTTTTATCAGGATCTGACAGGCTTGCTTCCCCCTGCTTGGCACGAAGAGATACGCCGCCTGCTGGAATGATGATTGCAGTTTTCCTCTCACCTGCTTCTAGTGGTTTCATCCTCCTCCCCTTGACCCTGACCGCATGAGCCAAGAAACCGCCGCCCCTCCCGCCAGCAAGCGCCGTGTTTTTGCGTCCCGGCTTTTCAGCACCCTCATCCTCTGGGGCATCCTGACGCTGGCCTTCAAATGGAAGAGTGACTGGCTGCTCATCGCGCTGACCGGTTTCTTTGGCGTGGCAGGTGCTGTGGAATACTTCCGCCTCCTGCGTTCAGAAAAGCACGCGCGTTCCTTTAACATGCTGGGCCTTGGCATCTGCCTGGCCTACTGGGCCACGATGACCTGGTGGGTGATGAACCATAAACAGGCACCGCCCATGTGGCTGGAACTGGCCGCCCTGACGGCCAGTGTACACGGGGCCTTCCTCCTCTGCTATCGCCATCAGCTCGAGGGCGCCGCCACCCTCCAGCGCATTTTTTCCACCGTCTTCGGGGTCGTCTATACGGTCATCTTTTTCGGCTTCATCGCCCGCCTCATGTATTTCAAAGGCGATGGCGAATCCGCCACCGGCATGTTTCTGGTCATCTACCTGGTCATGGTCACCAAGTTCAGCGACATGGGTGCCTATGCCTTTGGGGTCGTGTTTGGGAAGCATAAGATGATCCCCCACATCAGCCCGGCCAAATCCTGGGAAGGCCTGGCTGGTGCCTTCATTACCTCCTTTGCGGGGGCCGTGATCATGCTGTGGTGGAAACCTGTGGAGCTCCTGCCGTTGACCTGGCTGCACGGCCTCATCCTGGCACCGGTCCTCTGCGCTGCCGGCATCACCGGGGATCTGGCGGAATCCGTCATCAAACGCTGCACTTCCATCAAGGACTCCGGCCATGCCTTCCCCGGCATCGGCGGCATCCTGGACCTCACTGACAGCCTGCTGTTCACCGCCCCGGTCTTTTATTTTTACCTGGAAGCCATCGCGGCTTGAGGCATGGAAATCAGCAGCATGGCATCCCGACGCAAAGTTCTCCTCCTCGGCTCCACCGGCTCCATCGGCACCAGTGCCCTCAAAGTGGCCCAGGACATCCCTGACCGCATGGAGATCGTCGGCCTGGCCGCCGCCCGCAGTGTGGAGGCCCTCGTCGCCCAGGTCCATGCCACGGGCGTCAAGCAGGTCGCCCTTTCGGATGAAGCCGCCGCTGCCAGAGCCCGCCCGCTTTTGCCTGCGGATGTCAGCCTGCACGTCGGCAGCCAGGGCCTGGTGGACCTCGTGCGTGCCAGCGATGCAGACATGGTGCTCGTGGCCATCGTCGGCGTCGCCGGCCTGGCTCCCGCCCTCGCTGCCATTGAGGAGGGCAAGCACCTGGCCGTGGCCAGCAAAGAGATCCTCGTCATGGCGGGCGAGGCCGTCATGGAAGCCGCCCGCCGCAAAGGCGTGCACGTCCTGCCTGTGGACAGCGAGCACAACGCCATCTTCCAGTGCCTGGAAGGCCACCGCTCCACCGATGTGCGCCGTCTGCTCGTCACCGCCAGCGGCGGGCCCTTCCGTCAGCTTCCCGCAGACCATCTCCCCCACGTCACCGTCGCCCAGGCACTTAAGCACCCTACCTGGAGCATGGGCCGCAAGATCACCATTGATTCCGCCACGCTCTTTAACAAGGGCCTGGAGATGATCGAGGCGCGCTGGCTCTTTGATGTCCCCATGAGCCAGATCGAGGTCGTCGTGCATCCGCAGAGCATCGTCCACAGCATGGTGGAGTTTGTGGACAACAGCGTCATCGCCCAGCTCAGCCACAGCGACATGTGCTTTCCCATCCAGTACGCCGTCACCTGGCCGGACCGCGTGTCCAACAACCTGCGCCCGCTGGATTTCGCCCAGCTCGCCTCCCTGCACTTCGAGGCCCCCCGCACCCAGGACTTCCCCGCCCTGGACCTTGCCCGGCAAGCCGGAGAGGTCGGCGGCACCCTGCCCGCCGTTTTAAACGCCGCCAATGAAGTGGCCGTGGAGGCCTTTTTAAACGAACGCACCCCCTTTCCCGCCATCTGGCAGACCGTCGCCCGTGTCATGGAAAAACATCAGGTCATCCAGCATCCGGACCTGGAAACGCTCATTGAAGCCGATGCCTGGGCACGCCGGGAAGCCGCTTGCTGAAACAGCCGGCCTTTTCGCATTTCTTACCGGAACCAGACGGCCCGCTAATTTTTGCGAGTTGTATGCGGCGCGTTTCCCGCTTTCATCGGCGCATGCTCGAACTCATCAGCGTCTCGCACATTTTCACACGGCCCGCGCAGGAAGCCCTGAAGGCCCTGGATCATGTGAGCTTCAGTGTCCCCGCAGGACATTTGCTGGCGGTCATCGGCGCGGCAGGCAGCGGCAAAAGCACCCTGCTGCAAATGCTGGCGGGGCTGCAACCACCGGAAGGCGGCAGCGTGCTGTTTCGTGGCAAGGACGTTTCCCAGGCCCCGCTGCACGCCAATGACATCGGCTATGTACCTGCGGAGGACGATGTGCTTTCAGATGTTCTGACCGTACGTGAAAGTGTGATGAGCGCACTGATGCTGCGCGTGGGCGGCCAGACCAGCGAGGAGCGCGTGGACCGGGCTTCTCATCTTTTGGTGGGAGCGGGACTGGAAAATGTGGCCAGCCAGCCGGTCGGCACCCTCAGCAGCACCCAGAAACGACGGTTAAAACTGGCGGTGGCTCTCGTTAGCGATCCAGGACTGGTCATCTGCGATGAATTTACCGACGGTCTGGATGCGAAATCTCAGAGCGAGATGGCGGCGCTGCTGAAATTCATCACCACCGACCACCCCTCCCGGGTGGTCATCCACGCCACCCAGACGGCAGCCAACCTGGCGGTGTATGACACCGTGGTCATCCTGCATGAAGGGCATGTGTGCTTTCACGGCCCTTCCCGCGCCGTGACCCATTATTTCAGCATCCAGGCCATTGAGGAACTGTACCCCCGCCTGGCCAAACGGCCTGCCGCCCGCTGGGGGGAATCCTGGATGCGGCATCGCGATTCATATTACGATGCGTTTAAGCTGGGCAGTTCCGGCGAGTCCCTGAAAGCCAGGGAAGAGGGGGATGAAGCGGCGGACCCTCAGCGCATCACGCTCCCGGCAAATGAAAAACCCGAAAAGGCTGATCCGGAATCCGAAACACTGCCACCGCCAGCCGCCCCTCCCCTGCCCGGCCTGCTTTCCCAGGCGCGGCATCTCAGCCTGCGGCGTTGGACCCTCTTAAAACGGACGCAGCGCCAGTGGACAGCGCAACTGATGCTGACAGTGCTGGCACCGCTGGGAGCAGCGATGATGATGCTTCCCAATGACCATTATCTGAGCGAAGTGACCTCCGGCGACACTTCACCGGAAGTGCTCTGGCCGGCGGCCTACACCTGTGCCATGGGCTGGCTCCTGCAAATCATGCTGGTGCTGGTCTTCAGTGTCCGCACCGGGGCGCGGGAGATCGCGGGAGAGCGGGCGCTTTACCGGCGTGAGCGGGCGGGCGGGCTGCGGCCCCTGGCCTACCTGCTGGGCAAGCTGGGGTATGTGCTGCCTGCGGTCCTTTTTCAGACCTTTATGTTAGGCATAGTGGTGGAGATCCTGACCGGCGGACTGCCGGGCTTTGCCCTCATGCGGCTGGCCCTGCTCTGTCTCACGGGCGTGGCCTTCAGCAGCCTGTGCCTGGCCATCTCCGCCCACTGCCGCAGCGCGGAGCGGGCGCACAGCCAGGCCTGGATGCTGGCCTTTGCCAATCTCTTTCTTTGCGGTGCTCTGCTCGGCTTTCCCCGGGTGCTGGGCGGGGTGCTGCAGCCGCTGGTGACGGCGTATTACGGCTGGTCCGGCGGCATGGAAACGCTTCAGGGCACGCCTTTTTTTGAACCTCTCACGCTGTTCGTGCGCACCTGGTTTGCCTCCCCTGCACTGGCGGCTGGCGTCCTGCTTGTTCATTTCGGCCTCGGCGTGCTGCTCGCCCTGCGCGGTCTGAAGAAGACACAGTGAAATCTTTTACTCAGACCATCCCGTCACCCTGTCTCGCCAATATTCAGGACGCCGTTTGTGATGCATGATGCACAAAAAACTCACATGCTGGCGGCTTTCATCATGCTCATAATAAAGCTTGTAGGGGAACCGGTCCAGCCGGTAAACCCTGACGCCGTCGCCAACGGGTTGATATCGCACGGGATCTTTCATCACGGTGTCCATGGCATTCTCCATCGCAACCAGAAACCTCTCTGCCGCAAAAAGGCTGCGTTCTCCATACCAATGAGCGCTGTCGTGAAGTTCTTCCTCCGCCTTCGGATGGAGATCTCGCGTCATTCCTGGATGGTTATCAAGGATTCCCGAACTCGCCGAAACGCATCTTCCACAGGGACCCCCTTGATCGCCCCGGACCGCATCTCATAGAGGCGGCATCTGGCTTCCTGCACCTGTTCCTCCTCAACCTGTTGATAAGTGGACGCGCTGACAATGAGACGTTCCACAAGATTCATTCGGGAATCTTCACTGAGGTGGAGAGCTTCTTCAAAAATGCTGTCAATCGTTGCAGCCATAGTCCAGAACATACCACCGGCCTTGTGAGAATCAACTTCCGTCCCTGTTTTATCCCAATCACAACAACGGCACATACAAAGCGATTTCGGCACGACCCCTGCGTGATAAGCTGGCCCCAACCCCAATATGACTGCTAACACGAAACTTACATCGTGGATCGAAGAGATCCGCACCCTCTGCCAGCCGGATGATGTCCGCCTGTGCAATGGCTCCCAGGCTGAATACGACGAACTCTGCGCCCTCCTCGTCACCAACGGCACCTTCAAAAAGCTCAACGAAAAGAAGCGCCCCAATTCCTACCTCGCCTGGTCAGACCCTAACGATGTGGCCCGCGTGGAAGACCGCACCTACATTTGCAGCACCCGGAAAATAGACGCTGGTCCGACCAACAACTGGATGCCGCCAGCGGAGATGAAAGCGAAGCTGACCGCCCTCTTCACCGGCTGCATGAAGGGCCGCACGATGTACGTCGTCCCCTTTTGCATGGGTCCCCTTGGCTCCCCCTTCTCCGTCATCGGCGTGGAAATCACCGATTCCCCTTACGTCGTCGTTTCCATGCGCATCATGACCCGCATGGGCCAGCCCGTTCTGGACCAGCTCGGGGATTCCGGCACCTTTGTCCCTTGCCTCCACAGCGTCGGCAAGCCTCTCGCTCCCGGTGAGGCGGATGTGTCCTGGCCTTGCAGCGACACCAAATACATCGTCCATTTCCCGGAAGAGCGCAGCATCTGGAGCTACGGCAGCGGCTACGGCGGCAATGCCCTCCTCGGTAAAAAATGCCTCGCCCTGCGCATCGCCAGCGTCATGGGCCGGGATGACGGCTGGATGGCGGAGCACATGCTCATCTGCGGCGTTGAAAGCCCGGACGGGCGGAAAAACTACGTCGCCGCCGCCTTCCCCAGCGCCTGCGGCAAGACCAACTTCGCCATGCTCGTCCCGCCCGCCTCCTACCTGGAGCAGGGCTGGAAGGTCACTGTAGTAGGTGATGACATCGCCTGGCTCCGTCCCGGCCCCGATGGCCAGCTTTGGGCCACCAACCCGGAGGCCGGCTACTTCGGCGTCGCCCCGGGCACCTCCTGGGATTCCAACCCCAACGCCATGGCCTCCTGCAAGGAAAACACCATCTTCACCAACGTCGCCCTGACCGACGATGGCGATGTGTGGTGGGAAGGCATGACCAAGGAGCCGCCCGCCTATCTCACTGACTGGCGCGGCGAGATGTGGGAGCCGGATTGCGGCCGCCCCTCCTCCCACCCTAACAGCCGCTTTACCGCCCCCGCTGCTCAGTGCCCCACCATTGACCCCGATTGGGAAAAACCCGAAGGCGTCCCCATCTCCGCCATCATCTTTGGCGGCCGTCGCGCCACCACCTTCCCTCTCGTGTTTCAGTCCTTTAACTGGACCCACGGCGTCTTCCTCGGTGCCAACATGGGCAGCGAGACCACTGCCGCTGCAGCCGGCACCGTCGGCAAGGTCCGCCGCGACCCCATGGCCATGCTCCCCTTCTGCGGGTATAACATGGGCGACTACTTTGCCCACTGGCTGCACATGCGCAAAAACATCAAAGAGCCGCCCCGCATCTTCCATGTGAACTGGTTCCGCAAAAGCGCCGAGGGCAAGTTCCTCTGGCCCGGCTTTGGCGAAAACATGCGCGTCCTCGAATGGGTCGTCAAACGGTGCCGGGGCGAGGCCCGCGGGCACGAGACCGAGCTCGGCTGGATGCCCCGCTACTCCGAAATCAACTGGACCGGCCTCGAATTCACCCGCGAGCAGTGGAATGAGCTCATGCACTTCGACAACCGCGAATTCCGCCAGGAACTCCTCAGCACCGAAGAACTGTACCTCGACCTCTACGACGACATGCCCAAGGAACTCTACTACCAGCGCGAGCTGCTGGCTGGACGAGTCTAACAAGATTTACCACCTCGCCGCCAGCCTTCGAACTCTCGGAGATGGCGGCTTTTTCATGCCCCAATCCGATCATTTCACCATTCCCAAACGTCTGCCACCGGCGTAAAACACTCCGCTCACCCATCTCCCATGAACACTCTCGAAGCCATCGCCGCCCGCCGCGCCATCAAGCATTACGACCCCACCCACCGCCTGACAGAGGACGAGACCCGTCAGCTTCTTCAGGCTGCCATGCAGGCCCCCACGGCCTTCAACATCCAGCACTGGCGCTTCGTCAACGTCACCGATCCGGAACTGCGCAAACAGATCCGGGCGGTGGCCTGGGACCAGGCGCAGGTCACGGATGCCTCTTTGCTTCTCATCCTGTGTGCCGACCTCTCCGCCTGGAAAAGAGACGCCGCCCGCTACTGGAAAGACGCCCCCCAGCCCGTGCAGGACATCCTCGTCCCCGCCATTGACGGTTATTACAAAGACCGCCCCCAGGTCCAGCGGGATGAGTGCATGCGCTCCACCGGCCTGGCAGGGATGACGCTCATGCTGGCGGCGAAGGCCATGGGCTACGACTCCTGCCCGATGGACGGATTTGACTTCGATGCTGTCGCCAAGCTGATCAAGCTGCCGGACGACCATGTCATCTCCTTCATGATCGCCATTGGCAAAGGCACCCAGCCGGCCTGGCCGAAGCCTGGTCAGCTAAGCTATGACGAGGTGGTGATCGAAAATACGTTTTAGTCTGAAGAGAAACCGCGCAGACCGGTTACCGTTTGGCAATCACCTCGCGCAGGGTTTTCAGGAGAACTTCGGCGGTGTAGGGCTTCGGGATAAAATGCTTCACACCGGCATTCGCGGCCTTGGCCACCATGCCGTTCGCATTCAGGCCGCTGGCGGCAATGATGCAGACGCCCGGATTCATGCGAAGGAGGACCGGGATCATCGTGGGACCGTCCATGATGGGCATCATCATGTCTGTGAGCACCACGGCCACCTCAGCTTTGTGCATCGCGTAGATGGCGATGGCCTCCGCCCCGTCGGTGGCCGTCAGCACACGGTAGCCAAAAGCCAGCAGCGTCTGCTGGGTGATCTCCCGCACGGCGGCTTCATCATCCACCACCAGGATCAGTTCCCCCTGGCCGCGCGGCAGGGGTGCTGATATATCAAGGGTCGGGAGCCGCTGGGCGGATGAGCTCACAGCGGGCAGATGCAGCAGAAAGCGCGTACCCACGCCGGGCTCACTCTGGACCTGCATGAAACCGCCATGACTCTTGACGATGGCCAGCGCCGTGGAAAGGCCGAGCCCCGTGCCCTTGCCCAGTTCCTTGGTGGTATAAAAGGGCTCAAAGATCCGCTCCAGCACCGAGGCCTTCATGCCCTCTCCGGTGTCTTCCACCAGAATCTGCACATAGCGGCCAGGGGTGGCCTCCAGGTGCATCGCCGCGTAGTGCTCATCCAGTTCCACATTCTTACCCGAGATCGTCAGCGTACCGCCATAAGCCATCGCATCCCTGGCATTCACGCAGAGATTCACCAGCACCTGGTGAAGCTGCGTGGCGTCCCCCTTCACCTGCCACAAGTCCGCCGCGATCTCACTGCGGACCTGGATGTTTTTCAGGAAGGTTTCGTTGCACATTTTCTCCACTTCTTTGAGCAGCGGCAGCATGTCCAGCTCCAGTTGCTCCCCCTCCACACCGCGTGCAAAGCTCAGCACCTGCTTCACCATGTCCGCCCCCCGCTGGGTGCTCTTTGCAATGGTATTCAGCACGTTCATCCGCGTGTCATCTGTCTCAGTCAGCTTCAGAAGCTCAATGGACATCAGGATGGGGGTCAGAGCATTGTTAAGGTCATGGGCGATGCCGCCCGCCAGCGTTCCAATGCTCTCCATGCGCTGGGCACGGAGAAACTGCTGCTCCAGGTTTTTACGCTCAGTGATGTCCGTGGCAATGCCGGCCAGTCTCACCAGGCCCCCAGCCTCATCCCGGATCTGAAAACCCCGGTCATAGATCCAGCGCATGGAGCCGTCCGGCCGGGTGATCCGGTATTCCATGCTGATCTTTGGCTCGTCACTGGCCAGGCTGGCAAACTGGACCGCCACCCGCTGCCGGTCCTCCGGCAAGATGGATTCCTGCCACTGCCCGACTTTCCCATACAGCGCTGCCGCCTCCTGTCCCCAGATCTGTTCATAGGCCGCACTTACATACTGCAGCGTCCCTTCTGGGGAGGTGATCCAAAACACATCCGTCATGTTTTCCACCAGTTGGGTGAATTTTTCTTCACTTTCCCGGCGGGCGTCCTCTGCGCTCAGCCTCTTCGCCTCCTTTTCCAGCGCCTCAATGGCGAAGGAAAGGTCATGCGCCACAGTCACCAGAAGCCGGACTTCATCTTCTTTAAAATACCCCGCTTCATCGGCAAAGACGACAAGCGCTCCCACCGTCTCACCAGCAGTTTTCAGCGGAAATGAGGCCGTGGCCTGGAAGCCATGCCGGAGAGCCGCATCACGCCAGGGCGCCATGCGGGGGTCAGAGCTGAAGTCATTGCAGACATTGTACCGGCCATTGCGGATGGAGGTGCCGATGGTCCCGTGGCCCATCGGCTCATCCCTGGAGGTGATCGTGAGACCTTCCAAATAATCCCCCTTCTGCCCGTAGCTGGCCACGGTCCTTATGCTGCCGGATTCACCCTCCACATGCACCACCATGGCCATCTTCAGCAGCCCGTCCTCCACCAGGATGCGGCAGGCTTCATCATACAGCGGCTGCAACTGCTCCGCCCTTACGATCGCCTCGGCGATCTTGCTGAGCACCGCATAAAGCCGGTTCATGCGGTGCAGACGAAATTCGGCGAGCTTGCGGGCGGTGATGTCTTCAAAGACGGAAATAAAATACTTCTCCTCCGCGATGACATCCTTCGCCAGGGTGGCGACCAGATTGACCCAGACTAGCCGGCCATCTTTGCGCCGGTAGCGCTTCTCAACTGAAAAGACCGGCATTTCCCCCTTCAGCATTGCCTTTCTGGCCTCCTCGCTCCCGGTTTGTTCCTCTGGCAGGGTCAGATCCTGGAACGTCAGCCCAAGCATTTCCTGGCTGGAGTATCCAGTGATATCACAGAGCTTTTGGTTAACCCGGAGAAAGCCTCCGTTCATGGCCACATGGGCCATGCCCACGGCTGACTGTTCAAAGGTGGCCCGGAACCTCTCTTCACTCTCCTTCAGGCGGTTTTCCGCCAGCCTGCGTTCAGTCACGTCCACATGCATCACCACCGCCCTCCGGTGCCGCTGCTCATTCAAAGGGGTCGCCGTCAGCCGGAACCAGCGCCTTTGATCCGGTGAGTGGCAGGGATATTCGATGCTGAATTCTGGCAGATCCCCACTAAGAACCCGGCGGATGCCCTCTGCGGTTTCGGCCGCCTCTTCAGCATGGGCTCCGCAGGCATGGTCACTCACCTCCAGGTAGTTCATGCCCACGCCATATCCTTGCGCCTGCATACCATTGTCCGCAGCAAACCGGCGCCAGGATTCATTCACGGCCAAAACAATTCCCCGCCTGTCCAGCAGCGCGATGTGGGCGGGCAGGGCATCCAGAATGGAAGACTGCCACCCAGAGGAAAGAGGCAGTGGATTCCTTGGAATCATAGTGGCGGATTTCACTGGAACGCAGTCGGTCAAAAAATCATTGGATTATGGTAATTTTTGTCACCGCAAAAAATATCCTTGATTTTCGCCCAGACTTCAACCTCCCGGATGTCATCAAAATGACCCCCGGTGTAGGAATGGGTGCAGCCCTGCTTCCGCTGCTTCAGGTCCCCAAACCGTCTCATGACGTGATAAGGAGTGAGGCCTCAGATCGGACGGATGGCGGTGTTTACTGCCTGCCGGATTCCTGGGTGATGGCGAGCATGCGGGCTTCCATCTCCGGGCTGAGCTGGTCCCAGGTGAACCGCCAGCTCCAGAAATCCCCCATCTTGCCAGGGGTGTTCATGCGCGACTCACTGCCCAGGCCCATGAGGTCCTGAAGAGGGGCCACGGCCATGCGTGCACGGGATTTCCAGACAGCATGAATGAAGTCCCAGTGCAGGTCATTGCCATCCGTGCCCGTATAGCCCAGGATGGTGCGGCGCTCGGCCTCCACCTGCTCGGCAGTGCGGGTGGTATCCTCCCCCACACCGCTGTTAAAGAGCCCCTGCACGGTGTCATTGTCATGCGTGCCGGTATAGGCCACGCATTCATCCGGATAGTTCTCCGGGATGTAGTCTTCAGAAAGCGTATCCGCGCCAAAAGCGAACTGCATGACTTTCATGCCAGGAAACCCATGGCGCAACCGCAGCTCGGTGACGTCCGGGGTGATGATGCCCAGATCCTCAGCGATGACCGGGACATGGTCTCCCATCTCTCCCTTCAGTGCCTCAAACAAGGCGTCTCCGGGGGCACCCACCCAGCGGCCATTGACTGCCGTGGGTTCACTGGCCGGGATCTCCCAGTAGGCGGCAAAACCGCGAAAGTGGTCAATGCGGACGATGTCCACCATCTCCAGCGTCTTGCGCAAGCGGGACTTCCACCAAGCGAAGCCTTCCGCTTCGTGCGCGCTCCATTTATACAGAGGGTTCCCCCAGCGCTGGCCGGTGGCACTGAAGTAATCAGGCGGCACACCGGCGACGGTGACCGGGCCTCCATGCTCATCCAGCTCAAAGAGGTCCGGGCGTGCCCAGACATCCGCACTGTCATGCGCAGTGAAGATGGGGATGTCCCCGATGAGGCTGATGCCCAGCTCCTGCGCCCGCGCATGCAGCTTCTGCCACTGGCGGAAGAAGAAGAACTGCTGCGCCTTCACTTCCTCGATACTCTCCTCCAGCCGCACCATCGCCCCGGCGATGGCCTCCGGATTCCGCATGGCCAGCTCCCTGGGCCATTCATTCCAGGGCCGGCCACCGTTCTCGCCTTTGATGGCAATGAACATGGCATAATCCTCCAGCCAGTCAGCCTCCCGCTCACAAAAGGCTTCAAAGGCATGCTTTAACAAAGGACTGGCACCGCACTGGGCCAGGAAGCGCTGACAGGCGAGCTTCAAAAAGGCGCTGCGCACTTCCTCCGTGGCAATGAAATTGACCTTGTGGTCTGGAAACGCCGGAATCATGGCCAGGTCTTCCGGTTTCAGCACCCCGTCCTGGCGCAGCGCATCAAAGCTGATCATCAACGGATTTCCTGCAAAACTGGACAGGCTTTGGTAGGGTGACGCTCCATAACCGGTGGGGCCGAGGGGGAGCATCTGCCAGAGCTTCTGCCCCATGCGGTGCAGGCGGTCCAGCCACTCATGGGCCTCCGGCCCGATCTCCCCGATGCCGAACCTCCCGGGCAGTGATGTTGGATGCAGGAGGATGCCACTGGAACGCGGGATGGAAAACATGATGTGCGGGACGGATAGGACGGAGGTTGGCCGGGTCAACCACCAGCTAGCACAAAGCGGGCCTGATTACTTTTGCACCACGCCCTGGGCTGTGATGGTCTTCCACTCCAGGATATCGTCCTGAAAGGCCAGTTCGCCTGTGGCTTTCTGCCATTTTTCACACGCGGCTGTTAAAATGCGGCAGATGGACCGCATGAAGGGCGGGTCACTGGTCACGGCAGGCTCATTCTGGGAATGCTCCCAGAGCAGTTCCGCATCCCGCAGGACATCCGCATGCAGGCCCAGGGCGGACTCCAGCCGGACAATCTGGGAAAGCTCATAGAGCCACTTGCCACGGTCCGTGTTAAACAGCCGCTCCTTCTCCATGCACTCCCGCCGGTAGGCCAGCGCACCGTCCAGGTAGCCAGCCTTTTCCCGGATCTCCGCCGCTGCCCGCAGGGCGCGCGGAAGCCGCTGGTCGTTGCCCTGGCTGCGGCTGATGAGGATGGCCTCATCCGTGGCGCGGAAGGCATCCTGGACGCGGTCCGTCTTGATGTAATGATTGGCCACCTCCATCCAGCGGTCAATCAGGGAGTACTGATCGCCCCCCTGCCGGCTGGTATTGATCTGGATGCACTCCTCCAGCAGTGAGGCGGCTTTCACATAGTCCTTCTGCTTGGCTTTGACACGGGAATAGGAACGCAGCAGCAGACTGCGGGTACCATCCGTGGGAGGCAGAATCTTGAGGGCTTTTTGCAGATTCATTTCCGCCTCTTCGCTTTCGCCAATGCTCAATTGCAGATCAGCCACAAAAAGGAAATTCAGCGCTTTCTGACGGGCATCTTTCGCCGGCGCGGCCACCAGTTCACTGCGCATCAGATCCATGACCTCACGTTTCCGTCCCTGGCGGGCCAGCTCCCGGGCCTGGAAGCGCAGGGTCTCCTGGCGTTGCTCCGTATAAGCACTGCCCAGGGACTTCCAGATCTGGTCCAGGGACCGGTAGATGCGGACCGCCTCATCCTTGTCCCCGATGCTGGAATAGGCCCGTGCCATGAGCTGCCCGGCAGCGAGCGTACGCGGATCTTTTTCCCCATAGAGACCGGCGGCCAGCTCATGCTGCCGCCTGACCAGCGGCAAGCCGCTGCGGTTGTCCCCCATGGCCATCATCACCTCCGTGAGCCGCCCCAGCAGATCAATCTGCAGAGCGGGATCGGCATTGAGATTCTCCACTTCGTGGACGCTTTCGTTCAGTGCCAGCCTGAGTGCTTCCGGGTTTTTCCCTTTGCTGACAAAATCGCCAGCCTGGCTCAAAAGCCGGGTCAAATAATCGGTCAGCGCCTGGGCCTTGTGAGACTGGGCCTCCGCTACGGTTTGCAGCCGCTGCGCATCACGGCGTGCGCGGGATTCCTGCATGAAAGCATAGGTGCTCACCCCGGCGAGCATGACCAGATTGACCCCGATGACCGTGCCCAGGGCAAAGGCGGTGCGGTTGCGCCTGACCAGCTTTTGAAAACGGTACCAGCGGTCCGGCGGCCCCGCGCTCACCGGCTCGTCATCCAGATGACGCTGGATGTCATCCGCCAGCGCCGTGGCGGAGTCATAACGCCGCTCTGGATTCTTTTCCAGGGCCCGGGTGATGATCCAGTCCAGGTCCCCGGCCAGCTCCTCCTGCTTGCAGGGGGAATGCTTGCCCAGGGCCTGCCGCTGACGTGCCCGCAGGCTGGGCCGTACAGGCTCCACCTCATAAATCCGCTGCAGCATGGCGGTGAGCGAGGACTTTGGCCCTGCCGTATCCGGCTCCAGCGGGGCGGCGCCAGTCAGCATTTCATATAAAATGGCCCCCAGGGAATAAACATCCACGCGCACATCCACCACCTCCCCGCCCAGTGCCGCCTGCTCCGGTGCCATGTATTCCGGTGTGCCTATGACCATGCCCCGCATCGTGCAGGCCATGCTCTCCGCCAGGCCGGAATCCTCCGTCAATGCCTTGGCAATGCCAAAGTCAATGATCTTGGCCACCGGGCCATCGTCCCCCTTGGCCACCAGAATGTTGGAAGGCTTCAGGTCCCGGTGCAGCACCGCGCGCTGATGTGCATGCTGCACCGCGCGGCAGACATCCAGAAAAAGCCGCATCCGCTGGCGGCGGTCCAGGCCCGCCTCCTCGCAAAAGGCCGTGATGGGCCGCCCCCGCACCAGTTCCAGCACGAAATAGGGACGCCCTAGCGGAGTGCTGCCCGCATCCAGCACCACCGCAATATTAGGATGCGACATCCGCTCCAGAGCCCGCCTTTCCGCACGGAAGCGCGCCAGTACCGCAAGCGAATCCATGCCCGGCCGGATCACCTTCATGGCCACCGACCGCCGGATAGGCTCGCTTTGCTCTGCCTGCCAGACAATGCCAAAACCGCCTTCGCCCAGCTTTTCTCCCAAGGTGTAGGGGCCAATCACATCCCCAGGCTGCTCCAGCAGCCCCTCAGACAGGCCATCAGCACCAGCATCCAGGGCCAAATCCAGCATCGCCAGCGCGTTATGCGTCGGCGGGATCAGCAGATCCGATGAAGCCGTAGCTGGAGGATTAGCGTGACTCATGCGTTCTTCATTCCAACAAGCATTCAATTCGGCAAGTCGTCAAGACGGGACCTTCCCCTGCATGATCATGTATTTATTCTTGAGTTTTTATCCTATCATATACCGTTATGGCACTTGGCACCCAAGCCGAGAAGCCGGAAGGCACAAAAAGACATAGGTGGATAGGGTGAAATAACATGTCTTTTATCTTGAAAATGGGGACTTGTTTGCGAATTGCATGATCGCATGCCATCAAGAACTCAACTTACTCCTTTCGTCGTAGGATATTTTTATTTCTTAAGCTTCAGCAAATGGCTGGCGATCACTTTGCTGACAGTCCACACCGCCTGCGGTGAAGAACAAACAAAGCTTCAGCAAGCTCTTCCACAGTATTACTGGACTTGGAAAGGCAACGAGTTTGAAACTTTGGTCGTTTTTCAGCCAGATGGCACCTTGATGACGAGGGAGAGAAAAGTGAGCCAGTGGACATCCCTTGATCCCCAAACCGTCCGGGTGACTTTTCCCACCCAACAGAGCATTGATCTCAGGTTCACTCCCGATTTGATGGCATTTGCGCAAACGGGCGGCCAAGGAACGGTCATTTCCGGCCAGCGCGGACAGCTCAGAACCGTCGTAACGGGCAATCCACCGGCCGCAAATTCTCCCGCTGCCGCTCCGCCAGCTGGCGACCCTGCCCAAATGAAGCTTTCTAAAAACTGGGTGCCTCATAACATCCATGTGCGAAAGATTCTTCTGAACAACCTGGAGTTCTACAGTCTGGCGGTGCTGGGCGGGAACGCCGCTGCCGAACCCGCGATCCCGGACAAAATCTGGGGGCCCATCGCCTGGCGGATGCCGCTGCGGGATGCGATGAAACTCCTCCCTGCCGGTGCCCGCAGACACCGCGAAATGCGCATGGCCAATCTGGCTTTCCCCCGGGATTCCCTGCATATCACCACCATGGCAATGGACGGCCGGGTGGTATTTGAAGACCATTGCAACCGTTTCAAATACCTCAGCTTCATATGCGACACGGAAAGCTGTGTCATTGGCATTCAGCTTGTCGAAACCAGCCCCAAAACAGTCAACTGGCCATCGCCCGGCCCCAATGGCATTTTGGAACCTTATTACAACTACATTGAAGACCGCTACAACGGCAGCTCCGGCAACTGTGTTCCTTACCAGATTGTGGATGCTGGCCGGGGGGTCAAGATGATCAAAACCGTACTCTTCAATCAACCGCAGATGTTCTTGCCGCACGGCCCAGGAGAATGCCCTGGCACGGTCTCCCTCCAGGCGTATGCATCACGTCCCTACCTGGAAAACGTCCATTGGTATTTGACTGCCCCTCTGGCCAAAAGCCTGCTCGAAATCGTGGCCAGCGTGCGCAAATCAGGCCTGGATGACCAATGAAGCTCAAACTGCGGCGACATTCCACGACCTCCTCGGGCAGACCGAAGCCTGCCCGAGTGGCTTGTATCAATCTCTGAGACCGCTGCTTCCCCCACTTACAGCACCGCGATCCGGCGGCAGACTTCCTCCACATTGGCACGGCTGTTAAAGGCGCTGATGCGGAAGAATCCTTCGCCAGCACTGCCGAAACCACTGCCAGGAGTGATAACCACATTGGCTTCATGGAGCATCTTGTCGAACATCTGCCAGCTCGTCACGCCCTCCGGGCAGCGCACCCAGACATAAGGGGCGTTCACACCGCCAAAGACGGTCAGCCCGGCATTCTGGCAGGCTTCCACCAGCAGCTTCGCATTGCCCATGTAATGCTCGATGAGGGCGGCCACCTGGGCCTTGCCCTCGGCGCTGTAGATGGCCTCGGCTCCTCGCTGGACGATGTAGCTGACGCCGTTAAACTTGGTGCTGTGGCGGCGGCTCCACAGGGGATGCACGGCCAGTTTCGTTCCGTCCTTCTTCTTGCCCATCAGACCTTTCGGGATCACCACGATGGCGCAGCGCACGCCGGTAAACCCGCCATTCTTGGAAAAGCTGCGGAACTCGATGGCGCAGTCGCGCGCCCCTTCGATCTCAAAGATGCTCCGCGGCACTTCCGGGTCCTGAATGAAGGCCTCATAGGCGGCATCATAAAGAATGATCGTGCCGTTGGCGCGGGCATACTGCACCCAGGCCTCAAGCTGCGCGCGGGTGGCGGTGGCACCGGTGGGATTGTTAGGATAGCAGAGATAGACCAAGTCCACAGGCTCGCTTGGGATCTCCGGCACAAAGCCGTTTTCAGCCGTGCACTTCAGGTAATGCAGACCCTCATAGGCACCGGATTCATCCGCCTCGCCGGTGTTGCCGGCCATGACGTTGGTGTCCACATAAACAGGATAAACCGGGTCCGTGATGGCGATTTTGTTGCCTGCTCCGAAGATGTCCAGGATGTTGCCAGTATCACACTTGCTGCCGTCTGAGATGAAGATCTCATCCGCCTCCACATGGATGCCGCGGGCCTTGTAGTCGTTATCGGCGATGGCATTGCGCAGGAAGTCATACCCCTGCTCCGGGCCGTAGCCGCGGAAGCTGTTCCGGTCGCCCAGTTCATCCACCGCCTGGTGCATGGCGGCACGCACCGCCTCAGGCAGCGCCTCAGTCACATCGCCAATCCCGCACCGGATCAGGCGCTTGGCAGCATCAGCATTGGCCTCGGTAAAGGCCTTCACCCGGCGGGCGATTTCTGGGAACAGGTATCCGGCTTTGAGCTTGAGGTAATTTTCGTTGAGGTAGGCCATGGCGATGAAAAGGGGGCGTTATTGTGGCGAGCCACCACGCCGATGCAACGGCGAAGAGAGCCTCAGAGCATGCCTGCCCAGGCGATGCCAACATAGGCCATCTTGCACAGGACATGCAGGACCTGGTCCTGGTTAAATGTGGTCAGTCCTTCGCACTTGGCCACGTCAATGGCCCAGTGAATGACAAACTCCACCGCCCCCAGCAGCGCTGAACCGGTGATGAGCCAGACGGCCCCCGCATGGATGAGGCAGTGCACCGTCATGCACACCACCCAGATGCTCTGCGGGCGCGCGGGATCCTGCATCCGGATCAGAAAGCGCCGGTTCTTGCCCGTGGCCAGATACTCGCCCTGCAAGGGAAAGTCGGCCACTGCGTGGCCGATGCAGAGGGCAAACAGCACTTTCAGTGCGCTCAGCCATTCGAGTGGGGGAAACTCCACGAGTTCAAACATGACGAACAATTTTCACCCTCCCCCGCGCGCTGGCAACCTGAAAATCAAGCCTTCACGGCGGCGGCAGCGGCACGTCTCCGGGTGGTGCCGGCGGGGGCAAAAGGGGAGAGGTCACCCCGCCAGGGGGCGGTCCGGCAGCCCCCGGCGGCACCCGCGTCTCCAGCGCAGACGCGGGCGGCGCGGGTGCCGGGGCCACTTCGCCAAAGCTTACCCAGCCGGCCTGGTCGCCCTTTTGCAGCTGCACCCGCGTCTTGTCCATGGAGGCTCCAGGGGTGACCTTGCGGATCTTGATGCCCGCCTCGTTCTCCTCGTCAAAGCGCGCCTCGGAGATCAGCGACGTGGCCTTGTCCACCAGCACGGCCACCGTTTTACCATCCAGCTCATAGATGCCCGTGAGGGAAAGCGAGTCCGTGAAAATGGGTCCAGCAGGCGCATCCGGCGAAGGCAGATCACGCGTGGTGAAAAGGGACTTCTCCCACAGCGGCGCATAATGCGTGAGGTCTGGAAATGGAACGGGAGGAGGAGCAGGTGCTGGCTCCTGGGCGGCCAGAAAGGAAGTGACCAGAGCAGCAAGGCCTAACAAAAAGAATTGCAAATCGCGCAGTGCTCTGAGCTCAGTTCCCAGAGCACAGCGAACGAGAGGAGCGCGGACACTCCTGTCCGCATCGAACAAACCGGACGCGCAGCGTCCCATTTTCTCATCTCTGGAGCGCGCCCTCATCCCTCCCCCCCTTTCATCCCCGTTATCTTCACCGGAGCCTCACGATAAAACTGCGTCACTTCCACCTCGGCATTGATCGTCTTGTCCTTACCGCTGGGGTTCATCAAAAGGCGCGTCACGCCCAGGAAACTGCCCGGCTGCTGCACCGCGTGCATCCAGGTGAAAAACGCCTTCTCTTTGGCCAGATTGATGGTTAGGCGTACCGTCGCCGTATCGAAGAAACCGCTGGCTTCCTCCACCGGCAGGCCGTCCGGCCCCATCTCCCGCTGGGTCTCCATGAACTCGCGCCCGGCCAGGGTCAGACCGGCTTTCTCCGCCTCGCGCTGGATCACCTCCAGCAGGCGCGTGGAGGCCTCCTGGCGGGAGGCAAAGGCGGGCGCATTCGCGTCCAGCCACTCGCTCTTGCGCTGCCAGTCCGCCCCCTGGGTGATGGCCATGTTCATCTCCACCAGGCGGTCCCGCAGGCGGTCCGTCTCCTCCGTGATGCCCTGGTAATGCCGCAGGCCAAAGGCCAGCCCGCCACCGCCCACGATGACGAGGAAGAGCAGGGCAAAGAGGCCTAACAAAATGCGTTCACTCCGTTTCATGGCCTAGGGTTTCACGCCTCCCTTCAGCTCAAAGGTGGCGCTGTTGTCACTGGCAATGGTGGGCGCAGGAGTCTCCCAAGTGTAAAACATCAGCCCGTTCACGGCCTGGATCTCCTGCGCATACTGCAGCGCCATCGAGGGCGATGGCGTGCGCCCGCGCAGCAGCACCTGGTCTGGCTGCCATTCAAAATGTGTCATGGAGACCTCCCCGGCCGCCTTCGGCACCTGGCACTCCAGCAGCACCTGCATGGGGAAGTGCGCCGGGTCCACGGCGGGCGCCGCCTCCAGCCAGCTGCGTTTGTGATCCAGCACCTGAGAAGCCGCCGGCGTCAGCTCCGCCACGCGCTCGCGCAGCAGGTCCCGCTCCTGCGTGGCCAGGGCAATGAGCACCGCCATCACCGCCACCGCCGCCGCCACGGCAAAGCCCGCCGTCAGCGCCAGCATCCGCGTGCGCGCGGACCGTGCTGCCTGCTCGCGCGCCTTCAGGATCTCCGGCGGCACCAGCGTGCTGCGGCCCGGCTTCGGCATCAGCGGCGCAGGCCTCGGTATCCGCAGCGCAGGCAGACCCGTCACCTTTTTCACCTGCTCCAGATTCCCCTCCTCCTCCAGCCACAGGATGATGTTTTGCACCTGCCCCAGCACACCTTGAAAACCGAGCTGCAGGCACAGGTGGTTCACCTCCCCCAGCGCATGCTCATCCAGATCATGAGACGAAAGCGGGCTTGCATAGACCATCTCGCTGCCGTTCGTGATCACCAGCACCAGTTTGCCCAGTTCGCGATAGATCACCATCGCATCCGGTGGCAGCGGCAGGCAGTCCGCGCTTAGCAGCACCTCATCCGGCAGCCGCCCCGTGTCCCAAAGCGGCGCATGGCCCTCCTTCAGCGCCGTCATGCACACCAGAAAAGCGCCATCCCGCTGCGCCACAGGCCGCACTTGCAGGCCGTTTGGCAGATCCGTCACCGTCACGCCCAGCCGCTCCAGATGCAGCGCCGCCATGTCCCGCAGATGCGCCTCCGCCCCCTGCAGCCAGGCGGGCAGCACCCACACATGACCCAAAGGCAGCGCCAGCAGACGCGTCATCATTTCCTTGCCAAACCCCCCCGCCACGCCCGGCCCATACTCCGCCACCCGCGTGCACACCCCGCCCGCCGGGGCCGTCCAGCGTTCCCAGCCAGCAGCGCCCGGCATCAGCAGGTCTTGGGTGGATTTTCGGGGTTTAGAGGCCATGAGGGGGAATCTCGCCGCGCCAGAGCGCTTTCTGATTTTGAGTGATGAGCACCCAACGACGCCGAATATCACCGAACTGGCCACTACTTTCAATGCGCCGTATCGGTCCGTTGAACTGAATCCACTGCGTGAGTTGCTCCACGATGAGCGGCTGAAACACCCCCAAAAGCTGCGCCACCTGCGGCACCGAGGCCAGTTTCACATCATCCTCCGTGCCCTGCATCCCGTCCAAACCGGCCCGCAGTGTGAGCAGCGGCCCCACCCTTTCCATCGGCACATTCGCCAGCAGCGCGATCAGCTCCGGGCGCGCATCATTCACATCCACACGCCCGTCCCCATACACCGTGAACCACTCCCGCCAGTCCGGCCTCAGCGCGTCCAGCTCCGCCATGCCGCGCACCAGCCGCATCTCCTCCACCGCCTGAAACGGCCGGTTAAAAGGCATCCCCTCCAGCCCCGCCTTTTCATACTCCCGCGACTCCGCCCCGTTCAGGCTGATGTGCGAGTCCGCATCCACCCAGTCCTTCAGCGCATCCCGCAGTCCCGCCGCAAAGTCTGGCTCCAGCCCCCAGGCGGCAAAAAGCCTCGGCAGCAAAACCCGGTCATCCATTTGCATCAGCACATTGATGTTCAGCCGCGCCTCTTCTGCCACAATCTTGACCTCATACCAGCCCCCTTCAGCGCTCGTGTAGCGCAGCAACGGATCATGCAACGGCAGCCCCGGATGCCGCCCGATCTCCAGTCCCATGTGCGCCATCCGCTTCGCATACGTCCGCCCCCGCATCTGCCGCGCATACGCCGAGTCCGCCTCCAGCGCCTTCGCCCCCGCATAGATCACCAGCCCCAGCACCGCGATCATCCAGAACACCGCGATCAACGCAGAGCCCTGGCGACGGGGAGTGATGGAGTGGAGGATCATGGGGCGGGGTTCAGTATTCAGTATTCAGTGCTCAGAAGTCAGGAGTGCGGGCAGGTTCTCTTATACAGGATTAACAAGATTTCAGGATTAACAGGATTTTGATTTCAAGCCTTCAGCACATTCTCTGCATCCGTTATTTCACACTTCTAGTTAGTCCCAATCCTGATCAAAATTCATCCTTCTAAATATCTGTGTAAATCTGTGTCATCTGGTTAATCCTTCCCCGTCTGAAATCTTGTTAATCCTGCAATCCTGTTAATCCTGTCAAAAAAAACGCCCCCCTGCCCCACGCCCATTCCGTCATTCGTTCCCGCATGCGGGATCATTCGTCATTCGTCATTATTTGTCACCCACTCGGCACCGCCAGATCATCCGCCACCCAAAACGTCGCCTCATGTTCTCGCGGATCCTCTAAAAAGGAAAACTCCAGCTTCATAAACAGCGGCGGTTTCTCACGCTTCTTCGCATCCCAGCTCGTGTACCAGCGCTTCTCCACCGGATCATAAAAAGATGTCTTGAACTCCCGCAGCCCCGTCAGCAGCGGCAGCGCCGCGATCTCCTCGTAATCATCCAGCGCCGTCGGTTTCTCCAGCTTCTTCAAATGGCGCACCAGCAGCATCAACGACTTCGGCTTGTCCCCCTTCACCGTCGCGAACTCCACCGCATCCGCCCGCTGCACCGATGGCGTCCAGGCGAACGGTGACGGCCCGCCCTCCACCAGCAGCGTGCCCGCCGCACCGCGCTTCACCTTTTCCAGGCCCGAGCTCAGGCGGATCGTGGGCGGCACAGATTCCAACCAGTCGCGCCATTGATGCACGAAGTTGCTCACCCGCAGCTCCGCCGTCCGCGCGCGGCTCATGGAAGCACTCAGCTTCAGCGCCCCATCCGCCACCCCATACACCCCACCAATGATGAGCGAGATCAGCGCCAGCGCGGCGATGACCTCCAGCAGGGTGAACCCCTTCCACGCCTTTCGGCTACGGACTGTGCGGTGAATAAACATACGTTTCCATGCGCCTCTTCAGCGACCGATTGAACCCCGTCTCCAGCCACGCCTCCGCCTCCACTTTAAACATGCTGTCCAGCTCCGTCTTGTCCTTCGTGATGAGCTTCACTTTCACAATGCTCGCGCGTGCATCCACCCCGTCCGCGCTTTTGGGAAAGTTCACCGTCGTCTCCTTCAGCGCCGGCTGATGCGCCACCTCCGCCAGCACCGATTCCAGCACCCGCAGCACCTGCGCCTCCTGCCGCGACTGCTTCGACGTCTGCGCAATCTGGTCCAGCGCCCGCGTCATCCCCACCGCCACAATCGAAAATAATGCGATGGCGAGCACAATCTCCAGCAGCGCAAAGCCCTGCGCAGCCACAGAGAGAGGAGCGCGGACACTCCTGTCCGCCATCGAAAACCCGGACGCGCAGCGTCCCACTTCCTCTCCCTCTCCCATGGATCGCCCACTCCCCACCCGCGCATTCACCTCCACATTCCGGCAATTACCCAAATGCAAAAGACTTCCCCTCCTTCTCGTTAGGCCACATTTTGAAAAAACCATCTTCATGACTTCACCCGCACCTCCTTCCTCACCGCCACACCCGTCAGCGGATCAAACTCCAGCTCAATCTCCCCCGCCTCATTGCTCACCCTTACCGACACCGGCTCACACACCCCCGTCGGGCTAAAGTCCCACACCTCCCCCTTCTGCGGATTCCGGAACGCCCGCTCCCCCACCCGCCGCACCTGCACGCGACCGTCCACGCCCAGCCCGCCCGCCAGGTCCACCCGCACTGCCCTTTGCTCCATCACCGCCTCCAGCAGCGATCCACGCGCCCGCGCTTCCACCTGCGCCGCCATCTTTTTCAGCCGCGCCTCCCCCTGCACCCCCGCCATGCTCAGCGTTGCCACCCCCAAAATCAGCACCCCAATCGCCATCGCCACACACACCTCGATCAAAGTGAAACCCGAATAACAAATGCCCCGCGCCGGAGATCTCAATCCCCTGCCCGGCCCATCCAAATTCAAGCTATCTTTTAAACACATCATTAGTTATCCAAATCCCTTCCTGTAAATCCTGCCAATCCTGTAATCCTGTCTAAAAAAACCGCTCCCCTGCCCCGCGCTTCTATCGCCTTCCTCTTTCTGCTTTCAGCTTTCCCCTTTCTACTTTTTTAGAGGTCCCAGTTCCCAATGTCATCCCCCGTATCCGCCACCCCATCCGGCCCGGCCGAGTACACATCAAACCCGCCCTTGTCCTTCTGGCCTGGGCGTTTGTAGTGATACGGGTTCCCCCAGGGATCCAGCAGCAGCTTCTTCAGCTTCGGCGTGTAGTTCGTCGGGGCCGGGCGGGATGAAGGTTTCTGCACCAGCGCCATCACCCCCTGTTCCGTGCTGGGCAGGAACATGTTGTCCGTCTCATAGCTGCGCAGCGCCGCCGTCAGCGTGTTCAGGTCCGCCTTCACCCGCGTCTTCTTCCCCGAATCCAGCACCCCCACCAGCGACACAATCCCCGCCCCCACCAGCAGCGCCACAATGCCCAGCACCAGCACCATCTCCACCAGCGTGAAGCCGGAGGTCTTACCATGGATGATTCTTGATTGATAATTTGTTATCTTCATGTGGGTCACTTTTTAAATTTCTTCTTTTTCTTTCTGCTTTCTGCTTTCTGCTTTCAAAATTTCTGCTTTTTCTTCTCCTACCCGCTCATCCCCGAGATCGTCTGGAAGATCGTCGTGATCATCAGATACGCCATGATGCCCACCATGCCCGCCATCAGGCAGACGATCATCGGCTGCACCATCGCGCTGAGTTTTTCCACCTTCTGCGCCAGCTCGCGGTCGAACCGCTCCGCCGCTTTCGACAGCGCCCCGGACAGGTCGCCCGTCTGCTCGCCCACGTTCACCATGTCCAGCAGCAGCGGCGGAAACAGCCCGCTGCGATCCAGCGCGCGCGACAGGCTCACGCCCTCTCCCACATGCCGCATCACTCCTTCAAACTCCACGCGAAAATGCGGATTCTCGATCGCCTGATGCGTGAGCTGCATCGCCTGCACCATCGGCAGGCCGCTGCCTAACAAATTGGACATCGTCTCCAAAAACTGCACATAAAAACGCGCCTTCAGGATGTTCCCAAACAGCGGCAGCCGCAGCAAAAACCGCGCCCACGGCACCTGCGATTCCGGCCTTTTCAGCCACCCTTTCACCGCCAGATAAACCACAAACCCGCCCAGCAAAAGCATCCACCACGTCGCCTTGAACACCTCGCTGAATTTCAAAATAATTAGCGCCCCCAGCGGCAGCGAGCCGCCCGTGGAATCCAGCAGCTCCGTCAGTTTCGGGATCAAATACACCACAAACAGCAGCGTCACCGCCACCGCCGCCGTCACCAGAAAGGCCGGATAAATCAGCGCGAAAGCCACCTTCGCCCGCAGCGCCGCCAGCGACCGCAGATACACCACCTGCCGCCGCAGGATGGACGGCAGCGATCCGCTCGCCTCCCCCGCCGCCGCCAGCGCGCAAAACAGATGCCCGAAGCTGGGGCTCGTCGATGCCACCGCTTTTGAAAACGGCATCCCGTCCCGCACCTTCGCCCGCAGCACCGTCGCCAGCGTCTTCACGCTGGAGAGCTCCCGCCGCCTTTCCATCGTCGCCAGCGCCGGCTCCAGCTGAATCCCCGCGCCGAGCAGATCGGAAAGCTCCTCCGTGAACAGCACCACCTGCGCCAGTTTCAGCCGGATCGGTCCTCCCGGCATCGCCGCCGCCGCACTGCCCCGCGCCGTCGCTGCCGAGACCTCCCGCCCCGCTCCCCCCGCCTGCTCCAGCTTAAACGGCTGCAATCTCTGCCGGCCTAACAAACTCATCGCCTCCGCCCGGTCCCCAGCCACCACCTCCCCGGTGATGACACCGGACGGACTGTGCGCGCTGTAGGAAAAAGTGGGCATGGTGTTAAAGCGGAGCGCGGACACTCCTGTCCGCATTTAAAAATCTGGACGCGCAGCGTCCCTCTTCAGTTCAAAGTTCAAAGTTCTCAGTTCAAAGTTCAAAGTCAGGCCAGGGGTCAAAGGAGGTGATTCATACAGGATTAACAAGATTTCACGATTAACAGGATTTTGATTTTAGGTTCTTCAGCACGCTCTCGGCATCCAACATTCCAAACTTCCAGTTAGTCCCATCCACATCCAGCATTCATCCTTCTGAGTATCTGTGTTCATCTGTGTCATCTGTGGTTAATTCTTCCCCGTTCTGAAATCGTGTTAATCATGAAATCCTGTTAATCCTGTAAAAAAAGCGGTGCCCCTCACCCACCATCCGGCCCCCTCTCCACCGCCGTCACACTCAGCACCTCCTCAATGGTCGTCTCCCCCACGAGCACCTTTTCAAAACCATACCCGCGCATCGGCACATAACCATCCTTCAGCGCCTGGCGATGAAACTCCGCCGGGTGCGCGCGGATGTTGATCAGGTGCTGCAAGCCCCCCGTCATCTGCACCGCCTCATAAATGCTCAGGCGGCCCTGGTAGCCGCTGCCCCGGCAGGCCTCGCAGCCCACCGCCCGCATAATTTTTCCTGATGAATTCAATGGAAATCCAATGCTCCTTAGATACTCCGGCTCCACCTCCGCCGGGGCCTTGCACAGCGGGCAGAGTTTCCTGACCAGACGCTGCGCAAAAAACGCCCGCACCGCGCTGCTCACCAAGAAAGGCTCCACTCCCATGTCCACCAGCCGCGTGATGCCGCCGATGGCGTCATTCGTGTGCAGCGTGCTGAACACCAGATGCCCCGTCAGCGCCGCGCGGATGGCGATCTCCGTCGTCTCCAGATCCCGCATTTCCCCCACCATCACCACGTTCGGATCCCCGCGCAGGATGCTCCGCAGCCCCGTGGCAAAGGTCAGACCGATCTCCGGCTTCACCGCGATCTGCACCATGCCCGGCATCTTGTACTCCACCGGATCCTCAATCGTCACAATTCGCCGGTGCGTCTGGTTCATCTCGCTCAGGAAGGCATACAGCGTCGTGCTCTTGCCGCTGCCCGTCGGCCCCGTGATCAGCACAATGCCGTTCGGCTGCTTCAGCAGATCCAGCACCAGCGGTTTCATGCTTTCCGTTAGGCCCAGCCGTCCAATCGTCATCGCCTGTTGTGAAAGCAGCCGCAGCGAGATGCTCTCCCCCTCCACGCTCGGGATCGTCGCCACACGCACGTCAATCGGCAGGCCGTCCAGCTCCAGGTTGATGCGCCCGTCCTGCGGCAGGCGCTTCTCCGCGATGTCCAGCCGCGCCATGATCTTCAGCCGCGCGATCACGCTGGATTGCAGGCTCTTGATGTTCTCCGGCACTGGCAGCTCCTCCAGCCGTCCGTCAATGCGGTAGCGGATGCGCAGGCGGTCCTGCTGCGGCTCCACATGGATGTCCGTGGCCCGCTGCTCCAGCCCGCGCCGGATGATCTGGTTCACAAACCGCACCACACTCGCCTCCTCATCCTCCGGCTCGTCCAGCACCGTGATCTCATCTCCCACCTCCTCCGCGCCCCAGTCCGCCCGGCCGCGCAGGATCTTTTCAAACGTGTCCGCACCCAGCCCGTAAAGCTTTTGCAGCCCCTCCACAATGCGTGTGCGCTGCCCCACATGCCACACCACCGGGTGGTTCAGGCTGGCCGCCACCCGCTGATGCGTCACCAGATTCAGCGGATCAAAAGTCGCCACATGCAGCCGCGCCTTCCCGTCCTCCCCGCGCTCCTCCAGCGACACCGGCAGCAGCCGGTGCCGCAGCGCGATCTCCGCCGGCAGATGCCTGCGCAGTCCCGGCTCCCCCGGCACATCCCCGCCCCCCTCCCACCACGGCAGCGCCAGCGTGTGCGCCAGCGCCATCAGAAAATCTCTCTCCCGCACCCCCTCACAATCCAGCACCCCCTCCACAAACGACATCTGATTATAGCACGCCTCCTCCACCGCCGACTGCACCGCCGCACTGCCGGCGCAGCCCGCTTCCGCGAGGATCTGGTGGATAAGAGGCATCATGAAGAAAGGTAACGGCAGGGGCGAAAACGAGGACTTTGGCATTTATCCAGACTCAAAACCGTCTGGCACAACCCAATAATTATGGTTATTATCATAAAAATCAAGAATTAAATAAATCCGAACCTTTCGTTTTTCCTGATGAAATAGAGGCCTACCCCTTCATCGCCCTGATCTGCAATGCCTCAGATTCAATGCGCCATTTTTGACCGGTGCTCGCTTGGCCGCCAGCCGATCCATTTTTTGAAGGTATTGCTGAAAACAAAGGGATTTTGATACCCAACGGTGTGGGCCACGGTCTCCACCTTCAGATTCGTCGTGGCCAGCAGCTCGCAGGCTTTTCTCATGCGCAGCCAGGTGACGTGGTGCATCGGCGTGCGGCCCAGCGCACGACGGCACAGGCGGCGCAGGTGCTCGGCACTCACATGAGCCTGGAAGGCCAGTTCATCCAGGGTCCAGTCACGCCCCACATCGGCGGCCACCATTTCCCACACGCGCCAAAGGCGGTCATCCTGCTGCCAGGGCTGGGCAAAGCGCTCCACATAGCTCTGAATCAGCTCCACCCAGTGAAACATCGCCGCCGGCTTCGCCTCGTGACCGGCTTCTTCAATGAGCCCCTCGATGGCATTCCAAAGCGCCTGCCCCTGGAAGGCCGCCATCTGCGGGGAGCTGCTGTTAAGAATGGGCTTCTGCTCCGGCTGCTGCTCGTAGCGCACCCAGCAGCAGCGCCAGTCCTTCCCCTTCACCGCCTCAAAGGCGTTCACCATGAAAGGCGGCAGCGCCACGGCCATGCCCGCGCTGCATTTCTGCCAGCGCCCGTCCACCAGCACCCGCCCCTCCCCCTCCAGGCAGGCCAGGAAATACAGGCCGCTCTGGTGCATGCGCACCACGCGGTAAGGGGCCCGCGCCGTCATCACGCCCGCATGGCAGATGCGGTGCGTTTTTAGCGTCCCGCAAACAGGCGCCCCGCGCAGCCAGGCGCGCCGGTCCGCCTCGCTGGCCCGCACCACACGGGATTCCGTCTCCGCTCCCAGCGTGTGCGTTTCAGATAGTTCGAGGATGGAAGAAGGACCGTGCATGAATGGAAGTTTGCGGTTGTTTGCAATTGTTGATGCTTCGCACGTTTGCAGTGGTTTAAACAACAACTGTAAACAATCGCCAACAATTGCAAACAACCGCTACCCTCACCTTTATGCCCAATCCCTGGACCGGAACCGGAAATCCCTACACGAAGCAGGAAGTCGTGGACCGCCTCAAAGCCACGCTGGCCAAAGGAGAGCCCATCATTGCCGCAGGCGCCGGCACGGGCATCAGCGCCAAGTTCATTGAAAAGGGCGGCGCGGACCTTATTATCATCTACAACAGCGGCCGCTTCCGCATGATGGGCCATGGCAGCACCTGCGGCCTCATGGCCTATGGAGACGCCAACGCCATCGCAATGGAGATCGGCGAATACGAGGTGCTCCCGGTGGTCAAAGAAATCCCCGTCATCTGCGGCGTCCACGCCACGGATCCCCGTCGCCGCATGTGGCATTGGTTAGGCCGCGTGAAGGAGATGGGCTTTTCCGGCGTGAACAACTTCCCCACCCACACCATCGTGGACGGCCATTTCCGGGGAGTGCTGGAGGAGACGGGCATGAGCGTGCAGAAAGAATTTGAAATGGTCGGCCTGGCCACGCGGATGGACCTCTTCAGCGTCGTCTATGTGGCGACACCGGAAGAAGCCATCGAGATGGCCAAAAACGGCGCCGATGCCATCATCGCCCACGTGGGCACCACAGTCGGCGGCAGCATCGGCGTCACCAATGCCGTGGTGAGCTGGGACCACACGGTTAAAATCACCCAGGACATCATTGATGCCGCCAAAAGCGTGAATCCCAACGTCTTCACCCTCACTCACGGCGGTCCCATCAACACGCCGAAAGACGTCGAATTCATCCTCAGCAAAACCACCGCCGACGGTTTCGTCGGGGCCAGCAGCCTGGAGCGCATGGGCGTCGAAGACTCCCTGACCACGCTGACGCGCGAATTTAAAAAGGTATCGAGAGGTTAGATTCCGGATTTCTGGCGGTCCGGATTCGAATTTCGGCGGCAATGATCCTGTTTGACGGCACGGACCTTGCACGAAAGGGTGGATCATGAACCGCCGCTGTCTCTTTTCTGCCATGCTGGCTACGGCGCTGCCGCTCCCGGCTGCGGAAAGGACAGACGCCGGGCGGCTGGGACTGGTGCTGGCCTCATACACGCATCGCTGGCGGGGCAAGTATTCCAGCTTCAAGATACCGCCTTTTAAAGATGCACTGGATGTCATGGACCACATTCGTGGCCTGGGATTTGGCTCCCTGCAGATGCCGGTGAATGACTGGACGCTGGATCTGGCCCGGCAGATCCGGCGCACCTGTGAATCCTACGGGATGGGCATTGAGGGCAGCATCCGGCTGCCGATGACGGAGGCGGATGCCGGCCGTTTTGAACGGGAACTGCGCACGGCCCGTGAGGCAGGCGTGACAGTGCTTCGCAGCGCGCTGGGCGGGCGGCGTTATGAACTCTTCACCCGGCGGGCAGACTTCGAAGCGTGGAAAACCGGCGCACTGAAAGCGATGGCCCTGGCCGAACCCGTAGCGCGAAAAGTGCAGGTAAAGATCGGCATTGAAAACCACAAGGACTGGGAGCTTTCTGAGCTGCTGGACGCCCTGAAAGGCCTGTCCAGCGAATCCATAGGAGCCTGTGTGGATACGGGCAACAGCCTGGCGCTGCTGGAAGATCCGCTGGCAGTGGTGGAAGCACTGGCACCGTATGCGGTGACGGTTCATCTAAAGGATGTGGCGGTGCGGGCGTATGAAGACGGGTTTCGAATGAGCGAGGTACCCCTCGGCACAGGCAGCCTGGACCTGCCAAAAATGATCCAGATCCTGCGGAAAGCGGTCCCTGGCATTCAGATGCACCTGGAGATGATCACCCGCGAGCCGCTGGACATCCCCTGCCTGCGCGAGACATACTGGGCCAGCTTTCCAGACAAGCCGGGACTGGACTTGGCCCGTACCCTGGCCTGGGTGCAAGCGCATGAGGCAGAAAAACTTCCGGACCTGCGCGGGCTTTCCAAGCTGGCGCTGCTCAATCTGGAGGAGGAAAACATCCTGGCGTGCCAGTCCCGTGCGACCGAACTGATGCGTTGAAACTGCCGCCCTGTGCCTGCTTCCGGGACAGCGGGCAGCGGTTCCGAGGCATTTAAGGGGGTTTTCGGACTTTTTTAGCGGGTGAACAAAGTACGCGATGGAGATTTCCGGTCAATTTTGTTAGAATTTCACTAATGAAGACGGGGCTGCCCCGTTTCAGCCGCAGAGATTCGATCTCCATTCTCCAACACCACCTATGAAAGCCACCAAATACATGCTCGCCGGTCTCCTGATCGCCGGTTTCGGGAGCGGTTCCGCCACAGCGGCAGAACTTCGCACCTGGACGGACGTCGAGGGCCGCCAAGTCTCCGCCACCTTTGTGCAGATTGATGGAGATGCCATCGTTCTGCAGACAGGAGATGGTGCCCAGCACCGCTTCCCTCTGGCCCGCCTTTCAGCGGAAGACCAGGCTGTAGCCAAGGCCGCCCAGTCCGCCGCCCCGGCCGAATCAGCCACGGCAGCTGCGGCCCCGCAGATGCTGGCCAATGCCACGGTTGCCCAGGCAGCTGCGAAGATTGACCAACTGGTGGCTAACGGCCTCATCAAGGCGAATCCGACTCGCGCCAGCATCGGCAAAGCCCCGATCAAGAGCTTTAATCCCATGGCTAATGACGAGCAGTTCGTCCGCCGTGTGTATCTGGACATCGCCGGGCGCATCCCAAACTTTGAAGAAGCCACTTCATTCATCCAAAACAAGGATCCGAAGAAGCGGGCCAATCTGATTGACATGCTTTTGGAGTCGGATGGTTACAAGACGCATCTTTACAACTACTTTGCCGAAATGCTCCGCATCAAGGACGAGTTCGAGCAGGACAACGTCCGCGGCACCCCTTACATCAAGTGGTTCAAGGAGCAGATCGCCAAAAACGAAAAATGGGACAAGATGGTTTACCAGATGGTCACCGCCACTGGCAAAATGTGGGACAAACTGCCTGACGGCAGCTACAACGGCGCCGCTGGCTACCTGCTTCGCGATGCCGGCATGCCTCTGGACAACCTGGCCAATACTCTGACCGTGTTTCTCGGCACCGACGTGGCCTGCGCGCAATGCCATGACCACCCGTTCGCCGACTGGACCCAGAAGCAGTTTTATGAGATGGCCGCCTTTTTCGGCGCCACCACCACGCGTCTGAATGCGAAAGACTTTGGCGGCACCAACCCGGTGGACCGTCTGATGGCAGGCATTGAGCCGATTATTGAAAAGTCCGGCCAGGACCTCCGTCGCCAGCGCAATGGCATCCAGAACTTCCTTCGCGCCAACACGTCCGCCATCAAGGACCGCGACATGAACAGCACCAAGCTGCCACATGACTACCAGTATAAAGACGGCAAGCCGGGTGATCCTGTGGCCCCTAAATTTGTGACCTGGTCCGCCGGTGACAAGAACAACCCTGCCTACAAGCAGAAGAAAGGCACCGAAGAGAAGCTCCGCCTTTCCTTCGCCAACTGGATGACGCATCCTGAAAATCCCCGGTTTGCCATGACCATCGCCAACCGCATGTGGAAGCGTGCCTTTGGCGCAGCCGTCAATGAGCCTGTCACCAACATTGATGATCCGGAGCAGTCGGTGAATCCGGAACTCCTGATGCATCTGGCCCAGGAAATGAAGCGGGTGAAGTTTGACCTCAAAGAGTTCATGCGCATTGTTTACAACACACGTGCCTACCAGTCGGAAGCCACGTCTGAAAACATCGCCCTGGGTGAACTGTATTACTTCCAGGGGCCGATGCTGCGCCGCATGAGCGCCGAGCAGGCCTGGGATTCCTACATGACCCTGGTGCTTGGCAAGCCTGATGAATACAAGGCCCCCCTTCAGGACCTGTATGCCCGCTCCATTGACATGAACCTGGAGACTGTGGATGCCCAGACTGCCCTCATCAAATACAGCGCCTACCGCGACATGCAGAATAAAGAACGTGCCCTCATGGGCGGCGGTCTGGACATGGTCGGCGGTGACAGCATGATGATGGACGGAGGGGCCTCCAAAAAGGATGCTGCAACCGTGGCGGCCGCTGATGGTCCCGGCAAAATCCTCACCTATGAAGGCATGCGCCTGATGCGGTCCGCTGAGATCCAGCAGCCTGCTCCTGGCGGTCACTTCCTGATTGATTTCGGCCAGTCCCCCCGCATGATCATTGATGGCAGCACCCGGATCGGCAACGTGCCGCAGGTGCTGACGATTATGAACGGCAAGGCGCAGAAGATGCTCACCAGCCGCGATTCCCTGGTCTTCCGCACGATGGACAAGGTCAACAGCCAGCCTGAGAAAGTGGAGCACATGTTCATGACCATCCTGAACCGCCGCCCCACCATGCAGGAGAAGGACATCGCCAAGCGCGCACTCGCTGCCAGCGGTGAAGAAGGCTATTCCAACATGATCTGGGCTTTGATCAACACCCGTGAGTTCATGTTCATCCAGTAATCATTATAACCGAAACGATACCTGAACTTACCTTTTTATATGAAATCCGAATTACTCCGCCTGAACGACCACAGCCGCCGTCAGTTCATGCTGAACACTGCCAAGACAGCTCTTGGCGTCAGCGTGATGTCCGGCCTCTCCTCCAAAATGGCCGCCGCCGCAGGGAACACCGGTCCGGGCACTCCTGGATTTGGCAAGGCCAAGCACGTGATCTACCTCTGGATGAACGGTGGCATGACCCACCTGGACACCTTTGACCCGAAAACCGGCCCGACCAAAGGTCCGGGTGAGCCGATCAAGGCCAAGGCGGAAGGTATTGACTACCTGGGCAGCTACCTGCCGAAGCTGGCCGAAAACGCCAGCAAGCTGTCCATCATCCGCTCCATGTCCTCCAAGACAGGCGTGCATGATTCCGGCACTTACATCATGAAGACCGGTTATGAGCCGCGCACCACGATCGTCCATCCTTGCATGGGCGTCTGGGCCACTCACTTCCTCGGCAAAATCAAGGATGTGACCCTGCCGGACAGCGTCATCGTCAACAGCGGCAGCGCCTATCCAGGTGCCGGCTTCTTCCCGCCGGCCATGTCCCCGATCCCGATTTCCAATCCGGAAACCGGCCTGCAGAACATCCGCCCGACCACGGCTGAATCCATGTTCAGCAAGCGGATTGACCTCATGAACGAGTTCGACACCTCCTTCCGGAAGAAGTTCCAGACGGAGGATGTGAAGGCTTACACCGAGTTCTACGACGAGACCCTGAAGCTGATGAAGAGCGAAGACCTCAAAGCCTTCGATCTGAGCCAGGAATCCCCAGAGACCCGTGAGAAATACGGTCGCAACAACTTCGGACAGGGCTGTCTCCTCGCCCGCCGTCTCGTCGAAAGCGGCGTGCGTTTCGTCGAAGTCCAGATGGGCGGTTGGGACATGCACAACCTCATTGACAATGGCATGACCAACAACGGCAATACGCTGGACACAGCCTTCTCAGCCTTGCTGCTGGATTTGGAAGCCAAAGGCCTTCTGGAATCCACCCTGGTCTGTCTCGGCTCCGAGTTCGGCCGCACACCGGACATCAACGAAAACGACGGTCGCGACCATTACCCGCTGGCTTACTCCACGGTCTTTGCAGGCGGTGGCACCAAGCGCGGCTTTGCCTACGGAGCCACCGACAAGGAAGGACGCCGGCCTGCCGACAAGCAGACCAGCCCTCAGGACTTCCTGGCCACCATCGGCCATGCCATGGGCCTGCCTGTGGAAGAAGTGGTCATGTCCCCGTCCAACCGTCCCTTCACGGTGGCGGACAAGGGCGTGCCTGTTACAGACATCTTTGCCTGATCTGGCAAATCATCCCGGTCGCCGCTCTTCTCGATCTGGATACCCGGCACCCGGCCATTTTGGCCGGGTGCTTTTTTTTGCGCTGCTGGAAATCCCCGGTTACCCAGGGCTTGCGCATCAAAATTCAAGCTTTGAAAACCACTGATGGGCACTATACCGATTTCCAAAAAGAGTGTCCGAAATTCGGCTGAGCTTTGCTTGGCTCCCTCAGCCCGAAGGGCTGCCTATGAATAGCCGGAGGTCAGGCGAGTCTTGACGAGCTGGACCTCCGGTAACGGGTGACAATGTTTCCACGGTGCCGACTACTCCAAAGGAGTAGTCCCATCGGCCACGCCCCGGTCATTCTGGCTGCGACGTGATGGGGCAACCCTGCGGGTTGGTCTTCTAGACGGGTCCCGCTTGCCTGACCGGAGGTTAGCTCGCCGAGGCTCGCGTCACCTTCCGGCTATTCATGGGTTAGCCCTTCGGGCTAGAAAAAGCGGGCCAAACAGAGGCTTGCCTGCGCTCAGGCGAGGTTGCGGAAACCCTGCGGGCTCCATCACTCGTCACTTCGTGTCGGCTGCCCTGCTTTGATGGATCCAGCCAGTCCGTGGCGCAAAAGGGTATGAAACTCAGGCTTTTTTGCTGCAGTCTTGTGCTGGATCGCGGAATCCGGGATAAAAAAACCCCAAACACAAATGTGTCTGGGGTCTTGAATTCAGCAGCCAGGCATCCCCTGGCCGGCCCAGTCTCAGGCGGCGACTTTGTCTTCAGGCTCGATCAGGCCGTACTCGCCATCCTTGCGGCGGAACATGATGGCCAGCTTGTGAGTGGTCTGGTTGTGGAAGACAACGAACGGGCGGTCGTTGATCTCGAGGTCCATGATGGCTTCATCAGGATACAGCGGACGCACTTTGTACTGCTCCTGGTGGATGTAGGAGTGCTCGATGGTTTCGAGCTCGCTGTGCAAATCATCGGCATGAAATACTTTCTGCTCCAGATGGCGGATGCTGCCGTCCTTGCGGGGGCGGTGGCTCTTCAGCAGACGGGTTTTGAACTTGCGCATCCTGCGGGCGATCTTGGAGATGGACTCGTCAATCGAGGCATAGATGTCCTCCGTGGTGCTCTTGACCTCGATGTGAATGTGGTCGGCACAGAAGAGGATGATCTCGGCGATCTGGCGGTGGTGCTCCACATCCAGGATGATCTTCGCCTCAATGATGCGCGGGTAGTCCAGGTGGAGGCTCTCGATCTTTTTGTGTGAGTATTCGCGAATGGCGTCGGTGATCTCGATATGACGGCCGGTGACGACGACGGGCAGGTTCACGTTATGTTTTTGCATGGTATGTATCCTCCTATTTGGGGTTGGTTGAGAAAAGGTTGGTTAAAAAAATGCGGGGGTAAAAGCTGCTACATGGAGAAGTCTTCGCCAAGATAAAGCCGGCGGGCTTCGGGATCGTTGACAAGGAATTCCTTGCTACCATGCCGCCGTACCTGGCCTTCGAAAATGAGATAAGCACGGTCCACAATGTTCAGTGTTTCGCGTACATTGTGATCGGTGATCAGAATGGCCAGACCGGCCTGCCGGAGCATGCGGATGATGTCCTGGATCTCGCTGACGGCGATGGGGTCCACGCCGCTGAAAGGCTCATCCAGCATCAGGAGTTTGGGTTCTGTGACGAGGCTGCGGGCGATGGTGAGGCGGCGTTTTTCACCGCCGGAAAGGGTGAGGGCCAGATTATCCGCCACATGGTCAATGCCAAATTTTTCCATGAGCTGCTGGCACTGCTCCTCGCGCTCCTTTTTGGTGTAGCTCTGGGTTTCCATGACGGCCAGGATGTTCTCCTTCACGGTCAGCCGGCGGAAGATGGACTCTTCCTGCGGCAGGTAACCCATGCCCAGGCGGGCGCGTTTAAACATTGGCTGTTCAGTGGCGTCATTGCCATTAAAGATAACCTTGCCCCCGTTGGGGCGCACCAGACCGACGATCATGTAGAACGTGGTGGTCTTGCCTGCGCCGTTCGGTCCCAGGAGTCCGACGATCTCCCCGGCCTTCACCTCGATGTCCACACCGTTGACCACGGCACGGCCGTCATAGACCTTTTTCAGGCCTTCCGTGTGCAGCAGCATGCTCCGTTCTTCCCGGTCCTCAGCGGAGGTCATCCCGGCAGAAGAGGCATCCGGCGTCCCCTCCCAGATGCGGGAGGAGTCCTGGGAATTGCGCGAGTTTTTAGGACGGGTGGCTGACATGCCGTTGGAAAGGTAGAATGGGGGCTGCGGGGCTGGCTGGTTTATTCCTGGGACAGGATGACGGTGCGGGTCGGGCGGTTGGAACTGAATTTGCCGTTTTTGTCAAAGGTCATGACGGTGTCCGGGCTGATGGAGGTCTGCATCACGTTATCCGTCTGCACCTGGGGATTGTCACGCATGGTGATGAGACCCGTGGCCCCGTCATAGACGGCATTGCGGCAGAAGGCACGCTGCGCCTTGCCTTCAGGATCCTTCTTTTCGATGCGCACCATGGGGCCGGAGGCGATGGCTTTTTTGACCATGTTGTTTTCCTCCTCCTGCGGGCCTTTTTTCTTGGGCGCGGCCAGGAGCGGATCTTTTTTGGAGAGATCTGGCTTGGTTTCCTTTTTCCCGTTCTCCTCCTCCAGGTGGACGACCAGCTCTTCACACTCGATGTAAAACTGCGGGTGGCGGGCGCGCACGCTGCCCGTGTAGATGAGGATGTTGGTATTGGGATCAAAGACGGAGTTGTCCGCCTCGATCACGACCATGGGTTTGCGGGCCGGTGCTGACCCCGGGGCCGCCGGAGCCGTGGGCGGGCTATCGGCAATGGGTTGCAGCAGTTGTGGCTTGGGGCCTTCCGGGGCCGGTGGCTGGTCTCCAGCAGCAGTCGTGCCTGCGGCAGCAGCAGGGGGTGCGCCCTCTGCAGCCTGCCTGCGGGCATCCAGCATCTTTTGCGCCTCAGGCAGCAGCGATTTGGCGGCGGCTGCGGCCTGGGCTTTCACTTCAGGGGATTGCATGGCGGCCTTCGCCGCATCGGTCAGGTTGCCGGGCAGGTTTCCCATCAGGCCTTTGGCTGTGGCTTTAGCCTTGTCCAGCTCACCGCTGGCCTGGGCCTGGCGCAGTTTTTCAGCCGCTTCACTGATCTGTTTTTTCTCATCGCTCACGGCTGGTGTGCCGGGGCGTGAAGCACCCTGCCCGCTGGCGGACAGAATCATGCCGGCAAGGAGCAGGGCAAGGGTGGCGAGCGTTCTCATAGTCATTCGTTGGTTGGGTTGCCCTCCGCTTTGCCCGGAGCAGGGTTCATGTCAAAGATCAATGTTCGCACACGGCCTTTCATGCTGCCGATGGAATGGGCCGTATCAAACACCATGCTGTCACCCTCCATTTCAAAATCGGCCCGGCTGACGCGGCTGCGCTCACCGCTGCGCATGATCTGGTCCGGCATGTTATAAACCGCGCTTTTCAAATCCACGCGCAGCGTCGCCGCAGGATCTTCTGCATAAACCTCCACCACCACATTGACAGCGGAAAGGAGCTCCTCATCCAGCCGGGTCAGGGTATCCGCCGTGAGCAGGGAAGAAGGCTTGCCGTCTTTAAAGGAAGGCACCACCACGTTCTTGTTCACGAAACCCAGGGGGATCATTTTGCCAAAGGCGTTCATGCCTTTGGCCTCCTCCGGCTCTGCCACCGTCTGGGCCAGCGCCACGGCTGCCAGGGCCAGCATGCCCAGGGAAAGACCGGCTCTGTAAAATGTCTGCGTGTTGACCCGCCGCATGTTAAGAATCCTCCGTCACAAGACTGTGAATACGCCGCAATTTCTCCACCACCTGGGCGATGTCTGACATGGGCACCTGGTTAGGGCCGTCAGAGAGGGCCTCCGCCGGATTGGGATGCGTCTCCATAAACACACCGTCACATCCTGCCGCAACGGCGGCCCGTGCCAGCACGGGGGCCAGTTTGCCATCTCCGCCGGTGGTCGTTCCCAGGCCGCCTGGCCGTTGAACCGAGTGGGTCGCGTCAAAAATGACCCGATAGCCCAGCTCCCGCATCCAGTATAGCGACCTCATATCCGTTACCAGGTTTTGATAACCAAAGGTCGTTCCGCGTTCAGTAAAAAGAAAGTTTTCGCAGCCGGTGCTGGCCAGTTTTTCGGCGATGTTTTTGACATCCCACGGAGCCATGAACTGGCCCTTCTTCACATTAACGGCCCGGCCGGTCTCCCCGGCCGTGAGGATGAGGTCCGTCTGGCGGCATAGAAAAGCCGGGATCTGCAGCAGGTCTACGTGCTCTGCGGCGATTTTGGCCTCCTCCGGGGAGTGCACATCCGTGGTCACCGGCACGCCCAGTTTCTGGCCGATCTGCTCCAGAATCCGGCAGCCGTCCTTCACGCCCAGGCCGCGATAAGAGCTGATGGCGCTGCGGTTGGCCTTGTCATAGGAGGCTTTGAAGACCCACTTCAGCCGCAGGCTGTTGGCAATGGCCCCCAGCCGCTCCGCCACCTCCCAGATAAAGGCCTCGCTCTCGATGACGCAGGGACCGAGAATGAACAAAGGCTGCGTGCCATCCACTGGCACGGAACCCACCTTGACAACGGGGAGAGGGAGCATGAGAACGAAAAAAATGAAGGTGGGCGGGGTGCCACCTTGCGACTTGCAGGATAGCGAGCCGACTCCGTCCTGACAACAGGCAAGTGCAAGGATACTGCATGCCGATGCGGCTCTTCATGCCTCGGCCGCTGCACCTCAGGAAAAAGCGCATCGGCTTGTAACTTTACACTTTTTTCAAACCAATCTGAAAATTGGGATCATTCCTGCTAACAAGCCCATGAGCCGCCAATTTTGAGAACAACCGCTGCAAATATTCTCAAAGCTGAGATGAAGGCTTGAAACTAGAGTCACCCGTCAACTGAATGAAGGTCAATAACACAATCGTCGTTTCGATCGGCCAGGCCGGCAACCAAATCGCTTCTTCGTTCTGGAAGACGGTCTGCCAGGAGCACGGGATTGATCCGCTCACCGGACAGTGTGCTGCAGGCGCAGCACCACTGGGGAACTGGAGTTCGTTTTTCTCCAAGCTTGGGGAGTCTTCTTCCGGCAGCTATGTGCCGCGCGCCATCATGGTGGATCTGGAGCCAAGCGTCATCGAACATGTGAAGGCCACCAGCGGCTCCCTGTTTAATCCCGCCAGCCTCATTTCCCGCACCGAAGGGGCGGGGGGCAACTTCGCCGTCGGTTACATGGGTGCGGGGCGTGAGGTGCTGCCGGAGGTCATGGGCCGGCTGGATTATGAGATCGACCGCTGTGACAACGTCGGCGGCATCATCGTGCTGCATGCCATCGGCGGCGGCTCCGGCTCCGGCCTGGGCTGTCTGCTCATTGAAACGCTGAAGGACAAGTATCCCGAATTCCCCGTGCTGAGCTGCGCCGTGCTGCCGTCCCCACAGGTTTCCTCGGTGGTGACGGAGCCTTACAATACGGTCTTTGCCATGAACACGCTGCGCCGTGCGGCCGATGCCTGCCTGATCTTTGACAATGAGGCGCTCTTTGAACTGGCGCACCGCAAGTGGAACATCGAAAGCCCCACGGTGGATGACCTGAACCTGCTCATCACGGAGGCCCTGGCGGGCATCACCGCCTCCATGCGCTTCAGCGGCTTTCTGACGGTGGAGATCAGCCTGCGCGAGCTGCTGACCAATCTCGTCCCGCAGCCCTCCCTGCATTTCCTCATGTGCGCCTTTGCCCCGCTGACGCCGCCCGACCGCAGCAAGTTCGAGGAAATGGGCATTGAGGAGATGATCAAGTCCCTCTTTGACAATGGGTCCGTCTTTGCCGCCTGCTCGCCGATGGAAGGGCGCTTCCTGAGCACGGCCGTGCTTTATCGCGGCATCATGGAGGACAAGCCGCAGGCGGATGCCGCGCTGGCCGCGATGCGGGAGAAGCTGCCGCTCACGTATTGGATTCCCACCGCTTTTAAAATCGGATACGTGGAGCAGCCCGGCACCTCCCACCGCAAGAGCATGGTGCTGCTGGCCAACAACACCGAGATCGCCCGGGTGCTGGACCGCATCTGCCACAACTTTGACAAGCTCTGGCAGCGCAAGGCCTTCGCCAACTGGTACCTCAATGAAGGGATGACCGAGGAGCAGATCAACGGGCTGCGCGCCTCCGCCCAAGAGCTCATCCAGAGCTACCAGGTGGCTGAGGAAAGCGGTGCCAAGGCGAAGGTGCAGGACACTGCGGGCGAGACCGTCGCCCGCTCCAGCAGCATGGAGGATCCCCGCAGCTCCATGAGCCTGCGCGACCTGGTGGACCGCCGCCGCTGATTTTCCACCTGCACCCGCTTAAAAGCTAAATGATTCCAAGAACCATCCCGGAGGACAAACAGTGAGAGAGATCCTGAGCATTCACGTCGGACAGTGCGGCAACCAGATTGCAGACAGCTTTTGGAGGCTTGCCCTGCGCGAGCACGGCCTCACCGAGGCAGGCACCCTCAAGGAAGGCAGCAATGCCGCCGCCAACAGCAACATGGAGGTTTTCTTCCACAAGGTGCGGGATGGCAAATACGTCCCCCGCGCCGTCCTGGTGGACCTGGAGCCGGGCGTCATCGCCCGTATTGAGGGCGGAGACATGTCCCAGCTTTTTGATGAAAGCAGCATCGTCCGCAAGATCCCGGGCGCGGCCAACAACTGGGCGCGCGGTTACCATGTGGAGGGAGACCGGGTCATTGACCAGATCATGAACGTCATTGACAGCGCCGTGGAAAAAACCAAAGGCCTGCAGGGTTTTCTGATGACGCACTCCATCGGCGGCGGCTCCGGCTCTGGCCTCGGCTCGCTCATCCTGGAGCGTCTGCGGCAGGCCTACCCGAAGAAGCGCATCTTCACCTTCTCCGTGGTGCCTTCACCGCTCATCTCGGATTCCGCCGTGGAGCCCTACAATGCCATCCTGACCCTTCAGCGCATTCTTGACCATGCGGATGGCGCGGTGCTGCTGGATAACGAGGCGCTGTTCCGCATCGCCAAGTCCAAGCTGAACCGCAGCCCGAATTACATGGACCTCAACAACATCATCGCGCTCATCGTCAGCTCGGTGACGGCTTCCCTGCGTTTTCCCGGGAAGCTGAACACGGACCTGAGCGAGTTTGTGACCAATCTGGTCCCCTTCCCCGGCAACCATTTCCTGACCGCCAGCTTTGCGCCGATGCGCAACCTGGGCCAGGAAGGCCAGGTGCGGACGAATTTTCCCGAACTCGCCCGCGAGACTTTTTCGCAGGACAATTTCACCGCCGCCATTGACTGGCAGCAGGGAGTTTACCTGGCCGCCAGCGCACTCTTTCGCGGGGATGTGAAGGCCAAGGATGTGGATGAAAACATGGCCAGCATCCGCAAGTCGCTGAACTATGCCAGTTACATGCCGGCCTCCGGCGGGCTGAAGCTGGGCTATGCGGAGACCGCCCCGGAAGGGTTTGCCTCCAGCGGTCTGGCCCTGGTCAACCACACCGGCATCGCCGCTGTCTTTGAGAGGCTCATCTCCCAGTTTGACATCATGTTTGACAACCATGCCTACACGCACTGGTATGAAAATGCAGGCGTGTCCCGTGACATGATGGCCGAGGCCCGCAATCAGATCGCCAACCTGGCCCAGTCCTACCGCGACGCGAGCTGACCTCTAACTGCGGCCTAACCAACTTCACTTTTGTGGACCCCAACCTGGAGCGCCTGATTGCCGCCGCCTCCCGCAGCGTCGAGGAGGCGCGGCGCGCGGCCTACCGCGATGCAACGCGCATCGGCCTGCTTGTGGAGCAGATCAGCGTGCTGGCGGACCTGCGCCAAAAGGAGGGGGACTTTCGGAAGGCGGAATCTCTTTACCGTGAGGCGCTGCAACGCGCCCTGGAGCCACGCAAGCCGGACGCGGAGCTGCTGACGGGCATCCTGTCCCTCATCGCCCATCTTTATGACCGCTGGGGCCGCATGGACCAGGCTGCGGAGCACTATCAAAAGGCGCTCGATGTGGCCGTGCGAGGGGGAGTCGCCGACAGTGACAAAGTGGCCACGATCAAGAACAATCTGGCCATGATCTTCAAGCAGTTGCGCGACTACGCCAAGGCTGAGCAGTATTACAACGAGGCGCTTGACCTCTTTCTGCTCTCCGACGGCAGCCACAGCGCCCGTGTGGCCAGCGTCTATAACAACCTCGGCGTGCTTTATTATACCAACTTGGATGTGGAGAATGCTCAGAAGATGCATGAACATGCGCTCAGCATCCGGCAGAATCTGGCCAATGATGCCACCGACCAAGCCGACCTTTCCCAAACCTACATCAACCTCAGTGCCGTGTACAAAGCCTCTGGAGATTTTCAAAAAGCGGAAACCTGTGTGGAACATGCTAAGAAGATCCGTGCCGGCATGAATGGCTACCACCCGCAGCCGCGGCGCGCCGCCTCTCTGCTCATGGACAAATCGTTGTGAATCCAAAATTTTCCACCCTCCAGATTCTCCTCCGCCAGCGGCTGGAGACCATCGCCGACCACGCCTTTCGTGATCGCGACCCGGCCGCCCACCTGGCTGAACTGCAACGCGTCTCTGAAGCCCTGGCCGCCGAGCACACCCGCCTGAAGCCGCAGCTGCCCGCCCGGCTGAACCACTTCCTCACCCAGTCCAGCCTGACCAAGGCGCTGGACTATCTGGAAAACGAAGCGTAGGCATGGCGGCGAAAAGCAGCCGCCCGGAATGTCACCCCGCCACTACCTCCAAGAGCTCCTCCAGCAGGCCTGGGCAGGACTGAAGTGGCTGGCCGTCATCGGGCCCATGGCCGTGGCGGTGGGCTCCGCCTGCGCTCTTTTTTTATGGAGCCTGGACCGGGCGACGGAGACCCGCTTTGCCAATCCCTGGCTGCTTTTCCTGCTGCCCGTCGCCGGCGTCGTCGTGGGGTATGCTTATCACTGGTTTGGCAAGCCGGCGGAAGGCGGCAACAACCTCATCATGGAGGAGATCCACCAGCCGGGCTGCGGCGTGCCGAAGCGGATGGCCCCGCTCATCCTCATCAGCACCGTCATCACCCATCTCTTCGGTGGCTCCGCTGGACGAGAGGGCACTGCCGTGCAAATGGGCGGAAGCATCGCCAGCAGTGTGGCGCGGCTTTTCCGGCTGGAGGCACACGCCGTGCGCATCCTTCTCATGGGCGGCATCGCCGCAGGTTTTGGCGCGGTGTTTGGCACACCGCTGGCCGGAGCCGTCTTTGCCCTGGAGGTGCTCGCCATCGGCCAGATGCGTTATGATGCCCTCACTGCCTGCCTGGCCTCCGCCATGATTGGCGACTGGACCTGCCACGCCTGGGGTGTGGGCCACACGCTTTACAATGTGGGCTACATGAGTGATGGCATGGTGCCCACACACTTCTTCCACCTGGAGGCAGTGATGCTGGCCAAGGTGGCCCTGGCGGCGGTGGCTTTTGGCATGGCCAGTTATCTGTTCTCCGAACTGTCTCATGCCGCCTCGGCAGGCTATAAAAAAATCTGCCCTTATGCACCATTGCGGCCTGCCATTGGTGGAGTGCTCGTCATCGGCCTCGTCTATGCCCTGGGCACCACCCAGTATCTCGGCCTTGGCGTCACCTCGCCAGATCCTGAGCATGTCACTATCGCCTCCCTCTTCACCACCCAGGAGGTGCATCCCACCGCCTGGTGGTGGAAGCTGGTCTTCACGGTGGTGACATTAAGCGCAGGTTTTAAAGGCGGGGAGGTGACACCTCTTTTCTTCATCGGCGGTGCTTTGGGCAATGCCCTCGCCGGACTCCTCGGCGCTCCGTTGGACCTCTTCGCCGCCCTGGGTTTTGTCGCCATCTTTGCCGGAGCCACCAACACCCCGCTGGCCTGCACCATCATGGGCATCGAGCTCTTCGGCGCAGCCAACGGCGTGTACATCGCCGTGGCCTGTTTCATCGCCTACCTGTGCAGCGGCCACACCGGCATCTACCTGGCCCAGCGCGTGGCCGTTTCCAAATATGGCCGCGTATTGCTGCCACCGGGTGCGACTCTCAGGGACCTGCGCACCCCCAAACCGCCCCCTCAGGAAAAGCCTGCCGAACCTAAAGGCGATCCCTGATCCTCTTCGGCGTCACAAACAAATCGCATTTTGTTCTTCCCAGGCCGTTGCATCTCCTTGAAGAATGTCCCTTCTGGTTGCGTTCTTTTTAACCGCTTTTGCGGTTTTTCAGTCATTCTCCCGATCCACGCCACATGTCTTCTCCCAAAGCTCCCTCCTCCACCGGTCGCAACATGGCACTCATTGCCGCCTTTTTAGGCTGGATGTTTGACGGATTCGAGATGGGGCTGTTTCCGCTGATCGGCAAACCCGCGCTTCAGGACCTGCTGGCTTCCACCGTCGCACCGGAGGCCATGTCCGGCCATCTGGACCGCTGGTTCAGCGTCATCATTGCCACCTTCCTCGTTGGCGCAGCCACTGGCGGCGTCTTCTTTGGCTGGCTCGGCGACCGCATCGGCCGCGTCAAGGCCATGTCCCTTTCCATCTTCACCTATGCCATCTTCACCGGTCTGTGCGGCTTCGCCACCGAGGCCTGGCACGTGGCCATCCTGCGCTTCATCGCCTCCCTCGGCATGGGCGGCGAGTGGGCCTTGGGAGTGGCCCTGGTGAATGAACTCTGGACCAAAGGCAACCGCGCTCTGGTGGCCGGGGCCATCGGTGCAGCGGCCAACTTCGGCTACCTCCTCGTCGCCGCGCTCAGCCTCGGCATGAACACCTTCATTGATACCATGCGCGAATGGATCCTGGCCATGGGCGGCTCTGAATCTATGGCTGGCTATCTTTTGAAAAACCAGGCCTGGCGCTTCCTCATGATCATCGGTGCCCTGCCTGCTGGCATCATCTTCCTCATCCGGATCTTTGTGCCCGAGTCTGACAAATGGGAGGATGAAAAAGCCGCTGGCAAGACTTCCTTCTGGAGCACCCCCGATCTTAAAGGCGTGCTCATTGGTGCCGTCGTCGCACTCGGCATCATCTGGTCCTGGTCGCCCATGGGCATCGAGGCCGGCGTGACTTCCCTTATGGCGGTCGTGATTACCGTCGTCGGTTTTGCCGTTGTGGTCTGGGGTTACCTGCTGCCCGTGCGCCGCTATCTGCAGCGTGCCCAGGCCGCCAACAGCATCACCCGCGAAAGCCAGCTCACCATCGGCAAGAACCTCCTCATCGGTGCAACCCTGGCCGGGATCGCCCTGCTGGGCACCTGGGGTGCCGCCCAGCAGTCCGCCAAGTGGTCCACTGAGCTGGCTCCCAACGGCTGGACCAACGTCGCCCAATACACCCAGATTTCCACCTCCGTGGGGGCCATCCTCTTCGCCATGTTCGCCCCCTTCCTGGCCAACATGCTGAACCGCCGCATCACCTATCTGGTCATGTGCATCTCCGCCCTCGGCGCAGCGCTTCTGTTCTATCAGACCAACGACACCATCAACTACTGGTTCTTCACCTCCGCCTTCCTGATGGGCGGGATCACCGCCAGCTTCTACGGTTTCTTCCCGTTGTATCTGCCAGAGCTGTTCCCCACCAGTGTGCGCGCCACCGGCCAGGGTTTCTGCTTCAACGTCGGCCGCATCATCGCCGCCATCGGCGGACTTCAGATCGCCAACCTCGTCCACGCCTTCGGCACCTCCGCGAATGCCTATTCCGCCCTTTGCGCCATTTACCTCGTCGGCATGGTGCTCGTCTGGTTCGCCCCGGAAACCAAGGGCAGGGCGCTGGCCTGATGCCGCCTTTGGGATTGCACTGGCACTCTTGATCCGCCCGGACAAAAGTGCCCGCCTCACCTGTCTCCTCCGTGGCTTTCTTTTACACCTTCGACCAGCTTCGTCATTGGGCCGATGTGGCTCCTTCCTTGAACCCGCCTGCAAAGCTGGCTGTCATCGGGGATCCCATCGGGCATTCCAAGTCCCCCCAGATGCATAACCCGGCGCTCCAAACCTGCGGGCTGGGCGCCCAGTATGTGCGCGTGCAGGTGCCGGTTGGCAGTGTAAAGGAGGCGTTTGGCCTTTTCATCCAGCACGGTTTTCACGGTGCCAACATCACCATTCCGCATAAGTTTGAAGCGCTGGATGTGGTGGATCATGTGGACCCGCTGGCCCGCCGTCTGGGCGCAGTGAACACCCTGGCCATTCGTGATGGAAAGATGCACGGCTACAACACCGACGGGCCCGGTTTCCTCCGCAGTGTGAAGGAAGCCTTCGGTGCGGAAGTGAAGGATCTTCGCATTTTGATCCTTGGTGCCGGCGGCGGCGCAGGCCGCGCCGTTGCGGTGCAAAGTGTCCTGGCCGGATGCAGACACCTGCTCCTGGCCACCCGCACCCAATCCAAGCTGGCTCCACTCATGCAGGAGCTGGAATCGCTACCGGAATCCAAGACAACACTGCAAATCTGCACCCTCGTTCATGACGATCTGGCCGAACAACTGGCCAACGTGGACCTCATTGTCAATGCCACCTCCCTCGGCATGAAACCGGAGGATGAAAAGCTGCTGCCGGACGGCTGCCTCGAAGCCCGCCATTGCGTTTACGACATGGTCTATCGCGCCAGCGGCCCCACCGAGCTCATCCAGGCCGCCACCACCGCCGGTGCCCGCCATGCCGATGGCATGTGCCTTCTCCTGCACCAGGGTGCCATCTCCTTTGAGCACTGGTTCCCCGGCCACACGGCTCCGCTCGAAGCCATGCGCGCTGGTTTGGCTAACAAGGAGTGAGGGCATCCTGCCCTCAACATGAGGCCGGGACGGCCTCACACCTTGGAATCCACCGCCCCCAACTACTCCCTCAAAGGCACCACCTTGCGATCCAGATCATGGCTCGCATGAATGTGCCGGATCGTACCGCTGCGTGAGCGCATGAGGATGCTGTGCGTCTCAATGCGATGACCGATGATCTTCACTCCCGGCAGCAGCGGGCTGTCGCTGATGCCGGTGGCGCAAAACAGCGCGCTTTCACCAATGATCAGGTCGTCACTGCGGTAGGTGCGGTTCATCTCCTCCTCGCTGGTACTCGCCGCCACCTCGGCCCGGTGCTCCTCATTGTGAAACCACATGCGCACGTCCATGTCACCGCCCAGACACTTCAGCGCTGCAGCGGCCAGCACGGCCTCCGGGCTGCCGCCCATGCCCACATACATGTCCACGCCGCTTTCCGGCAGGGAGGGAGCCACGGCAGCGGCGATGTCCCCGTCCGTGATCATCCGCAGGGCGGCACCGCAGTCTCGCACTTCTTTGACGATCTGCGCATGGCGTGGCCGGTCCATGGTCACCACGACCACATCGCGGACTTTTTTTCCCAGGGCGTCGGCGATGAATTCGATGACCTCCTTCAAAGGCATGTCCAAAAAATTGCGGTCGCCTTTCTCCTTCAGCGCACGCTTCACCGCCGGGCCATAGGCCAGCTTGTGGCTGTAAAAGCTGGGGATGTTCATCATGGCAGTCGGCGCACCATCCGGCTTCTGGGCGGCAGCGATGACCGAGATGCTGTTAGGCGTGCCTTTGGCAATGTTGGTGGTGCCGTCAATCGGGTCCAGGGCGATGTCAAAGCGCGGGCTGCCGGGTTTCCAGGTGCCCAGATGCTCCCCCACCAAAATGCCCGGAGAGTCATCCTTGATGCCTTCCCCGATGATGACCTCTCCCCGGATGTCCAGGATGTCAAAGACACCATAAATGGCATTGCACGCCGCAGCATCCGCCAGCTCTTTTTCCCCACGTCCCAGCCAGTGAATGGCATTCAGCGCCGCATTTTCCGTGGCACGTACAAATTCAAACTCAAGCACACGCTCAAGATCCAGGGGGCTGCGAAGGGGCGGAAGGTCTGAAGACATGATGATGAATAAGAAGGCGCTTCATGGCGGAGTGCCATAAAGAGGAGATCGGGTGACTGAAAATAACGGGAAAATGGGTAATGACGAACAAAGAATGGCAGGATAAGTTTTTTTGACGGCGGATGAAGTATCCGTGGTTAAGCGAAGACTGAACGGCGACGGCGGAAAAGTGTATAACCTCCATGATCCAGATCGAAGACCTGACGATGAACTATGGCGACCTGAAGGCGCTGGACAGCCTGTCGCTGGAGATCCGGCCGGGAGAACTCTTTGCTTTCCTAGGCCCCAATGGCGCTGGCAAGACCACCGCCATCCGGCTGCTGACGGGCCTCATGAAACCGATGAGCGGACGGGTGCGCATCTGCGGCATTGATATCCAGAAAGAGCCGATGAAGGCCAAGTCCCTGCTGGGATATGTACCAGATGTGGCAGTGTTTTACGAAAAGCTCAGCGCGCCGGAGTTCATGCACTTCATTGCGGAGCTGTTTGAAATGGATATCGCCCATGCGGCGGCGAGGACGAAGGCTTTGTTTACCCAGTTTGGCCTGCATGAGCACTGCGGCCAGCGCATTGAAAACCTCAGCCATGGCACGCGGCAGCGGCTGGCCATTGCGAGCGCGCTTCTGCATGAGCCGAAGGTCTTCGTGATTGATGAGCCGATGGTGGGCCTGGACCCCATCCATGCACGGGTGGTGAAGGAGGAACTGAAGCGCCAGACACAAACGGGAGCGACAGTGCTGATGAGCACCCACCTGCTGAACATTGCGGAAGAAGTGGCGGACCGCATCGGCATCATCCACCGGGGAAAGCTGCTCTTCGTCGGCACACTGAAGGAGCTGCATGCGGCCCAGGAGAAGCAGGGCCTGAGACTGGAGGAGATCTTCCTGGAGATGGTGGGTTAGGCTGCCATTGCCGTCGTGTTTAAAGTGTCTGTGATGATGTCGAGCGTTCCAGTTTCGGTGTCGTGTCCAGCGAGGGGCTTTTAAGCTGCTCCTTGGCCTTCATATACTCACTTTTGAAATCATCTTTCACCGACGGACCAGTATCCGCTCTGGCAGAAATGGCGTCCATTTCATCATCCAGATCATTGAGCATATCACGCCGGCGCAAGGACGCTTCCATCGGGTTTTCATCCTCAGCCATGAGAGCCGCCCGTGTTTGAGTTTTGCCAGGCTGCGGAGCTGACACGGATACGATCTCAGGTGAAGAGTCATAAGCGGCCACATCCAGAGATGAAGGAGGGCGCGGAGCAGACACAGAAACTGCCACCGGGGCAACTGGAACCGCCACCGGGGCAACTGGAACCGCCACCGGGGCAACTGGAACCGCCACAGGGGCAACTGGAACAGCCACAGGGGCAACTGGAACAGCGACGGCAATAACCGGTGAGACAGGGCCACGAATCTTGTCCAGAGTGCCCTGCCATTGATTGTAGGCACCGGCTGCACGCATTTCATTGACGACATTATCAATAGGGGTGCTGACCGGAATCTGGTGATTTGCCCCGCCGGGATCACCAGCGGTGGAAACGAAGGAGTTTGCGGCCTGGACACTCAGGACAAGGCCTTTGTCTGCGGCTTTTTGAGAGCCCACACTTTGCGCCATAGACTGGGTGTAAGTTGCCGTGAGCTGGTTGTTGGTGCAGCGCAAACAAAGAATGTTGGTCACGGCTTTGTCGGCACCGGCATTGCCAAGGAGAGGATTTGCCTGGGCAGCCTGATGGATGCTCTGCAACAAAGGGCGCACATCCTGGAGAAGCTGGGCGTTGTCATCCATGGATTTCAGGAGCGCCGAAGCATTCTGAGCCTGGGTCTGCACCGCACCACCTGCCAGATGGGCATGAAGCCGGCCCGCATCCTGCTGGACGGCCTGAAAGTAGGGATCTGCCAAAGTGGTGAGACACTCCCGGGCAAACTCTGTGGCCAGTGAATCTTGTCTGAACATGGTGTCATTCTTGGTGGCAGGATGCCCCAGCTCCGCAGTCATGAGCTGGTCCATGAGGACCTTGTAATCAGCCACCTGGACGTCTCCTCGGGTGTTGAGGGCATGGAACACGCTGCCGCCGATGTGGTGCGAGGCATCTGGAGTGGCCAATGCCTGCTGGGCTGCCTGGATGGCGGCGGCGGGAGAGCCCGCATTGAGGATTCCCTGTATATTGGCATCCATCGAGGCAGCGAGGTGCTGTGCCTGCGGGTCGCTAAACAGGACGTTCTGATTGGAGGCTTGGGTGGTGGCTGATTCCAGGCTTTTAGAGATGGCCTTATCCAAGCTGGCCTTTAAGGTGGGAGAGGCAAGGTTGAGGGAGCTCTGGCCATAGGTCTGCTGAAGCTGATTGCTCCATTCAGTCTGGATATCACCCATGATTTGGTTGACGGATTTGGCCCCTGGCCGGACGGCTTCGCGGATCAGGGGCTCGATGGCGGGGGATGGCTGGACGCCGGTGGTGCGTTGAAAGGCGTCTTTGAGCACTTGCTCAGCCTGATTGAACTGGCCATTTCTCCAAAGGACACCCAGGGTGCCTTCGTTGGCGAGCTTGGCCACAAGCTGGTTGTTCTGCACCCGCAACTGATGGTCATCATTTTGGGTAAAGTGCTGCGAAATTTGGTCAAATGAAAGGGTGCCAGTTACTGGCAATGGTGTGCTGTTGGTAGGCATGGCTGGCGGAATAGTGTGCTCAGCTACTAGCCCAACGGCGGTGGCTTGTGACACCCGGGTATAACCAGAGACGTTGAGAAGTGACCTGTCGCATAACATTCAGGGCGGACCACTCGGTCCGCCCTGATGTATTATGGAAGGTTACCAACAGCCAGAAGACAACCTGCATTGAAGGGATGGACACCGCAGAGGATCATCCATCTGCAAATACCCTGGCGGTTGTGCAGGCAGGTTGGGTCAGGGCCGGGTAAGAGGGTTGTAAGGAGTGTGTGAGAAGGACCCGAAACACTTCCCCTTCCCTGCCCGGCTAAACAGATTTACTGGCCAACGCAGTACAGCTTGTCCTGGGTGCGAATGAAGAGGCAGCCGTTGGCGGCGGCAATGCTGCTGCGGCAGCTTGCGGCGTCGCCGTTGGGTTTGCTGCCGTTGCCCATTTCGTTGACGCTCAGAAGCTCAAACTTGTCGCCACCGGCTTTGACCACGTAAACGTCGCCCCAGAAGTTGGTCATGTAGATTTTGCCGTCCACCACAGTGGGGCTGCTTTCAAACTTGGCTTTGCTGCCCGTTTCGCCCGTCCAGATGACCTTACCGGTCTTTGGTTCCACGCGGCTGACCGTGCGGCGGCCGCTGTCCAGGACGTAGAAGCTGCCTTCATAAAACGCGGGAGTAGAGACGTCGGTGGTGACTTCTTTGGGATCGCTGGCCCAGAGGGGTTTGATTTCGTTGCCTTTGCTGTCCAGAGGCATGGCGAAGACAGGGGAATTTTTCGGGGCGCAGACGAGGGCGATACCTTCGCCAACAACTGGGGACGGGACAAGACGGAAGAATTTGTTATACCCTTCCCCGGCCAGGTTCCAGGTGGTGAGGCGGGCGTATTCGCTGCCGGTGGCGGCATCGTGCAGGGTCAGGGTGTCACCGCCGGAGATGAGCATGATGCGCTTGCCGTCATGGTCGGCAAAGACAGGGGAGCTGAAGGCTTCCAGGGACTCGACCTCGGCCGGGGTTTTGCGGAGCTGCTTCCAGACATCCTTGCCCGTGGCGGGGTCCACGGCGAGGATGTAGCTGGTCATGTCCTTGCCAGGGGTACCTTTGGGGAAACCCTGGAATTCGAAGGGTTCATCCCGCTGGAGGACCTGGATGTAGAGCTTGCCACCGTCCAGCATGGGGCTGCTGCCGTAGGTCCACTGGGTGGCGAAGGCACCGTGAGTTTCTTTGAAGTCGCGCTTCCACTGGAGGTTACCAGCCAGATCAAAACTGGCGGCAACGGCATCGGCAAAGAGGAAGATGACGCGCTCGCCATCGGTGACGGGGGAGGGGCTGGCCAGGTTGCTCTTGTTATCCCACTGCAGACCGCCTTCGGAGACGACCTTGCGCCAGAGTTCCTTGCCGGTTTTGGCATCATAGCAAAGACCGACCAGCTGCTGCTTGTCCACGATGGGCGCGGTCAGGAAGACCTTGTCCCCCCAGACCACCGGCACGGAGGCGGAGATGGCCGGAACATCCACGGACCATTTGACCCCTTCGGTTTTGCTGAATTTGGCGGGAAAGTTTTTCTCTGGGCTGGAGCCGTCCATGGCCGGCCCGCGCCAGTTGGGCCAGTTTTCAGCATTGGCAAAGGAGGCCGCGAGAGTCAGGGCGAGGAAGTAGGTCAGTTTCATGCGTCAGTGTAAGAGAATGATAACGGGGCGAGTTGTCGAGATGTTTCGGCAGCAGGTGTGCAGGTCCAGGGCTTACGCATTAAAAATGGGGAAACAAAGCTTGGATCAATTGAGAGCGAAATTCTGGGGACAAGACGGCCCTCTGGCGTTTGGATCGCAGGCTGCCTTTCAGCGAGTGGTCCATGAGCAGTTTCATTGCAAACTTCCGCATCAGGCTCAGGTTGTGCGCAGCTGGCACATCCCGCATCTGGCTCTCATCCTCGCGGAAGGTGGTGTCCAGGACATGGTGGCACTGGTTCTCGATGGCCCAGTGCGCCCGGATGTGGCCGCCGAGCTTCGCGGCATCCGGCGGCAAGCTGCTCAGGTAGTAATGCACCTCATGGGTCGGAGTTCTCCCCATCGTGCCCTAGACGCATGCTGCGGCGGATGACGTATAACGCGCTGCGCAGTCCATACCACAGGAAGTTCTTTGGGAACCACTTATTATTGACCGCACAGGCCAGCACCTCACGCTCCTCGTAGCGCCCGTGGCTGAGTTCTGAGGTGCGGTGCACGGAGACCTCCGCCGGCCCGCTGATGGGCACGTCCTCGCCGGGATGCAGCGGGACGCAGGTGACCAGAGGGCAGGCAGCCGTCCGTCCTGCCCGCTCAAGCCCCGGAAGTAGGTGGCCACCATGGTAAAGGTTGTTTTCTCGTTCTTCTTCAAGGCCAGGATGTAATCGGCCTGCGCCTCATGCAGGGTGCGGGCCACTTCGGGATGCCCGGCCACGGCATCAATGCTCACCACGGCAACTTTGAGTTCCAGGCTGGCAAGCAATGGCGGCAGGACGTTTTACTCGTTACTCTTCTGCGCGCAGGGCTGCTGCCCCAGAAACCTGGCCGAAAGATGGGGTCCACCTCAATCCCTTGACACGACCTCAACTCTTTCGGTTCATCCGCGAAGTTAGTTCAATTGTCAGGAGCCATTGAGTATGGTTTTTTGACTCATGGAGCGCGTAGGTGCTTTTGGTTTTGCCCCTGGCCAAAAAATCTACAGCACCTCAAAACCCTGATCGGATCCGTTGCAGAATAAACTTTGCATGTCCTGATTTCATGATGTCTGTGGAGAAAGGAGATGCATGACCGCATTCTCCGCTCTTTTTGAAGAATCACGGTTCACGCACGAACCTTGCACACTTCCCACATACCACCCATGATTTCCCACCCAACTTGGCGACAAAATCCGCAGGTGCTGCTCGTTTCGCATAATTTCCCCCCTGTGGTCGGGCCGGAATCTTATCTGGTGTATCTCAACGCGGTGTCCTTGCACCGGGCAGGCTTCCAAGTTACAGTTCTGACTTCGTCTCACGAATTCAAACACACCAAGCAGCAATACGACAGCGCGTTGTTGGATGCACTGCCCTCGGCGATCAAGGTCTTGCGCACTGTCAGCTATGACGCTTGGTTCAAAGCCAAGTTTCCCAGAGTTGGTGGTGTGGCCTTGCAGGCCATGGAGCGAACATTTCTGCCGGAGAGCTACATGATGTGGTTGCCTTCGTCATACCGGAGGGGGCGGCGGCATCTGGCTGAAAATCCTTCCATCATCTATTCCCGTGCGCAGAAGCACGTCAGCAACGTCTGCGGCTGGCGATTGAAACGTACCACCGGCCTGCCTTGGGTCGCCCACTTCAGCGACCCTTGGAGCATGCATTTGAAGGCTCCACTTGCCAGATGCTTGGCCAAAATTTTTGAGAGAAGAATCCTTCGGGATGCCGACAAAGTGGTCTTTGTAACCCAAAAAACCGCCGATGTTGTCATGCGCCAGTATCCCGAGGCGTGGCAAAAAAAGATCAATATCATTCCTCACGGCTACGCTAAGGAAGTGTCTGCACCAAATCCCATCCATGGCCCAAGTTCCGGTCCCCTGCGCCTACTCCACGCCGGGGCTTTTTATCCAGGCCAGCGCACTCCAGAGACTTTGTTTAAAGCGCTGCGGGTGCTGCACAATAAGCGTTCTCTAGAAGGACGACTGAGCCTGACTCTGTTAGGTGGCGAGAACGAAAATTATCGAGGAATGGCCCAAAGCCTTGGACTGGCAGGCTTGGTATCATTTGAGCCCTCCGTGTCTCTGTCGGAATGTCACCGCCTTCTTGATGAATGCGATCTCCCGGTGATGATTGACACCTTAGGGTGCGAGGGCATTTTCCTTCCCTCAAAACTGATCGAATACTTCGCCTTTCAAAAGCCCGTTCTGGGCATTACTGAACCTGCCAGCGCTGTCTCCCGCGTGCTAAAAGACTGCGGGCTGCCTGTTGCGGACCAGACTGATGCCGCGCAGATTGCCGGTGTCCTGGAGGATTTCCTCCAGCAATGGGAGTTGGGCACCTGGGGGTTGCCCGCCAGCGTGAAGGAAAAGATGGCCAGCTACCAGATCGACCGCGTCAACCAGCCGCTGTTTGAGATTCTGGAGGGTCTGCAGCAGCAGGTGCGGGCCGTCCGGTAGATCTTCCTATTTTCGGATCCCCAGCTTGCGCATGACCAGATCACGGGTTTCCACATCCAGAACGCAGCAAGCGGCGGCCGCATGGACGCCGACCACCGAGGTGCATAGAGCCAGGTCCAGGAAACTGTCTGGCTGCATCCAATGTCGCAATGCCAAGCACAGGGGCACGGTCGTCAAAGTCAGAGGCAGCGCACTTTCGAAAAACACGACACGAACATACTTCCATAGCGGGATGTCGGTTTCTTTGGCGATCATCACCGGCCAGAGCAAAAGACTCCAAGCGAGTTGCTCTCCGAAAGTGCCCCATACCACGCCCATGGTCCCCATCTGCTGAACCAGGATCCAACTGCAAATGAAGTTGAGTGCGGCCGAAATCACGGACATTCGGACAACTGTCCCCCAGGCATTGATGGCCCCAAGAAAGGAGATGACTGGGTAGTGTAGGGCGGTGACGGCAGCCCCGAGCGTCAGCATCTGAAGCACAGGTGTCGTGGCCGCCAGATGGGTTCCCAGCCAGCACTCGATAAACACAGGGCCGAAAACGCAGATGCCAGTGCCTCCCGTGACTGCGGCGACCCCGCTTAATCGCAGCATGCGAAATAAGGCGTTCTGCACCCGTGCGGGATCGTTCGTCGCCACCATTTGGGTAAAGCCAGCCATAAGATGCCCCCCGAAAACGGAGTTCACCATGTCAAAAAACAACGAGGGCAGGCGGGACCCAATCGAATAATGCGAGATGCTGGCCATGGAGACATACCAGCCGAGCAACTGGACATCAATGCGATGGCGCAGAGCGGTGGTCACCCCTGACAAAGCCACGTCTTTGGCGAAACTTAAAAAAATGGAACGGTCCTGCTTGGAAAATTCCGCGCCGCTGGCCTTGGGAACCAGCGGTCCGGCCCAGAAATAGACCGCCACCTGCTCCAGAATTTGAAGCATCACTTGGAGCCCGATGAGCTTCCACAAAGTGACTCCCTCCTCCCCCCACCAGACGACGACACCGGTAAACACAAGCAGCCGCGCCAGTCCGGTCCCGATGATCTTGCCATATTCCAGCCGGGCTTTTAACAAGGTTGCCCGCGCCCTAAACGAAAACACGATCCCGTTCAACACGATCAAAAGCGCCGTCATCAACGTGACACTGGGAACCGCCAGCCCTGGGTTGAAAGACAGGGCTCCCAATAGCAGCAGGCCGCCAAGTCCGATCACCGCTACACCAAGGCGGAGGTAATGTTTCTGCAGGAACTCAAAAAGCCCCCTGAGCTGGCCTGTATTGTTGGTCCCGATCGCCCGGGAATAGGATCGCACGGCGGCGGTGCTGAAGCCCAGGTCCAGAAACTCCAGATACCCTGCAAAGGAAGTAGCCAGCAGCCAGGCTCCGTAGTTGTTAAATCCCAGCCCGTTGATGATGAAGGGAGACACCACCAGGGCAGTCGCCACCTTGACGCATTGATCCAGCAGGCTCAGCGCGGAAGCTGAAAAAATCCGGTTTTTGAGATGGGAGGAATCAGAGATGGCCGAAGATGTTGAAGAGTGATTCTGCCCTGGCACGGCGCTAGCCCGCGCCAGTGCCATCAGCGGATGATGGACTTGTCAGGCGCGTAGCCAATGTGCTTCTCAAGATATTTGATCAAGTCCCTGAAATCCTCCGCCTTGAGGGCCTGACCGTGCTTGTTCATCAAGCGGCAGTAGTCATACAGTTTGGCCGCCTTCAACCAGGCTTTCTTTATCACGGGACCCACGACAGGCAGATTGAAAAACTTCGCCTTGTTATCTATTTTGGGGGCGCGCATGGTGAAGTGCTCCTGGCTGAAGGCAACGAGAGAGCGGCGCACCTCCTCCTCGGCGGCCTCACCACGCAGCCCTGAAAAACGCTCCAACTGTGAGGCGATGATCTGGATGTAGATGCCCAGCCAATGGGAGAAATCGGGGGCAAAAATGACCTGGTTCCAGTAGGTCACTTTCTTGTGTTTGTGATAGGCTCCGCCGGGATGGCTTTCGATCATTGTCATCACCTTCTCAGGCCGGCTAATCTTACCCCGGATTGCATCCAGGGAGCCGAGTGCCAATTCCATGAGCATCAACTGATCCTGAAGCGGGACCACCAGCCGCACATCCTCCAGGAATTCAGACGTCCGGCGCAGGCTGTAAATGAGCGCCCGGTAATGTCCCAGATGAGCATTTAGCCGCTCTGTCGCCGTCGACTGGTCGAGCCGGTAGCCGCTATGCACATCCAGCAGCAGCCGGTCATTGTAGCCGACCGAGATGGCTGGCCGAAAAAATACGGAGAGCCCCTGAACGCAGACGATGTCGGGGGCGGCCTCCAGATTGGCTAGAAACTCAGCCAACGGGCTGGGTAGCAGAAAATCATCATCTGCACAAAGGAACATGTATGGGGTGCGAACCAGCTCGACAGCACGGGCTACCTTTTCGATGAAGGCAATTTCACCGTCGAAGGCATGATGACTGATGTCATGCTTTTTCGTTTCAGCGCATAGGGCCTTGTTGACCGCCATGGGACTGGCTTCACTGGAGTCAGCCACGATGATGGGCAGTGGCGGCATGCTCATCTCCCAGTATTTCAAAAGACGGTCCAACATGCCCGGCCGGTTCCGTGTCGGAACGACCAATGTCAACTTACTCGATAAGGGGGAGGACGACATGACTGGGAATAACCGTGCTGACCAAGCTAATGGCGCATGTCAGGCAGGCTCAACAAGCATACAAATCTGATTATATTTAAATCAGCCATTTTGATTCTGCAACAGTTCATCAGGACTGGAAATTAACTCTCACCTTCTCCATCCCACAAGAGCCTAGTCACCCGTTTAATCTTCCTCCCTAAACTCAAGCGTGCGGGGGGCATGGCTTCCAGATCCCCTACGATGGCCAGGGGATTAACCAGCTTGTCACTGAAAGCTGCGGCCTGGCAGGCATCCTTAATGCCCCAGTTAGACATATCGAGATGCATGACCTGTCTCTTTATATTGTAACCCAGCCGCAGATGCTGCTTCCCCGCCGGAGCAATTTCGACAGGCGTGGTTTGCTTGAAGTAGCTTGCCAGGATGCCTGCCCATTCGCTCTTCACTGGCTCGCTGGAGTAACCCAGTTCAGCGTAACAGTTTTGTTTGAACGCCTTCATGTTGACCTTGCCGACGGGGTCCCGGCCGAGCGAGGACCAGGCCCGGATGAAGGCATCCGCAATCTGCACCGCCAGCAGGGGGACCTGGGGCAGGCTTTCATGAAAGCTCATCTGCGCCTTGGCGCTCAACTCTAAAAACTCGCGGGCGGCCTTCGTCTCAGCGGTGATGCCGACATCGCGCATTTTAAGGATGGAGGCACCGTTACTGGCACCGGAGGTCGCGGCGACGGACAAGGGGAAGTTCAAATAAAGGTAACTTTTGGTCAGGCTGGCAAACATCATGCCGCTGCTGATGTCCGGCGCGCTGGCATGGATGGCCCGTCCCGTGGCCCGGCGGGCCTCTTCGATCAGCGTCCGGGGGATGCAACTGTTATAAAAAGTTGGCAGCATCTCATAGCCGATGCGAAACTGCAGGACAGCTTTCAACACCGAGGCAGAATTCAGCCTCCGCAGGGTTTGCCCAAGGGGGATCTGAAGGATGTTGCGCTTCTGCACCTCGCCGCTCGAAGGCCAGTGGTAACCGGCGGTGGCCCAGCTCACCACCTGTCCAGGGTGTTGTCGCAGGATCACCTCCAGCGTGGCCAGGCAGCCGGGCAGCAGGGCATCATCCGCGCCCACCAGGACGATATATTCGCCCCGCGCCAGGCCGATGGCGGTTTCCCATGAATCCGCCATGCATAAAGGTGTGCCGATTTTTTCATACCGGATCCGGGGGTGGTTGAACAGCGCGATTTTCGTTGCCGTGTCGTCCTCGCTGGCATTGTCAAAAACCAGGACCTCCCACTCAAACGTGCCGGACTGGCTCTGATTCAGGCATGATTCGATGGTGAAGGGTAGTGTATCCCCCCTCGTCCGGGAAGGAATTACGACTGAAAACAACGGACGTGGCTTTTCTTCGTTGATAGTCACCAGGGTTTGTTATTTAATTCTCAAGAGGTAGCCTTCGGTGTTTTCCGTGATGACCGCTTTACGATCCGGGACCGGGTCGGTGGTGAAAAGGTCTGTCTCGGACAGATACTGCTTCATGCCCGTGTAGGGGTTGTTACCCACATCCCACGGCCGGTTGTGGGAAAAGTGGCCCTTGGGGAAAAACTCCACATAGGTATCCGTCACCAGGCAGTAGGAACCCAAGGTGACCATTTCACCATAGGCCCGCAGCTCCTGGTATACATGCTCATGACTATGCAAGGAGTCCAGAATGACCATCACGCACCTCTTCCCGACCGTGTGTTGGCGGACTTTTTCGACGATTTTGGTATCGACGGAGCTGCCTTCATACATCGTGATGCGCTTCATCAAGGGATGCGCCTCAAGGGCTTCCCGATTGTGAGGTCGTATGTCAATGTCGATGCCCACCACTTCCCCTTCGTAACCCATCATTTCCATCATGGAGGCCGAAAAGACCAGCGAGCCGCCATGGGCGATTCCGGTTTCGATGACCAAGTCAGGTTTCAACTTCCACATCAACTCCTGCTGGACGATCATGTCCCCCGGAAACTTAATGACCGGCCTGCCCATCCACGTGAAGTTGTAATTGTATTTATAATGGTCGGCATGCAGCATCCACTCCAGCGATTTCCGGCCGAATTCGGAATCCTGTCCCATGCGGTCAATATCGGCTTCACGCTCGGAAAAAAACTGGCTGACTGGATCTGCGCTAGACATAGAATATTCGGGAGATGGCTGACTTATAAGATGCCCCGGCTTGAGTGAAAGCCGTTTCACTATGGCTTTGCCAAAGTTGTGCACAACTGCTTTTTGACATCATTGCTGGAACAGAATCATGCCGGTCACTGGAGTTTGTGAGCGAGCCTGGAGAGACCTTCGGAGAGGGATGTGCGGGGTGTCCATGCGAGGCGATCCAAACCTGCCTGGCCAGCTACCATCACTGGCCATGGATCCCGGGCAGTGGGCACGGCGTCCCCGACTAGTGATGGGTCTGCGTCGACGACCCTGGCCACCTCGTACGCGAGGTCCCGGAGCCTGACGCCCCGACCGGTGCCAAGATTGAGGGGGCCGGTGAAACCCTGCTCCAGGGCGCGGCACATGGCGGCTGTTAGGTCATCAATGAATATATAATCCTTGATGCTGTCTGGAGTAAGCAACTGAATTGGCTGCCCGGCGAGGAGTTGCCGGGTGATGAAGCTTGGAAGCCGGTTGCTATGCTCCCCTGGACCATAGGGATAGAATATCCTGAACCAAGTCCAGGGGTTCCCAGTGCCCGCCATGCTGTCTTTAAGCCAGTGGAACAACTCCGTCTTGGCCTTTGAATAAGGGAAAGCTGCAGACAATCGTGACTGCATCTCATCAAGCGGGCCGGAGTCAGAGGCGTATTCAATGCAGGTGCCTGCCGCTGCGATGTGCCGGACGCCCATCGTAAGGCAACGGTTGAGAAATAATTTGCTCTGCCCCAGGAAGACCGGGTTTTCAGGCGAGTTTAGATACACTCCTGGGGTGGCTGTCCAAGCCAGATGGACCACGGCATCCGGCGCAAACGCTTCGATCTGTTTCCAGGGGGGCGCTTCTAGGCTGCCCAGGACCTCAGGATGCGGAAGGCCGGATGGGCTGCGCACCATACCCAGCACCTCGTTCCCATCTGCCGAGGCTTTCTGGCAAAAGGATCTGCCGATAAAACCATTGGCCCCCGTCACTAGGATTTTCACTTGAGATCGGAGAGTTGAGGTTGCTCCATATCCCGAGCCGAGATGCCGGAGGCAGGAAGCGGCCAAGGAATAGCGACCAATGGATCATCCCACCGAAGACCCCGGGCGTACTCGGGCATATAGGGTGCGGACATCATGTAAAAGAGAATGCTGGAAGGAAGTAGACATTGAAAGCCATGGGCGTAACCGGCAGGGATATACAGGGCGGATGGATTTTCCGCGCACAGCTCAAAGGCCTCCCATTGGCCAAATGTGGGCGAATCCCGGCGGATGTCCACCACGACGTCCCAGACACGCCCGGACAGGCAACGCACGAGTTTGATTTCGGCATGAGGCTCGGTCTGCCAGTGCATTCCTCTCACCGCACCCAATTCGTGGGTGAGCGTCTGGTTGCATTGCTTCCAGCAGGTGTTCAGGCCGTGGGCGGCGAAGGTGTCCTCACAGTAGGTTCGGAGCAGATAGCCTCGGTGGTCTTCCTGGGGCTGGAGACTGATATGGAAAACGCCTGGCAGTCTGGCAGAGGTGAATTTCATGACACAACGGATCAAGAACCTTCAAATGCGCACTGAAGATGACAAGGAGTCAGCCTGTAGAGACCAGTGCAAAGGAATAAGACGATATGCACAATAAGTCCAGCTTAGCGAACCACGTTTATCAATTTGAGGAGATCGCATAATCTTCAAAACTCCGGGAAGTGAGGTCTCTAGAAATTGCATCCCTAAGGAATTAATTTTAACTTTGGTAGTGGAACTGCAAATTTACCGCCTTGGGTAATATAGACACTCTGTTGAGAGACGATTTCAGTGGCAAAGTTCCATGCCAGCAGCAGCGCATAATCTGGAAATTTGGCTGCAAGCTCTTCGGCTGGCAAGATCGGTGCATGCACACCAGGACTCAGCTTGCCATGCTTGTATGTGCTGCGGTCAGCGATGAACTCGATCGTCCTGGCGGCTTCCCCCACATAGTTAAGGAGGGTGCTGCCCTTGGCGGAGGCTCCATATGCGGCCACGCGTTTGCCTGCGGCCTGCTGTTCTTCGAGAAAGGCGGTAAGTTCTGCCTTCACCTTTGCAGCCCGGTTGCTGAACTCCTGGTAATAGCCTGTTGTGCCGACACCATGGCCAGCCTCTTCCTTCAACAGCGAGCTGACACTGGGGCGGATCTGTTCCTGACCGTGATGGCAGGCGAACAGGCGCAATGATCCGCCGTGAATGGCCAGGCGTTCGACATGGAAGATTTCAAGTCCATGACGTGCGAAAAGCGGGAGCAGCGGAGTCAGGGTGAAGTAAAAAACATGTTCATGGTAAATGGTGTCAAACTCCACCTTGTCAATCATGTCCACTCCATATGGAAACTCCAGAACGATCCAGCCAGCAGGCTTGAGCAGCTCTTTAAGACCGGCCACAAAGTCGTTGGGAGCTGGTACATGAGCAAAAACATTGTTACCCAAAATCAAATCCGCTCTGCCGCGGTCAGCGCTGAGGGCAGAGGCTGACTCCAAGCCAAAAAAGCTACAGTGAGTTTCTACACCGTTTTCACGTGCTACTTTGGCGATGTTGGCCGCCGGCTCAAAGCCAAGGCAGGGAACTCCGGCTTCCACAAAATTTCTGAGCAGATACCCGTCATTACTGGCCACCTCCACTACAAAGCTGCCAGAACTCAAAGACTTTTCAGAGATGTATCGTAAGGAGGCTTCGCGAGCATGCTGCAGCATGTGATCCGAAAAAGAGGAGAAGTAAACGTAATCGCTGAACAGGTCCACTGGCGGGACGGTATCGGAAATTTGCATGAGCCAGCAGCTGGTGCATACATTGACCTTCAGGGGGAATCGAGGCTCCGGTTTTCCCAGATCCTCAGGGTTTAGCAAATTGTTGGCCAATGGTTGGGAGCCAAGGTCAATAACGGGCAAAAGCCCGGGAGAGTTACAGGAGCGGCAATGTAGATTTTCCACGCGATAGTATGGAGCTAGGCTGTCCAGGCGGCCCCCTTACTGCGGGCTGCGTCACAATAGAGAGCGATTTGTTGATGAGTAAAGGCCAGCATGTCCGCAGGGCTGGATTTGTTTTCATGCCGCTGGCGATACCAGGCGGTCGTCTGGCTGACGGTGTCGTAAAAGTCCCAGACTGGCAACCAGCCAAGCTGCTCCTTTGCCTTGCTGTGGTTTAAACTCAAGCGAGTTGCTTCGCCATAAGTGGGTTCGGGCATGATTTGCAGATCGAAAGCTCCGGGCCAGCCTTTCAGCCAGGCGTTCATCAGATCTTGCACACTCCGTTCGGCTTCATGTTCAGGGCCGAAATTAAAGTTCATAAGCTGCAAGCAATCCGGTTCCGAGAGAATTCGCTGGCCTAACGCCAGATAACCGCTGAGCGATTCCAACACATGCTGCCAGGGCCGCGTGGCCTGTGGTCGGCGTAGCACCAGCGGCTGATTGTATTCAAAGGCCCGCACGGCATCAGGAATGATGCGGTCCTCCGCATAATCTCCACCGCCAATCACATTCCCAGCCCTTGCGGTGGCGAGCGGGCCTAGCTTGGCCTGCTTGGAAAAAAAGGAGGAATGCCATGCTGTAACCACCATTTCTGTCGCGGCTTTGCTCATCGAATAAACATCATGGCCGCCCAGCGCATCCGTTTCGATGAACGGCCTGCCGCTATTGTCATTGAGGTAGCACTTGTCACTCGTCACCACCACGATGGCCGCAGAGCTGCCAGCCTTCCTGACTGCTTCCAGCAGCAGCGCAGTGCCGAGAGCATTGGTGGTAAATGTACTGATGGGTTCGCGATATGAAGTCCCGACGATGGGCTGCGCGGCCAAATGGAATATGACGTCCGCATTACTTTCCGCCACGGCCTTGTTAATGGCATGCTCATCCCGGAGATCGTCGAAAATTGATCTGGTGAAACAGTTTGGGGGCAGGATGTGAAACAAAGTATCCTCTGCAGGGGGGGGGAGGGAAAAGCCGCTGACCTCTGCGCCCAGCTGATGCAACCACAAGCTCAACCAGCCGCCTTTAAAGCCGGTATGACCCGTGACAAGAACTTTCTTGTTTCTGTATATTCCTCCAAACATCACCAGACCTTCCAGGGGGCCTCGCGGGCATCCCAAAGCTTGTTCAAAATTTCAAATTCACGATAAGTATCCATGCACTGCCAGTAACCTTCGTGCTTATAGGCGTTTAATTTGCCTGCTGCAGCCAGGCTTTGCAGCGGCTCACGCTCGAAAATGCACTCATCGCCGGTCAAATAATTACGCACGCTTTGGTTCAGAACCATGTAACCGCCGTTAATAAAGCCATCTTCCTGCAGTGGCTTTTCTTGAAATGACATGATGGTCGTTCCGTTAATGCCAAGCTCGCCAAAGCGACCCGCTGGACGAACGGCCGACATGGTGACCATGCCGTGCTGAGCGTAATGAAAATCAACTGACTGACGGATATTCATGTTTGTGAGGCCGTCACCATAGGTGAACAGCACATCTTCATCCCCGACATGATTCATGGCGCGCAAAAGACGCCCTCCGGTCTGGGTGGCAAGCCCTGTTTCCAGCAGGGTCACGGTCCAGTCTTCTTCTTGGTGAGTATTATGATATGTAATCTGCGGATTGTGCCCTAATTTGAGCGTCACATCACTGCGGTTCCAAAGGTAATTGCGGAAATAGTCTTTGATGACTTCACCCTTATATCCAAGGCAAAGCACGAAATCACGAAATCCATGATGAGCATAGGACTTCATGATGTGCCATAAAATGGGCTGCCCTCCAACGGGCACCATGGGTTTTGGACGATACTCCGTTTCTTCGCGCAGCCGGGTGCCTAGGCCACCACATAGTATAATAACTTTCATGAATTTTTTAAATGAACAGTTGAGACGCGGACGGAATACCCCGGGCATGTGGCCGGATTATCCATTGCGGGTTTGATCCAAAGTTTCTTCGATAGGATCAAATGTTTTATGATCAAGTCCCGAGTGGATTCGAAGGCTGCTGAAGGTGATGGCATACGATTAAAAAAAATAAAGACAGGGTTGCCATAGGAGGCTGTGCCCAAAGAAAAAGTTACAAGAAACGTGAGAGAAGCTTGCTGCCCAGGAGGCGGTCGATACGCCGGTGGAGAGTTTGCGCCGATTTCAAACGGCGGCGCAATTCAGTTTGCTCCGCGTGTGTGAGTGCAGGGATTTCAGATGCCGAAGATGAGGCGGTAGCCGGAGACTTTGCGTCGAGATCTGCCGCCAAAGTGTGCTCAATCTGGACGCCGGCGGAATGAAGCTTTTTACGGATGCCGGGCATCAGGCCTTCTTTGACGATGATGGAAAAGTCGGTCTCGGCTTCATAAAAATCCCGGCGGTCGCCAGGAATCCAGATCTGGCGGACGGCGTGCCAGGCGGCCAGTTGCCGCACCAGGCTGCTGGCGCTGGCTTTGCTGACGGCCAGCCGGGCTGCGATCTCCTCCAGTGCCAGCGGCGTCGGGGTGAGGTAAAGCAGGGCATAGATGCGCCCGATCATGCGTCCAAGCCCAAAAGAATGGGTGGTGTTTCCGCCAGCCTCGACAAAACGATGGACCTCCTGCGTCCAGCTTTTTGATGAGTGGAATATTGCGGACATCGTTCAGAATTAATTGAACGATCTGAACGAATTGCAACTGGAATCCAAAAAAAGACGCCCGCCACTTACCTTCCGGCAGGGCAGCTCATCTTGACCGGCTTTGCCTGCTCATTAGTATGCATCCTTCATGCGCCATCAGAATCTTTATCTGCCGCCAGTGCGGTGTCTGCGGAAAAAAAACAGGGGGTATGGATGCGGCCAGGAACCAGGGAATGAGGGAGGCGAGCCATGAGTTTGTGATTTCCCTGGATGCGGATGACATGCTGGCCCCGGGCGCGGTGGTCAACTTTCTGCAGGCCTATGAAGAGGCACCGGAGGAGCCCGGTGTGGTGGCCGGCTGTGCAAATCTCGTTGACCCGGATGCCAAGCCCCTTGGTATTGTCCCGCACCCGGTGACTTTTGACGGGACAAGGCGGGTGCTGCTTGAGGAAGTGGTCATGTTTACGCCATTTGTCCCACGGTGCTTGCGAAGAGGGAATTCCTCCTGTCCCTCGGCGGTTTTGAAACCGATGACCGGGTCTACCGCGGAAGTGAAGACAAGTCCCTTTGGATTGAGGTGGCCGCGTCCCCTAGGCCATTGCTTCTCCTGGGCAAGGTGACGGTTCAGTATCGTGTGCACGGTCAGAGCATGAGCCACAATGGCCTGCGGCAACTGGCTTCCAGCCAGGCTGTGCTGAAGCGGGCACAGATGCGACATGGGGAGAGGCTTCAGCGTGCTGATTGGAACAGGACCTGGGCTTTTTCGTACTATCAAGCGGCCATCATTTATCATGATGCCGGTCGCTTCCGCGAAGCCGCCGGTTTCCTGCTGAAATCCTTATGGTTGTCCCCGGTCCTCCGGCATCCCACGATCAGCAACCGCTATGGGACCTTCTTTCGGTGCAAGCGCCTGGTGCAGACAGCCAGAAAGTGGATGCTCGCAAAGGCCAGCGCCTGATTTGAGAGGCGCTGAGGGGCATTCAAAAACCGGCACCGGCCTCAGGTCTCACAACGGAGTGGGTGTTTGTAATGATGGTAGTGATCTCCCTGCTGGAAGACTTTTGAAGTCAGGCTGCGGGTGCGTCTGCCGTCGGCGTCGCATAGCCGGATCAGGTAAACCTGTGTGCTTCCTGGATGACGAAGCGAAGCCAGGTTTGCACGACCACGTTATTCTTGCTGATGTCCATGCCTGTCAGGAAAAATGACCGGGTTGAGTTTGCGCGGCTCCAGCCTGTGCTCTTTCATAAGCGCACCGCTCTTCGCATCGTTCCCTTTTCTCTCCTGCCTGCCAGCATCTTCACGTTTTTTATGAAAAGCCGCCCGCTCTTTGCTCTCCTCACCGCCCTCTCGCTCTCAGGGATCTCCTCCGCAGCCGAGGAGCCATTCGACATTGTCGTCTATGGAGCCACTGGCGGCGGGGTGGCTGCCGCTGTGGAAGCCGGACGATTGGGGAAATCCGTAGTCCTCATTGAGCCGCAGAAACACATCGGCGGCATGACGGCGGGCGGACTGGGTGCCACGGACATTGGATCGAAGACCACCATCATCGGGCTGGCGCGTGAATTTTACCACCGCGTCTGGAAGCACTATCAGGACCCGGCGGCCTGGAAATACGAGACACGCGCGGAGTATAAGCCAAAGCATCACGATGCCATCAGTGACCACCTGGAGACGCACTGGTTTTTCGAGCCGAAAGTGGCGGACAAGATCCTCACCGAAATGCTCACCGAAGCGGGCGTGAAGGTCATTACCGGGGAGCGTCTGCAGCGGGAAGCGGGCGGAGTCGAAAAAGAAGGCACCCGCATCGTCCGCATCACCGCCGAAAGCGGGAAGACCTTCAGCGGAAAAGTCTTCATTGATGCCAGCTATGAGGGCGATCTGATGGCCGGTGCCGGGGTCTCTCATTTCGTGGGCCGCGAGGCGAACAGCCAGCATGGCGAGACGCTGAATGGCACCAGGCCACGCTATCCCAACGAAAAGGCCGTTGATCCGTATAAGGTTCCCGGCGATCCAACCAGTGGTCTCCTGCCGGGCATCGAGCCTGCTCCGCCACAGGAAACTGGTGCGGCGGACAAGCGGGTGCAGGCCTACACGTTCCGCCTGTGCCTGACAGACGCCGCCGAGAACCGGCTGCCGGTGACGAAGCCTGCCGGTTATGATCCTCTGGCGTATGAAGCACACCTTCGCTGGATTCTCGCGAATCCCAAGGCAGCGATACCCGGCAAGTCTCTTTTCAAACTCACGCCGATGCCCAACCGGAAGACGGACTCCAACAACCACGGGCCCTTTTCCACAGACTTCGTGGGCCGCAGCGCGGAATGGGCCGAGGCCAGCTATGCGCGGCGAGAGCAGATGTGGCAGGAGCATGCGGACTATGTGCAGAGCTGGCTCTGGTTCCTCGGCAACGACGCACGCGTGCCGGAGATGGTCAGGACCGAGACGCTCCGCTGGGGATTTCCCAAGGACGAGTTCACGGACACGGGCGGCTGGCCCTTCCAGCTTTACGTCCGCGAAGCCCGCCGCCTAACCAGTGATTACATCGTGACCGAGCATGACTGCCGGCGGACCCGGCTGGCACCGGACGGAATCATGCTCGCCTCGTATTCCATGGATTCCCACGCCACCTCGCGCTTTGCCGACCCGGAAGGCCAGCTGAGAAGTGAGGGCACCTTTCTCGTCAAGGTCAGGCCTTACCCAGTGAGCTACCGCGCCATCGTGCCAAAGGAAAAAGAGTGCACTAACCTGCTCGTGCCGGTGTGCCTTTCCGCCACCCACGCGGCCTATGGCTCCATCCGCATGGAACCGGTCTTCATGATGCTCGGCCAGGCCTCTGCCTTCGCCGCCGCGCAAGCCATTGATGGAAAGCAAAGCGTTCAGTCCATCTCCGCCGAAAAAATCCGCGCCCATCTTGGCACTGCCGCACTCATCGCCGCAATCCGGCCCGCCGGTGCCGAGGATGAGAAACCCGCTGCCAAAGCCAAGGTTAAGGATCCCTTCAGCGAAGCCGTCTTGCGTTTGAAAAAGGCCCAGGTCCTGGATGGCGATCTTGCCTGGCTGGAAAAGATGAAGCCCGGCGAAAACATTGACGGGGTGAAAGTAGGCGGACTGCTGATCCGCTTCGCCGGACTTACCAAGCCCGTCAGCACCGTGGATGAAGCCCTCGACCATCTTGCCTCCGCGAACCTGTTCCCCGATTCCAAAGGCTACTGGCGTGCGAACGCCCGCGCCGGAAAGACCTGCCCAGCCGCGCAGGTGAAGCAGCTCACTGTCCGCCTGGCCGGTTCGCTGCCGAAGCTGTAAGGCGCAGCCTCATTCGAAAGCTGGCGTGACGTTCGAAGCGGGGAGAAAAGGATGGTCCGTCCTTCACACTGTGCCCGCGTCCTGTTAGCTTAACAAGACGCGGGCAAGCTTCGCTGCCATCAACTCATGATGACCGACAGTGCTAATGCGGTGGCAGTTACCTCGGCACTTTACTTCACTTCTTGGCCGCTTGGGCGCCCGCCAGGAGTTGCATTTCCCATGCTAAGGCGACCCCGCTGCCACCACCATGCTCGAGGAGGACGTTGGAGAGTCCGGCGGCGGTTTTCTCGCGCGCCCAATCACGCTGCCATTCTGCGGCAACGGCCAGCCATGTGACCGGCACCGCTCCAGCCTGGACCATGCGGCGCACGGCCATGTCATGGGCTTCCGCACTGACGCCGCCCGAGGCGTCGGTGACGATGAAAACGTCGTAGCCTTCGCCGAGCGCCTGGATCGCTGGCATCGCGAGGCAGATCTCTGTCCAGAGCGCAGCGAGAATGAGCTGCTTGCGGCCGCTCTTCTTCACCAGATCAGTGACCTTCGGATCTTCCCACGTGTTGATGAAAGTGCGATCAATCGGCTTTTGCTCGGGGAAAACATCCTGAAGTCCCTTGATGATATAGCCGCCGCGTTCTTCGATCACCGTGGTGAGAATGGTGGGGACATCGAAAACCTTCGCGGCCTTGGCAAGGCCAACGACGTTGTTAACGATCATTGTCGGCTCGTGGCTGTTCAGGTTGGTGAATTGGTAGGGCTGGTGGTCGATCAGCACGAGGATGCTATCTTCGGGGCGGAGGAGGGCTTTGAGGCCGGTCTTAGGGTCATTCATAAACGTGTTTTAGGGTTAGTCACTTGTGAGCCGGAGAGCGACGTTGAGCAGAGTATTCAGCGGATGTTTCCGGACCACCCGTTGAGGGTATGGCCAGTGCGGAGAACGGCCCAATATTTAGTTTATTGGCCTGCTCAACCTTCTAGGTTGGGCTGCGTTTGAAGTTATGGAGCTCACTCATCTATGGAGATTGCGATCTTTCCTTTTCTATTTCCAGACTCGATTAGCTCATGAGCTAACACGATGTCACTTAGCTTCATCACTCGTTCAATAACAGGCTTTATACCACCCGCATCGACCGCCTTTGCAAGTTCAGCGAGCCTTTTGGCGGATTGAGTTGTGAAAACAAAATGGATCTCTGCATTCACCAGCCAGCCACTCATCAAGTTTTGAGGCACAGCCATATCCACAATTGAAACCAACCGTCCTGAGGCCGCCAGCAATGAAAGACTGTTTTCTATTGTCTTCTGACCCACGGTATCCAGGATAATGTCAAAACCGGCGGGATAGTCGTGACGAAGCTCTTCATACAACGACTCCCTCCGATAATCATAACTGACATCAGCCCCCAGGCCTTCAACAAACTCTTTGTTATGCGGACCCGATGTCGTGACAACATGGGCTCCAAAAAACTTGGCAATCTGGATTGCATACACACCGACGCCTCCTGCCCCGCCATGAATGAGAACTTTATCACCCGACTTTAAGCGCCCTCTCTCCATCAAACACTCCCAGGCAGTACCTGCGGCTAACGGCAACGTCGCAGCCTGCTCAAAAGAAAGCGTTTCAGGTTTTTTGGCAACGATGGAGGCTTTCTCGACATGATGCGTTGCATAACTGCCCTCGTTTGCCAGCAGCCTCGGGACATAGAACACCTCATCTCCAACCTGAAAACCCTGGACATCTTTACCTACTTTCTCAATCACGCCTGCACAATCCACTCCGAGCCTGGCGGGTAAGGCAATGGCATCCTTGTAGTCTCCCCTTCGGGTTTGGATATCGACAGGGTTCACGGAAGCCGCTTTCACTCTGACAAGAACTTCGTCGTCACCTGGATCGGGTGTGGGCTGATGTATCAGCTTCATCACGCCTGGAGGCCCAAATTGGTCAATGATTACCACTTTCATGTTTGTCTCCTAAATTTGGATTTTACTGGCCAGGTGGTTGTCCCCGGGCAAGTGCTGAAAATATGGCCATTGCGGAGAACGGCCCAATGCCTATTTAATTGGCTGGCTCCACCTTTTTGGTTGAGCTACGATGGGCTCATGGAGCTACGTCACCTCCGCTATTTTGTCGCTGTCGCCTCACACGGATCGTTCAATCGTGCGGCGGAGATTCTGCACCTCACGCAGCCACCGCTCAGCAGGCAGGTGAAGGACCTCGAAGAGGAACTGGGAGTGACGCTCCTCGTGCGAGGATCCAACTCAGTGAAGCTCACGGAAGCGGGTGAGGTGTTTTATGAAGAAGCACGCGAAGTGCTCGCGCGCGCGGAAGTTGCGGTCCGCCGGGTGCGTGGGGAAACGGGCCAGGAGATTTTGCGGGTGGGCTACACCTCTTCGATCACCACGGGCATCATCTCCTCCGTGCTGGCAGAATTCCAAGCAGCCACGCCGCGCGTGAGGATCTAGCTGGCCGATCTTTCATCGCGAGAGATCAATGAAATGGCTGGCGAAGGCCGGCTCGACCTTGTGATCAGTCCTAAAATTGCCTTCGCGAACGGGATTCCGGGATTTCAATGGACCGAGCTGCATCGCCTGCCGCCTGTGCTGGTCCTGCCGGCGAGGCATCCATTGGCGAAGCTGAAGCGCATCCCCGTCGAGCGAGTGAATGAATTGCGGCTGGTGGGTCTGGCGAAGGAAAACTATCCCGAATATGTGACGAGCGCGCGCGAGCTGCTGAAACCCTTTGGCATCTCGCCACGATTCATTTCACTGGTGAACGATAACTTCTCCACGCTTTTTGTGGAGCTGGAAGCACAAAATGCTGCGGCCATTCTCATCGAGGGGATCGCGGGTATCTTGCCGCAGACTCTGGTCGCCAGGCCGTTTGTGCAGAAGTTGCCCAGTGTCCCGATTGTGATGGGGCTCCCTGCTTTGCGCCCCAAGCCTCATGCTGAGAGGTTCACTCGTTTGCTGATTGATAAAGCGCGGAGCCAGTAGCGAAGGAGTCAGGTGCATTTTGGCCGGTACCGTCAGCCAAGACCGCTGGCCAGAGGGGAACCCCAATCACCTGACCATGGCGGCCGCGACGGCATTCGCGGCGAGATCCCGCGGATGAGGATTTACGGACCGGGCGGGCAACGACGTCAGCACGACACAGATCGTGCGCGTGGCCGGATCTGCCCAGGCAATCGTTCCGGTGGAGCCGGTGTGCCCGAACGTTTTTTCCGAGCATCCGACGATGCCTGCCGCCGGGCCGACGCTCAGCCCCAGGCCGCGTGGAGTCATGCCGGGTGGATTGTGATTCGCGACCATCAGGCGTGCCGTCTCAGGTTTCACTGCAGCGCCCGCCTCGTTGAGAAATTCCGCGAGGAATGCCGCCACGTCCGGCGCGGAGGCATGGGTGCCGCCCCAGGGTGCGCCCAGCTTTCTCCAATACTCGCTGTTCCAATCCCAATTCTTCGCCGCGGGATCACCGCCGCCGGATTCGGGTGCTGCGCGATCGGTCTGACATTGCACCATGTCTCCGAGTTTGAAGTGGCCGAGCCCCTGCGCCGAATGTTCCATGCGCAGCGGCCGGAGCACCGTGCGATCAACAAGGGTGAGGATATCCGTGCCGCTGAGGATCTCTGCCACATGTGTGGCGAGCAGAATCCCCATGCTCGAGTACTGATATTGGGAACCGGGGGCAAAACCCAGGGGAGTACGAATAGCGTGCTCAATGAACTCCGCGAGCGGGGCGTGCTTGCTGCGCAACTCATTGTTAGCCACCAACTGATCCGGCAATCCGGAGAGGTGGGTGAGCAGGTGCTGGATCGTCACATCGTCACTCCCGCCGCCGGTAAACTGCGGAATGAACTTTTTCAGCGGATCGTCCAGCTTGAACTCGCCCCGCTCGAACAACGACATCAGCGCGGTGACGCAGACCGGCTTTGAGATCGAGCCCAGGAGAAACATGGCCTGTTCCGATGGAGCTTGGCCGAACGCCCGCGTGAACGAATTTCCCCGCTGGTTCACATGCAACACGGCGGTGCTTATCCCGCCATTCACGGTCGCGCGTGCCAGGATATCGGATGCTTCGTCGAACCTCTCCTGCTGCAGGGAGCCGAACACACGGGAGCTCAGGCAGGCCGTCAGGCTGCTGTGGATAAAGTGGCGTCGTTTCATACTTTATTGTAGCCTTTCTACACCGTCAGCGGCCAGGAGTCATCCGGTATGTGGGACCCATCCTTTGCTCTGCGAGCTTCGGAGGGCTTCTTCGCCTCCTGAGGGGAATATTGGAATCCCAAACTTATCGCTTCGAAATGCCTCGAAAGCTTCCCCAGAGCTTGCGAAGCAGGATCTTTCATGGCTGGCTGATTCTCGCACTGTCTATCCGGCACAAGCACAAATCCTATGAGCATTCCGTCGATCAATCAAGTCACCTTCATTTGATGCTGCAGTTTAACCCGGGTCTTGTGTAACTCCCCGGATAACTCGCCCCATCCCGCGACGTTTGGTATAACCAACCCTTCTGCCATGAAACCTTTCCTCCTCTCCAGCCTCGCCGTTCTTGCCCTGGCAACGGTCTCCACCACCTACGCCGCCCTGCTCGATTCCCCGCAAAAGAACGGGCTCAAGCTGAAAAGCATCACGTCTCTCGGCTTTGGCAAAGAGGGTCTGTTGCTGGTGGCGGATACCGCTGCGGCCAGCGTGGTGGCCATTGAGACAAAAGACACAGGCCCTTTTGCCAAACTTAGCGCGCCGGTGCAGGACATCACCAGTGTCATCGCCGGCGGCCTGGGTACCACAGCGGAAAACATCACCTTGGTGGACATGGCGGTGAACCCGGCCAGCGGCACCGTTTACCTGGCCGTGCAGCGCAAGCCGGATAATGCCGCGCTCATCCTCACCGTGGATGCCGCCGGCAAGGTGGCCCCGCTGGATGTCAGCGGCCTGTCTTATTCCAGCGTCACGCTTCCTGGCGGCACAGGGACCAAAATCACCAAGATCACCGATGTCGCCTTTGATGGTGAAAAAGTCTTCGCGACCGGCTCCAGCAATGAGGAATTCGCCAGCCGCATCTTCACCCTGCCGGTCCCGGTGAAACACGGCAGCACGGCGGAAGTCTTCAGCGCCGAGACCTACCATGTGGCGCATAAAAAATGGGAAACCAAGGCCCCTATTCAGAGCTTCATCCCTTACAATGCCAAAGACGGCCGCTACATCGTCGGCGCATTCGCCTGCACGCCTGTGGCCAAGTTCCGCGTGGATGACATTGAGAACGGCGCGAAAGTCAAAGGCGTGAGCATGGTAGAGTTGGGCAGCGGCAACCGCCCCCTGGACCTGTTTGATTACACTGACAGCAGCGGCAAGGAGTGGGTGGTGGTACATACCCAGCGCTTCAAGGACAACCTCTTTGGCCCGAGCAAGTTCTGGGCTGCGCGCATCAGCATGGATCACATCAACGCCAGCGAGGACAAGGCCAATGAAAAAGCCACCTGGCGTGAAGTGAAGGCCAAAACCGGACCCGAAGGCATCGAGATCGTGGACGCCCTCTTCGGGGCCATCCAGGTGGACAAACTGGACAACACCAGCGCCATCGCCCTCAAGGACAACGACGGCAAAATCTCCCTGGAAGTCGTGGCCCTGCCCTAACCAGAGATGTGGCATCGAGCGAGCGACCTCAGGCTCCTGCTGTATGGGTCTTCATGCCTGATCGCCATCTCGATGGTGATAAGCTGGGGCTTCACCCGGATTGGCCACAAAGCTTTTCCATTCAGTGTCACGCTCACTCCCGCATTGATTGAAGTCGCAGGAAGAACGTCCGCGACGCCCGGTCTGGAGGTCCGCCCGATGTTCAAGGATGCTCCTGGTCCTGCCCTCATGGGCAGCACCAGGCATGAGGACGGTGTCCTCCGTTTTGAACCTGCGCTGCCGTTGATCGCCGGGCAGGTTTATCAGTTGCTGTGGCATGACGAAGCCGGGAAACAGGTCACCTACACCACAGCGTTAGAAGCCGCCCAACTCACCCGGCCTGCCGTCGCCTTGCGGCCTCAAGGCGTGCCTCTGCCAGCCAATGCGCTGAAACTCTACCTCCACTTCAGCCAGCCCATGGAGCAAGGGGTATTCCTCGAAAAGCTCCGCCTCACCGATGCCTCTGGAAACGAAATCCACGGCCCGTTTCGTGAAACCGAACTGTGGTCGCCCGATGGCAAAAGGCTGACCGTCTGGTTCCATCCCGGCCGCCAGAAAACCGGAGTGAACCTGAACGAGGACGAAGGCCCCGTCTTGATCGAGGGCGGTCATTACACTCTCCACGTAGCCGCCTCCTGGCGAAGCGTGCACGCAGTGCCTCTGGGCAATCATGAATCGTTTCCTCTCACCGTCGGCCCTGCCGATCACTCAAGCCCGCAGCCTGCCGAATGGAAGCTGGACCTGCCTCACTCCCACACCCTGGAGCCGCTCAAAATCACCTTTGATGAACCGCTGGATACCGCCATGCTCACCAGCGCCCTCACGGTGCGGCCCATCGGCTCAGATGCGGATATGATCTTGCACCCCACCGTTTTGCGGACGGGCACGCATTGGAGTGCTAAGCCAGATCAACCCTGGCAGCCCGGCAGCTACGAGCTGCGCATGGATCCCCTTCTTGAAGATCTCGCCGGCAACAGCCTGGTCAAGCCCTTCGAGACCGACGTCACGGAACCTGCCATACCCCGGCCACAGCCTGTCATCTCCCGCAAGTTCACCCTCCCGTAAAGATTTTTTGTAACCGGCCAGGATTAATCCGGTATTGAGCAATGAAGCTCCTTAAAGCTTCAGAGCTTCAGCCCAGCCACCCGATTTTCATGACCGAGACCTACGATCTCCTTTCCCAGCAGCGCATCGTTCCGGCCGTTGTCATAGACGACTATCGCCACGCCAAACCCTTGTCAGATGCCCTGGTTACAGGCGGTCTGCCCGTGGTGGAAATCACCCTGCGTACACCGGATTCGCTCGCCGCGCTGGAGCGCATCATTGACCGCCGGGACATGATTGTCGGCGCGGGCACCGTCACCACCCTGGCCCAGTTTGATGCCGCCTGGCGGCTCGGCGCACGGTTCATCGTCACCCCGGGTTTTGATGAAAACATTCTCCGTCACGGCAGGCGGCGGGACCTGCTCGTCATCCCCGGGGCCGTCACTCCCACGGAGATCATGCAGGCGCAGAACCTTGGCGTAGAACTCATCAAATTTTTCCCCAGCCATGCCTTCGGCGGTCTCAGCGCCATCGAAGCACTCACAGGTCCCTTTCCCAAAATGAAGTTCCTGCCTACCGGCGGCATCAATCTCGAAAACCTCGGGGCCTATCTCAAAAACCCCAACATCTTCGCCTGTGGCGGCACCTGGATGGTGCGGCGGGAATGGATGCAGGAAGCCGCCTGGGACAAGGTACGGGAGGCCACCGCCAAAACCGTGGAAATCGTCCGCTCGCTTGCCTGAGCAGCCCTGTGCCGTTTCTTCAAAAGGGTGCCGTCAAAGCACATCTACGTCACAGAAGTATGGGCAGAAGCCGCGCACCGCTCCCAGGTTGTCACCTTCGGTCTTGAGCGCTGACGAAACATCGCCAGATTCGGCGTATGGAGTCATGCGCCCTTTTGCAGGCCCGCGCCATCCTCCCACCAACCTCCGCCCAATCGCCCCCATGTCCCGCCGCACCCTTGCTGAGTCCTACGAGCACATCCCGACCCACGTTTTCCCCAGTTCCGGTGCCGCTGCAAAAGCCCTGGCCGCCGAGGTGAAGACGCTCATCGAAGAACGGGCCAAACAAGGCAAAAACGTCGTGCTCGGCATGGCTACCGGCTCCACTCCCGTCCCCTTTTACCGCGAGCTGATCCGCCTGCACAAAGAGGAAGGCCTCAGCTTCAAGAACGTCATCACTTTTAACCTGGATGAATACTACGGCCTCAGCGGCGACCATCCGGAAAGCTACGCCTGCTTTATGCGCGAGCAGATTTTCGATCACATTGACATCCCCAAAGCGAACATCAACATCCCCAGCGGCCTGGTCCCTGGAGATCAGGTCTTCGCCCACTGCCGCGAGTATGAGGAGAAAATAGACGCCGCTGGCGGCATTGATTTCCAGATCCTCGGCATCGGCCGTACCGGTCACATCGGTTTCAACGAACCCGGCTCCAGCCGCGATTCCCTGACCCGCCGCATCACCCTGGACCGCGTCACACGCCAGGACGCCGCCGCCGACTTCCGGGGGGAGGAAAACGTGCCCCACTTTGCCATCACCATGGGGGTGGGCACCATCCTGCGAGGGAAAAAACTCGTCCTTATGGCCTGGGGGGAGAACAAGGCCGAAATGGTGGCCAAGGCCGTCGAGGGCCAGGTCACGGAAGCCATCTCCGCCTCCTTCCTGCAGGACCATCCGGATGCCCGCTTCTTCATTGACAGCGGCGCCTCCCGCGAGCTCACCCGCATCAAGCTGCCCTGGCTGGTCGGCCCGGTTTCCTGGACCCCGCGCGAGACCCGCCGCGCCGTCTGCTGGCAGGCTTTCAAGACCCAGCGCCCCGTCCTGAAGCTCACGGACGAGCATTACAACGAGCACGGCCTCAGCGACCTTCTTTCCGAGCAGGGCCCCGCCTACCAGCTTAACATCCGCATCTTTAACCAGCTCCAGCACACCATCACCGGCTGGCCCGGCGGCAAGCCCAACGAGGACGATACCTACCGCCCTGAGCGCGCCACACCGTATCCAAAACGCGTCCTCGTTTTCAGCCCGGAACCCCAGGATGCCATCGTCGCCATGGGCAGCACCATCGAGCGCCTGGTCGAGCAGGGGCACGATGTCCGCATCGTCGCCCTCACCAGCGGCAGCCTGCGCGTGGCCGACAGCGAGGCCGATAAATTTGCCGGCACCTTGCTGGAGCTGGCGGGTGTCGTCGAAGACAGCCCTGCCTGGCAAAACCAGACCGCCTACGCACGGGAAGTCCTCCGCCTGCTGGAAGAGAAGGGTGAATTCGGCGAGGACACACCCGTCCTCCGCCAGCTCAAAGGCCTCATCCTGCGCGGCGAGCTGCGTGATGCCGCCCACGCGTGCAATGTCGGCACGGACCACGTTACCTTTCTGGACCTGCCCTTTTATGAGCAGGGCCGTTACCGCCGCTTCAAAAGCAGTGCGGAGGATGTCGAAGTCCTCACCGCCCTGCTGCGCGAAAACAAACCTCACCAGATCTATACCACTGGCGATGCCGCCGATCCCAGCAGCGTCTCCGGCATCTGTTTCCGCGTCCTCGAAAGCGCCATGAAAGCCTGCAAAGGCGAGGACTGGGCCGGCAGCACCAGCCTGTGGCTGTATCGCGGCAAGGAAAAACCCCTGGCCGCGCACGAAATTGACATGGCCGTGCCCCTCAGCCCCATGCAGCTCGGCCGCAAAGCCCGCGCCCTTTCACGCTACGGCTCCCTGTCCAGCCTCGAGCTTTCCTCCCCGGAATCCAACCGCCAGAACGCCGAGCATTACGATGCCCTCGGCCTGCCGGAATACGAAGCCATTGAAACCTTCCAGCGCTGGAGCCGGGTCTAAAGAACTGCTTATTTTTCCACTCTGCTCAGGTCCACGCATCCCGGAAGAAACGGCTTCCGTTTGTAAAGATATGCTCTCCAAAGCCAGCCTTTCCATCATCGCCGCCCTGTCCCTGGCAGGTCCTCTTTCCGCTGCCGAACTCATTGACCCTGCGGCCTTCGGATTTGGCCGCCCAGGTTACATGGTGGATACCACCGTCATTGGCGGGCAGGATTTCGACGGCAGCATCCGTGGCAGCCTGGAGGTCTTTGAACTCCGCACCATCCTCCCCGTGTGGAGCACCAAGGTGGGGGAGGGCGGGCGCATTGCCACCTCGCTCGGGTACAACATCACCCAGCTCAACTTTGATCCGGGTGACCGCATGGATCTGCACAACCTGGAGCTTCAGGTGTCTTATTTTTGGAACTCCCCTACCTCCAACTGGTGGGGCCTGGGTTTCGTCACTCCAGGGCTTGGCACCGATTTCAACGGCATCTCTTTTGATGACTTCCAGATCTCCGCCCTCGGCCTCCTGGGCTACAAGTTTACGGAGACCTTCACCATCGCCGGTGGTGTCTTCGCCAGTTATGCCAATGATGACGGCACCCTGCTTCCGGCTCTGGGCTTCATTTGGAATCCGGGAAACTGGACGCTCCAGGTCACGCCCCCCTTCATGGTGCTGGGGTACAAGATCAGTGATCCCGTGACCGTCAGCCTCAGTATGTATCCCAGCGGCGGCTCCTGGGATGTGGACCGCCAGGATGGCATCAATACCGTGGATCTCTCAGGCTGGCAGGGGGCTGCCTCCATCATCTGGAAGGCCACGGACAAGCTGTCCCTCTCCCTCCGTGCGGGCATCAATTTTGCCGGTGAATTTGAACTCCGCGACACGCGTGAGCGCGTATTGGTGGATGAAAATCTGGATCCGGCCCCTTTTGGTGCCTTCAACATCCGTTGGGCCTTCTAATGCTAAAAGCGGCTACGAGTATTTCACATTCTTGCGCGGCTCCATTTCAAAGGCGGTCGCCTCTTGCTCCGCCACATGGGGCTTCAGTACTTCATCGCGGAATTTAATGTAGTGGGGATCGTCCAGGCACATGGCTAGCTTGTCCATGCTCTCCACCTCCAAATAGACGAACCAGGGAAACGGGTCACAGGGGTTGACCCGTTTCCCCGTTTTCACCGTCAGTACTTCGGGGATGCGCAGCAGAGACATCCGCGCACGCGACATCATGTCCTCCTGCTTTTCCTCCGTAACCTCCGGCCTGAGCTTGTAGAGGCTGAGATAGGCAATCATGGCAGCCTCAAAAAAAGAATCAGTTTTTCCAGTCCAGCACCCCTTTGCGCCAGGCATAAAGGAAAGCCACGCCCAGGATGCTGATAAAGCCCAAAGCCGACCAGGCGATGCCCGCTCCGAAAACGGCCAGATAGTCCTTATAAATGATGGCCCCCGGGTACAAAAAGACCACTTCGATGTCGAACAGCACAAACAGCATCGCGACGATGTAGAATTTCACGCTGAACCGGGGCTGGCCCTCCATCAGGGGAAGCATCCCGCACTCATAGGAGCTGTCCTTCATGGCGCTGCGCTTGGCTGATTTGCCGAAGAGCACGGAAACCAGCAGTGTGACGGCGGCAAAGCCGCCTGCGATGGCGACTTGCAAAAGGACAGGAAGGTAGTTCTCGGTCATGGCGGGAAAGGAAGCGTGGAGTAATAGACGCCCCTGGCCGCAGCGTCAAGCAGCCCGGTTAGCAGGGTCTAAAGGATTGGCTTGGTGCATCAAGAGGGCCTCCGCCCAAATAGTTTCCATAGATATTTGAATTCATTCAAAATCCATTTCTTGGAAATTATGTGCCGATTGAGACACAACCAGAATCCGGGAGGGGGGCGAATGAAGGGGCACGCTGGTGGCTAACGCCGTCGGCTTGCTGGTCGCTTTGCGGTCATACCACCCTAAACACACGCGCACACTCCTATGAAAAGATCCAGAAGCCAAACACCCGCCGGAACAAAAAAGAGAGGTCGCAAGACCTCCTCTCTAGATACGATCACCAGATCCTGCAGGGCTGCTGTCAAATCCGCCTGCTGCAGTCTTTTCCTGGGCGCTGCCGGACTGACCCTCCTTCACACCCCGGCTGCGGCGCAGGCTACTTATTATTGGGACGGTGCGGCTGGCAACAGTTCCTGGGCCGGTGACAACTGGACGACTGATATCACCGGGGTGGCCGCAAATGGCCCCTTGGCACCAAACTCTGACGTCATCTTTTCGACCATTATTGACCCCGCGAATCAGGTTAATACCATCCTGGGTGCCAATCAGACGGTCAACAGCCTAACCATTAATGACCCGGCAGTCGCCAGCATTTCTGACTGGACGCTGACCATCGACGGCAATGCGGCTACCGCCATCAATGTCGGGCTGCTCGCAGGGCCGGTCGCCATCCTCAGCGATGTCGTCCTGGATGGCTTATCCAACACCATCATTGTGGACAACCTTGGCGGCCTGAACATCTCCGGGGAAATCTCCGGCACCATCGGCCTCATCAAGGATGGGACCGGTGAGCTGATCCTGACCGGCGCCAACGTCTATACTGGCGCGACGGTCATCAACGAAGGGGTGCTTCAGGTCGGAAACGGCACCACCGGTTCCCTCAATGCACTCTCAGACGTGACAGTGACCGCAGGGACCACCCTCCAGATCAATCTGGCTGACGGCACCGTCTGGAGCAACCAGGTGGCCAATGCAGGCACGGTGGAATGGATCGCCGCAGGGACCAACACCCAGGCCTCCACCAGCGTCATCAGCGGCGCAGGTGCTCTGGAGCAGAGCGGCACAGGCACCACGGTGCTTTTGGGTGAGAATACCTATACCGGCACCACCCTGGTTTCGGACGGTATTTTGCAGATCGGTGACGGCACATCCGGCTCCATCAGCGCTCTCTCAGACGTGACCATTGGTGCCGCAGGTGAACTGCACATCAGCCTCGCCGACAGCGGGATCTGGGAAAATGACGTGACCAACAATGGCGAACTCCACTGGATCTCCCCTGTGGACAATACCCAGGACGCCACCAGCGTCATCAGCGGCACCGGCAGCATGGAAATCACCAGCATCGGCACCACCACGCTTGAGGCAAACAACACCTTCTCCGGCGGTACCCTCATCAATACCCCCGGCACTGTCCTGGTAAGCAGCCCCTTCCTGACCTCCACCGCCTTCGGCACTGGCACTCTGGAAATCCAGCAGGGCCTTGTGGATACGGTAGGCGGCCAGGTCCTCCAGATCAATGTCGGCGGATATGTTCAAAGTGGAGGCGAGATCGCCATCAGCCTTCTCGGCACCCTGCCAGGGACCTATACACAGTATAACGTGACCGGTTCCGCCGCCCTGAGTGGTGGCATCGTCAGCCTGTATGACGAAACGGGCACCTACGTCCCCGAAGGCGCCTGGGCGGGCAATCCGACCGGAGACATGCAGACCATCGTCCAGACCACCGGTGGTCTGGTGGGTGAATTTGCCTCCAATACTCCGGTTGCGACGATCTATAACACCGAGTTCGACCAGACCTTCGTGTATGCCCAGGGCCAGACCCTCCTCTATCCCACCATCACCTATGATGTGAACGACGCCAATGTCACCTGGGTGCGGGATTCCTATCAGTCCGTTCCCGGCCTCACGCGCAACCAGCGCTCCGTGGCCGGCGGTCTGGACGGTTTTGCCTTACTGAACGCAGGCAATGCCGGCGGTGCCCTGACCTTCCTCAATGCCCAGGCCATCGGTACCCTGGCCGGCCTGTATGACCTCATCGCTCCAGAAGAGCTCACCGGCATCTTCCAGATGGGTTTTCATGCTTCTGAAATGCAGGCCGCCAGCATCGTCCAGCATCTGGAATACGTGCGTAACAACGCCCGCCGCCCCATGGGTGACAAAGAGAGCCACAGCATCCAGGCTTCCGCCGGTGGCAAGCACGTTGAAGATCCCGCTCCCGCAGTGGAAAGCCCCGAAGGCCGCTGGAACATGTTCATCGAAGGTCTGGGCGGCAATGCCGACGTCGGCAGCACCTCCAACGCAACAGGTTATGACTTCGACATGTACGGAGCCATGATGGGGGTGGACTACCTGGTCAATGAGAGCTTCGCCATCGGCCTCACCGGTGGATACCTCAACAGCGATGCCAGCCTCATCAACGGCGGCAGCATTGAGACCGACAGCTATCGCGCTGCCATCTATGGCACCTTCTTCAAGGGCGGCTTCTACCTCGACGGCCTTGTGGGCCTGGCCTATAACTCGTATGACACCGACCGCCTGGCCCTCCTGGGCCGCGCGACCGGCGATACGAACGGCCTGGAATTTACCACCATGCTGAACACGGGCTATGACTTCCGCGCAGGCAACCTGACCTTCGGTCCGGTGGCCTCCGTGGCTTATACACGGGTGGATCTGGACGGCTTCACGGAATCCGGCTCCCTCACCCCGCTGAGCTACAGCGACCAGGAGCAGGAATCCTTCCGCACCAATCTCGGTGCCCGTATCAGTTATTCAATCCCTGCCGGCCGCGCGCGCATCATCCCGTCCGCCCGCGTCACCTGGCAGCATGAGTTCATGGACGCCACCCAGTCCATTGACTCCTCCTTCGCCTCCGGCCCTGGTCCGGTCTTTACCGTGGACGGTCCTGAAATGGGCCGCGACAGCGCCCTCGTCACAGCGGGTCTGACCGTTCAGTTCAATCCTTCCGTCGCCGCCTATGCCTTCTATACAGGCCAGCTCGGCCGGACAAACTACGACTCCCACAACGTGACCCTCGGCGTGCGCATCAGCTTCTGATCTGAACGTCCTGAACGGCACAAAATCCATCTGGCCGCCTCCTTCGGGAGGCGGCCTTTTTATGGGGCTCATTTCTGAAAGAGTCATAAAACATTCATATACAATGAATTAAGACGAGTGAATTTAATCTCCAGAAAGCCGTCTGATTGATGCGTTAACGAAATATATATTTTCAATTTAGGGGCATTACTCATTGACAATTAATTTCATTAACCGTTAATGGGCCAGATTATAATTTTACGAAAAAAGAAAGAATTACCATAATGAAACTAATTATCCATAAACCAAGCCGCCCCGGGTTCGGTTCGCGCTTCTCAGCCGCGAATTTTAAAGGGCTATTCAAACAAGCCTGTGGCAGTTTATGCCTCCTGGCAGGCGGATTCGCTTTCTTTGCCCCCGCCGCTCACGGACAGTCCCTCGGCGCTGCCGCAGATTTCGCCGTGCTCGGTGGATCCACCGTGACCAATACCGGACCCACTCTCATCACCGGCGATCTCGGCGTCAGCCCTGGCTCCGCCATCACGGGTTTTCCTCCAGGAAGCCTCACCGGCACTCTTTACACCGGCAGCGACGGCCCGGCAGTCGCCGCCCATGCGGATACTGTGACCGCCTATAATTTGATCGCGGGCCAGTTGATTTATACTGACCTGACGGGCTCGGACCTCGGCGGCATGACTCTCTCTCCCGGCGTTTACCACTTTGATACCTCCGCCCAGCTCACCGGTATCCTGACCCTGGACCCCGGCGGCCTGGCCAACCAGACCTTTCACTTTCTCATCGGCTCCACCCTGACCACGGCGGATTTCTCTGCCGTGGACTTTCTTGGCCTGGGCCTGTCACCCAACGTCTTCTGGCAGATTGGCACTTCCGCCACCCTGGGCATTGGGACCGACTTTTATGGCAACATTCTGGCGGATCAGAGCATCACCCTCGCCACCGGGGCCGGGATCTCCAACGGCAGGGCACTGGCCATTAACGGAGCCGTCACCCTGGACAGCGCAATCGTCAACAATGGGGCGGCTGCCGCTCTGGACCCGGTCACGGGTACCTATTGGAAGGGAGACGTGGGTCCCGGAGGCAACCTCTGGTCCGGCACCAACTGGTCCCCAGACACCACGGGCGCAGTGAATGCCAACCTCGCCGCCGCAGGGGCCAACGTCATCTTTTCCGTGACCGGTGTGGTCCCGGTGAACCAGGATACCCTCCTGGACAAGAATCAGGAGATCGCCAGTCTGATCATCAATGACAATGTCGCCGTCAGCATCTCCGGGCCGAATACCCTGACCATCAACGGGGCCGGTCTCATCACAGGCATCCGGGTCAACGACGGAGCCGGACTGCTCACCATTGCCTCCAATCTGACCCTGGCTGGCACTTCCCAGACCATCACGGTGAACAATGATGACGGCATGCTCGTCAGCGGTGTCATCGGTGGCGGCATCGGTCTCACCAAGGCAGGCACGGGCTTGCTCACCCTCACCGGGGAAAACATTTATACCGGCCCAACCAACGTTTCCGCAGGCACCCTGCAGCTGGGCAATGGCCTCACCGGCAGCATTCTTGCCACTTCGCCTGTTTCAGTGGATCTGGGCGCGACTCTGCTCATCAATCTCGTGAACGGTGGCATCCTCAGCAATCAGGTGGCCAATACTGGCACCGTGGAATGGATCGCCGCAGGGGTCAACACCCAGGCATCTACAAGCGTGATCAGCGGTGCAGGCGCTCTGGAACAGAGCGGCACAGGCACCACGGTGCTTTTGGGCACCAATACCTATACCGGCACCACCCTGGTTTCGGACGGGATTTTGCAGATCGGCGACGGCACCTCCGGCTCCATCAACGCTCTCTCAAACGTGACCATTGATGCCGGAGCTGAACTTCACCTCAGCCTCATTGACGGCGGCAACTGGGCCAACGACGTGGTAAACAATGGAGAACTCCACTGGATCGCCCCTGGCAGCAATTCCCAGGCCTCCACCAGCGTCATCAGCGGCACGGGCAGCATGCTTGTCATCAGCCCTGGCACGACCGTTTTCGAAGGCACGAACACCTTCAGCGGCGGCAGCATCATCAATACCACCGGCATTGTCCTGGCGGGGAATCCCTCCGCCATTTCAGGCACCCCTTACGGCACCGGCACACTGGACATCCAGCAGGGTTATGTGGATACGCTGAACGGCCAGGTCCTTCAGATTAACGTCGGCGGTTATACCCAGAGCGGTGGCGAAATCGGCCTGCATCTGCAAGGCACCACCCCAGGTTCCTATACCCAATACAACACGGGCGGCATCGCCACCCTGACCGGCGGCACCGTCTTCCTTTACAATACCAGCGGCAACTATGTGCCGAATGGAGCCCGTGCAGGCACTTCTGCTGGCGACATGCAGACCATCGTCCAGACTGTCGGCGGCCGGACCGGCGAATTCGCCTCCAACCTGCCTGAAGCGCAGTTTTATAACGCCCAGTTTGACCGCGTCATCAATTACGCCCAAGGCCAGACTCTGCTTTATCCCACGATCACTTATGACGCCAACAACGCGTATGTCACCTGGGTTCGCGACTCCTACACTTCCCCTCCAGGTCTCACCCCCAACCAGGACTCCGTCGGCGAAGGTCTGGACGGTTACCAGGCCGTGAATCCGGGAGATCTGGATGGCGCACTGACTTACCTCAATGCACAGCCTCTGGCCAGCCTGCCAGGTCTCTATGACCTGATCGCTCCAGATGAGCTGACAGCCATTTTCCAGATGGGTTTCCATGCAGCCGAGATCCAGGCTTCCCGCATCCAGCAGCATCTGGAGCAGGTGCGCTTCGGTGCTCGCCGCGCCGGTGGCGAGGTAGATGCCCAGGACCAGAGCATCGCATCTGCCACAGGTGGCAAAGGCGTGGTGGACACCGCCCCGGAAGCCGCCCCTGCGTCCCAGGAAGGTCGCTGGAATCTGTTTGTGGAAGGTCTCGGCGGCGGTGCCAATGTGAACGGCACCTCCAACGCCAGCGGTTATGACTTCAACATGATCGGTGCCATGATGGGCGCGGATTACCTGGTGAATGAAAACTTTGCCATCGGCATCACCGGCGGTTATGCCGATTCAGATGCCAGTCTCATCAATGGCGGCAGCATTGATACCGAAAGTTATCGCGGCGCTGTCTATGCGACCGTCTTTGGCGGCGGTTTCTATCTGGATGGTCTCCTGGGCCTGGCGTATAACGAATACGATACCGAGCGCGAAGCCCTCCTCGGCCGCGCCAAAGGCAGCACCAACGGTCTGGAAATGAGCGCCCTCCTCAACGGCGGGTATAACATCCGCTCAGGCAACTGGAGCTACGGCCCCGTCGCTTCCCTGGCCTATACCCGGGTCAGCCTGGACAGCTTCACCGAATCCGGTTCGCTGACACCTCTGCGTTATCCTGACCAGCATCAGGAATCCCTCCGGTCCAACCTGGGTGCGCGCATCAGCTATACCACCCTGGTGGGCGGCGTGCGTGTCACTCCGATGGCCCGCATCACCTGGCAGCACGAATTTATGGACAGCACCCAGTCCATGGACTCCTCCTTCGCCTCCGGCCCCGGCCCGGTCTTCAGTGTGGACGGTCCCGAGATCGGTCGCGACAGCGCCCTCATCACCGCAGGTTTCAATGTGCAGTTCACCCCTTCGGTGAGCGCCTATACCTTTTATTCCGGCCAGGTCGGACGTGAGAACTACTCTTCCCACAACGTGACGCTCGGCATGCGCATCAGCTTCTAAGCTGACCGCCTCGAAAGGCATCCAAATCTATGGGCCGTCTCCTTCGGGAGGCGGCCTTTTTGCGTTGATTTCCTTGTCGCACATTGCCTTCGCCTCGGTGAAGATGGGCCATGGAAATTCTCGGTTTTCTCCTGGGCCTCGGAGTGCTTTTTTACTTTTTGGCCAGCCCGGGCATCGCCTGGTTTCAAGCCTCTGCGGCACGCAAGGAAGCCTCGGACCTGCGCGAAGAGATGGAAAAGTTGCGCCTTCAGATGGCCCAGCTTCAGAAAGAAATCTCCCACCGTCCCACCCTGCCGGTGGAAGAGCCGCCGCTCCCGGTCCTGGCAGCACCTGAACCTCTCTTGCCTCGTGTAGAAGCGCCCGTCTTTGTCCCCCAGCCTCCTTTACCCCCGCCGCTCCCGGTTTTTCAAAAGATCGAAGAACCGCCTCTGCCACCGCCTGCGGACAATTCCCCTGAGCCACTGCCGCCTAAACCCGCACCCGTCATCAAACCGGCTGTCATTGCCAGACCGGAGATCTCGCTGGAGCAGTTCCTGGGCGTCAAGCTCTTCGCCTGGATCGGAGGGCTGGCGCTGTTTTTGGGCATCGTCTTTTTTGTGAAGTATGCCTTTGAGCGCAATCTCATCTCGCCTGCTTTGCGGACAATCATTGGTTTTATCATCGGCGGCAGCCTGGTCACTACAGGCATCGTCATGCGCCGCAGCAAAGACTATGCGGTGCTGGCGCAGACCCTGGCGGCCACGGGCGTGCTCATTCTTTATGGCGTCACCTATGCCGCGCATGAGCTGTATCACTTCCCGGCCTTTGGCACGCTGAGCACGTTCATTTACATGTCGCTGATCACGGCCGGTGCCTTTGTACTGGCCGTGAGGATGGAGGCCCCCGTTATCGCCGTGCTGGGCATGGCCGGAGGTTTCCTCACGCCCATCTTTGTCAATACCGGAACAGACAATCCGTTAGGCCTGTTTGGTTATGTGCTGCTCATTGACCTGGGGCTGATGGCGGTGGCCAAAAAGCGTGGCTGGTTTTACCTCATCGCCTGCGGAGCCGCTGGTACGCTGCTGCTGGAGGCGGGCTGGTTTGCCGAATGGTTCCACCGGGGTGAATACCACCTGGGCGCGAAAATCTGGATCCCGGTCACCGTGCATGTCTTCTTCCCGGCCCTGTTCGCCACAGCCACCTGGTGGCTGCACCGGCCGCAGGATCGCAGTAGCCTGGCTTCAAAAGAAAACGCCTCGCTGTATCCGGCGTATGGCGGGCTGGCGCTCGCGGCGTGGAGTTTCGTCGTGGCCTTTGTATTCCTGAATCATGATTACATCACCTCGCGGCCTTTGGTCTTGAACGGCTTTTTGTTTGCCATCAATCTCGCCGTGCTCTTGCAGATCTGGACGCAGCCACGGGTGGCCCTGGCACAATGGGTGGCCGCCTTGCTCAGCTTTGTGCATCTGGCCGTGTGGAGCTCCCTTCGCCTCACGGATGCGACGTTGATCCCCGCCTTGGTCAGTTACCTGGTCTTTGGTCTCATGCACACCGGTTTTGCCCTGTTGGCCATGCGCAAGAAACCAGAGACGATGCAGGCGCAGAAGCATGGTATCTGGCTCGGCCCCGTCGCGGTGTTGTTGGTTATCGCGCCCATGTTTGCCCTGCCGACGGTGCCCTGGCTCATCTGGCCGACCGTCCTGCTGCTAAACCTCATGACCATTGCGGTGGCGGCGGTCACCTTCGCGCTGGCCCCAGTATTGCTGGCCCTCTGCGTCACCCTCCTGGCCATGGGCTTCTGGCTTTTCCGGCTAGATCCGCTGGCCGGGCCGTGGTGCTTCCTGTTTACCCTGGGCGGCTTTGCCCTGGTGTTTGCCGCTGCCGGAGCCGTGCTTTCCGCCCGAGTGCGCTTGCGCCAGGGCGGTGAAAAACCCAGCGGCACTCAATGGCTGACCAGCCTGGAAGGCCAGCTCCCCATGGCCTCCGCCAGCCTGCCATTCATCCTGCTCATCATCGCCACCTACCGGCTGAACCTGGTCAACCCCACCCCGGTCTTCACCCTTGGCGTACTCTTGTCGTTAGGCCTGCTGGTCCTCATGCGCCTGTCACTTCTGCCCGCGCTCGGCCTGGCCGCGCTCATCTGCATGTGGCTGCTGCAGCATGTCTGGATGGACCTGCACTTCCACCCTGACCGCCCCTGGATGGCACTCGGGTGGTTTCTGGGCATCGCCTCCCTCTTCGCCAGCTATCCCTTTGTCTGGAAATCACGCTTTCAAGAAGTGGCCCTGCCGTGGGTCGTCTCCGCCAGCACCTGGCTTTTGCAAGGGCTGCTCATCTACTGGGTCTGCGATACCCTGCCCATGATGGAGAACCGCATGGGCTGGGTGCCTGCCCTGCTGGCCCTGCCGCCGCTGGCCTCGCTCTATGCCGTCATTAAAATGCCCCTGCCTGCGGACAGCCTCATCCACCGGCTGGTGCGCAACACGCAGCTTGCCTGGTTCGGGGGCGTGGCCCTGGCCTTCATCACGCTCATCTTTCCGGTCCAGTTTGACCGCCAGTGGCTGACCCTCGGCTGGGCCTTGGAAGGAGCCGCGCTGTGCTGGCTCTTCACCCGCGTCCCGCACAGCGGCCTCCGCCGGGTGGGCCTGGGCCTGCTCACCGCCGCCTTTGTCCGCCTGTCGCTGAACCCTCTGGTGCTGGAGTATCACGAGCGCAGCGGCCCCCCCGTCTGGAACTGGTTTCTTTATGCCTATGGCATCACCGCCATGGCCATGTTCGCCGCCGCCTGGTGGCTGGCCCCGCCGCGTGACCGCCTGGGCGAAATCAACCTGCGCGCCTGGCTCTGGAGCTTCGGTGGCATCCTGCTCTTCCTCCTCGTTAACATCGAGATCGCCGATTATTTCACTCCCGTCGGCGAGCGCTTCATTTCCACCCGCTGGGGCGGCGACTTCGCCCGCAGCATGACCTTCAGCATCGCCTGGGCTCTCTTTGCTCTCAGCCTGCTCATCATCGGCTTCCGCCTGGATGCCAAAGGTGCCCGCTATGCCGGCATCGCCCTCATGGGCATCACCCTGCTGAAGCTCTTCCTCCACGATCTTGCCAACATCGAAAGCATCTACCGCATCGCCGCCCTCATCGTCGTCGCCCTCATCGCCCTCGGTGCCTCCTTCCTCTACCAGCGCTTCTATGCGCGGCAGGGGAGGGCGGGGTAGAAATGGAATTTTACGCCTCCTTCGGCTGCGGCAGCGCTTCTTCACTGACCTTCCGGCTCTTCTTCGCCAGGCGTGAAAGAGTGACGGCAAAAACCAGCATCAGGACGATGGAAAAGAGGGCAGAGGCGATGAATTTCTCCACGGAAGGCTTGTTCAGATTGAAGTAAAGAAGCTGGCCGACATTCAGCAGAACCACGCCACGCAGCATCCATTCCACATTCATCTTGTGCAGGATGTAGGTGCCGAAGGGTGCCATGAAAAGCACCACCGGATACGCACACAGCCATGTCCGCACCTGGTCGTGCGAGAGACCCGCATCCACGAAATGACGGTAGGCATACCCCAGCACACTCATGGCTGCCATGAGCATGATGCTCAGGTGCGTGGCCACCTTTTCATTCATCGTGAACCGCGTCACCAGCAGTGTATAAAGGATGATGTCCGCCCCGGTGCCGAACAGGCTGGCGCACATCCCGGCCAGCAGCAGGATCACTCCCAGATAAACCGCATCCCAGCCGCCCTTATACTCCAAAAGGACCCGGTTGCCACGATGGCTGCTGTTGATGTAGGCGATGGCAAAGGTGGTGATGAGGCTGAGAAACAGAGCCTGGATAATATACACCGGCATCGTCTGCAGCGTCAGCATCCCGATGACAAAACCCACAAAGGCGACCGGTATAAAATACAGCATCGGTTTGTAGGCCCGCAGCAGGTTGGCCCGATTGCTCAGGATGAAGATGCTGGCACTGGTCATGCCGATGCTCTGGATCATCAGGCTGAAATCGCGGGCGATGACGCGGTCAATATTGAAGAAGACGCTCAGCACCGGAAAGGCCACCGCCCCGCCGCCCTCCGGTGTCAGCCCGGCCACGAAAGCCCCCACCACCATGATGGCCGGGTAATGAAGATGAGAGGCCAGGAAAGCCAGGTCCGAGAAGCTGTAAAAAAGCCCTGCCCAGACGATGAGCGCACCGATGAACCAAAACGTAAATACTTTGCTGCGAAACATTCGTCTGCACTGACAAGCAGGAGCTTATCCAGGCAACTGGCAAAAAAAGGAGGTGGTGATACTATTTTAGAGGTTCTGTGATAACGGCCCGGCATAAGAAATAGCCCGCCTCATGGGGTGCCTATGAGCCTGACCACCTCCTGCCAAAGCTCATCTCCCTGGGTGCTGTTAGTCATGATCACCATTCCATGTCCGCACTTGGGATCAAACTCCGTGTAGCTGCGGAAACCGGTACCGTTGGAGCCGCCATGGCGGATGCGATCACCAGAGGCAGTGCTTTCGATGCTCCAGCCAAGGCCGTAGCGAACCTCCTCGCCGGTTCGGCCATCCCGCCGTGTGAGTCCCTCTTTATCTGTAACCGGACCGGTGCGGGTGAGCATGGACTTGATGGATTCAGCAGTGAGGGAATGCGGGGCGCTGCGATCCGGGTTCATCATTTCCAAAACGAAGGCCGCATAGTCCCGTGGGGTGCAATACAGACTGTAGGCGGCATTTGGTCGTGTATAGAGCTTACGCCCGGTTTTGGCCCTGCCTTCATCATCATGACCGGCAGCGGCATGGACTGTATAGGCCTCCTGCCAGATGAGACTGCTGCTTTTCATGCCCAGCGGCTCCATGAGGGTCCGCTGCAGATAGGGCTGCAAATCCTCCCCGGTGATCTGCTCCATGACGCGCTGGAGAAGGAGTATGCCTTCTCCCGAATACAGGTGATTTGTGCCTGGCTCATGCATGACCTTCAGCGGCTTGTCACCCCGCCAGTTCGGGAAGCCGCCCGTGTGGCTCATCACCATGCGTGCGGTAATTTTGAGGTGCAACGGCTCATCCGGCAGGTAAGGCGCGGGCAGGTATTCGTTCAGAGGACGGTCCATGTCCAGCTTGCCTTGCTCCACCAGCTTCAAGGCCGCATACACCGCCAGCGGTTTGGTCATGGAAGCCGCCTCAAAAACGGTGCGCTCATCCACCGGTGCCTCCTTTCCGGCCTCGCGCACACCGAAGTATTTCTCCCAGGTGATGCGGTGGTTTTCAATGCCAATGACCGCCACGCCAGGCACATGGTGCTTCGTCATGAGCACCGGCACCTCCCGGTCCAGAACAGAGGAGGACGAAGAGGTCTCTCCTGCCGTTTCATGGGCTTGCAGGATCAGGCGCACCAGCTCACCAAACTGGGTGGATTCCACTCTGCGGCCCGACTTGTTCGTATTCACCCGGTGCACTATGACGAGATCCAGCGGCGGCACGACCAGGATGTAATGGCCGCCTGCTCCGCGTGCCGAATAGCTGCCATCCGGCAGACTTACACCTTGAAAATGCTTCCCACCGGTGGCGATCCACCAAAGGTAGCCGTATCCGCCGCTGTTGCCAGCATTGGAATACGAGGTGGTGCTTTCCTCCACCCACGCCGCCGGGATCACCTGCTTGCCGTCCCACTGGCCTCCGCGTAAAAACAGCAGGCCGAAGCGTGCCATGTCCCGCGCAGTCATGCGGAATGGATAGGCCCGATGGATGGAATCCGCGCCCGTCACATACTCGCCATCCTCCACGCGGTAATCCTGCATGCCTATGGGATCCGCAATTTGCTTTTTGAAGTCCTCATAAATGCCAGCCCCGGTCTTCTGCTCATAGACGGTGCCCAGGGCATTGAAGTCCCAGTTGTTATAATACCAGAACTCCCCCGGCTTGTGGCTGTGCCGCTGCGGGCGTGCCGCCTTCATTTTCGCTGTCTCATAAAGGGCAGGATGATAGATGCCGGAACGCGCCTTCAGCAAATCCGCCACGGTGGCCTTTTTTTCAATATCAGTTAGGCCGGGTTCGTTATCACCCACATCCAGGTCAGCCATCGTCTCCTCCATTTTGATGCTGCCCCCCTCCACCTGAATGCCATAGAGTGCGCTCAGGAAACTCTTGCGGATGGAGTGTACATTGAAGCGCTGCTCAACCGCGCCCCATTCATCCAGCACCTTGCCGTCCACGACGATCATCACAGCTTCCGTGTCCAGCGTGCTGGTGTATTGCCGTGCGGCCTGGAGCTTTCCCACTGACCAGCCTTTTTTGGCAGGATCGGCCAGCTTTTCCCAAGAGCCTCCCGGAACCTGGGCCTGCAAGGCGCTGTGAAGAACCAGCAGAAAAAAGCAGGCGCGCAAAGAAGAGATGGGCATAAACCCATTACTTCATCTGCGCCCGCCTCCTTTCCGTTGAAGATGATCAGACTGCACGCTGGCGAATGCCTGACAAGGTGTATAGAGTGATTCCGAATGAAACCTGCTCTTTCCAAATGGAACTCAACCCTGGCTCTGCTGGGGTTCCTGGTAATCACCTTCTGTGCTCCGGCCCTGGGAGCCTTTACCCTTCCTGGCGAGTGGTATGCGGGCCTGAACAAACCCTCCTGGAATCCGCCCTCCTGGGTTTTTGGTCCCGCCTGGACGCTGCTTTATACCCTCATGGCCGTCGCCGCCTGGCTGGTGTGGAAGCAGGGCGGGTGGACCCGGCAGCGCCGACCCCTGACCTTGTATTTCATTCAACTGGCCCTCAATGCCGCCTGGACTCCCGTCTTCTTCGGTGCCCATCAAATGGGTGCCGCCCTGGCTGTCATCATCGCCCTATGGCTGGCCATCCTGCTGACGCTGATTAACTTTTGGCGGGTGAGGTTGTCTTCTGGCCTGCTCTTGGTTCCCTATCTGGCCTGGGTGACTTTTGCAACGACGCTCAATTTCACTCTCTGGCGGATGAATCCTTGAAGCAGCTCAAGCCCTATCATGAAGCGGCCATTGGCACGCCATCGGCGCATCTGCCTGGCCACAGCCATCCCACAGTATTCATGGGAAAACTCTGGAAGCCAGACCGCAGCATGCTTCTTTCTGCGGTTTAATTATCATGTCCGCTGCCGCCGTCATTCAGCTCACCCAGGAACAAAGAGAATCCATCATTGCAGCGCTGAATCTCTTTGAGTCTCACATCGTCAGCCGGGGTGCGGCCCTCATGCGTGAACGGGCGGTGCGCAGCCTGCGCCGGGTGGAGGACGGGCTGGGGCTGGAGGCCAGGGTCCAGGGGGGGAAGCTTTATACGACCACTCTTTTCTTTGATGGCCCGGAAGCCGTCACAGACTGCACCTGCCCCTACCAACATGACTGCAAACACGCCGCCGCCGTCATCCTGGAACTGCGCAAACACGCTGGCCATGCCAAATCCGTCGCATCCCCAGCCGGCACTCTTTCAGGCAGACCGGAAAAACCCACGGCATTCGAAGTCCCATCCCTTCCTCCCGATTCTTTCGCCGGCCAGATCGAAGCCAAAGTGGGCAAAAAGCTGAACAAAACAGCCCTCAAATTCCTCGCTACAGTGGAGCCCTGGTGGCTGAACAAAACCTCCTTGGTGGATCAAATGGAGATTCATCAGGCCTGTGGCCGCAGCAATTACTGGGGCTACCGTCAGCTCAGCCTGTGGCCGGATGAACTGCCTCCCACCACTCTCTGGGAATTCATCGCCTACCTGGCCATGGCCATGAAGAAATCCAGCCTGGAGATGCCGCCCCCACTCCCCGAAGTCGTGGACCCAATGCTGCAAAAAGAGCTTCTGAAAAAATGGCAGCGCCTTCAGGAGATCGAAGAGTGGAAAAAAAATCTCGGCAGCTGGCAGGAGCCTGAGGAGGAAGCCGGTGCTCCCGCTCCAGAACTCCGCCTCGTCCTGCATTCCAGCGCCGCATTGATCCAGGTCCGTCATCCAGGCGATGCGGAGTTTGGCAAAGTCACCCAAAAACTGCTCAAGGAACTCAGTCAAAATGCCTCTCACGGGCCTTCCTATGGCCCTTCTTACGGGCCACAAGTCCCCCAGCTCAGCGCTGGCTCCAGCATCGTGCTGCAGTCAGCCCAGGGCATGTACCGCGAAGTCATCGGCTCAGAGATTGGTGCGATGTCAGAAAGCCTGAACCGCAGTCTGGCCCGCCTGATCAGCAGTCAGGACATGTTTTTCCTGCATGTCGCCTCCGCCTCCGGGGAGCCGGTACAGATTTCTGAAGAAGCCCTGAAATGGGAGCTTCTGCCAGCCCTGGACGCCACCGGCAATTACAAGCTGCGCCTGTTGACCGCAGAAGGCATAGCACCGCCACCGCCCGTCGCCATTCTTCCCGGCAGCCCCATGCATTACGTCACCAGCGAGGTGGTTTATCCCCTGTCTTACTGGCCCTTCAAAAATGAACGGCAAACCTGGCCGGTCACCATTCCTGCCCAGGCCTTGGAGACACGCGAGGGCGTCAGTGCCCTGGCCAAGCTGGGCCTCGAACCACCGGCCCGGCTGGCCGGGAAAATCAAGCTGGTCAAGGCGGACATTACCATCCGCAGCGGGATCCACCGCTATTCCCATTCCCCCAGTGAATACTTTCGCCTGGACGCCAAAGCCTCTTTCGGCGGCGTGGAAGCACCCCGGGTCTGGAATGGCAGCCAATGGATCACCCACTACCGCCACCAGGCCTCCCAGAAGAATTCCGCGCAGCTCATCCAGCTCGACAAATCCGCCCTTTCCCCGACAGGGGCCTGGTTGCGCCAGATGTCCCTGCGCCCCACCAGCGACGGCGAAGCAAAAGTGGAACAACGCATCGTCGGCAAAGACTGGCCGGACCAGTTCCTCGCCTGGCTGGACCGCCGTCCGCCCGGCATCAACGTGGAACTGGATGCCGAGCTGGCCACCCTTCGCGATGGCAAGGTGGCCGGGACGATGCGCCTGGACATTGAGGAATCCAAAAGCGGTGTGGACTGGTTTGATCTCAGCCTGGCCTTGGATGTAAGCGACCACACCCTGACTCAAGAAGAAATTGACCTCCTGCTGAAGGCCAAGGGCAGATGGGTCAAGCTGGGGAGCAAAGGCTGGCGGAAGCTTGAATTCGACCTCTCCACCCAGCAGCAGCAGGACCTGGCCGATCTGGGCCTCTCCACCCATCAGCTCACCGGGGAGAAACAACGTCTTCACGCATTGCAGCTCGGCAGTGTGGCCCGTGGTGACAGCCATCTCCTTCCTGCGGAACGCGCGCAGCAGGTGCGCCGCCGGCTGGAGGAAATCGAAACCCGCGTCACCCCGGACCAACCTGCCGCGATCAGTGCCACGCTGCGCCAGTATCAAACCGAGGGATTCCATTTCCTGGCCTACCTCTCCACCAACCGCTTCGGCGGCGTGCTGGCGGATGACATGGGCCTGGGCAAGACCCTGCAAGCCCTCACCTGGATGGCTTGGCTACGCGCCGAACAAAAAGTAAAGGAACCACTGCTCGTCGTCTGCCCGAAGTCCGTCCAGGACAACTGGCGTGCCGAGGCCGCCCGCTTCTGCCCGGACTTGAAAGTGGAAGTCTGGAACCGTAGCAATGCCGGCAAAACCGGTCTGGATGGCCAGGCAGACCTCCTCGTCATCCACTACCCGCATCTTCGCATCCACGAAGAAACCCTCCGTGAGGTGAGCTGGGGAGCCGTCATTTTGGACGAGGCCCAGGCCATCAAGAACCCCACCTCCCAAAGTGCCAAAGCCGCCTGCGCTCTGGATGCCCGGCATCGCCTGGCACTCACCGGCACGCCAATTGAAAACCGCCTGCTGGATCTCTGGTCCATCTTCGCCTTTGCCATGCCCGGCATCCTCGGCAGCCGTGCCAGCTTTAACCGCATCTTTGATGCTAGCGAGGACCCGCTGGCCCGCCGCCGCCTGGCCGCCCGCACCAAGCCCTTTCTCCTGCGCCGCACCAAACAAGAAGTCGCCACCGACCTGCCGGACCGCGTGGAGGAAGACCTCATCGTGGAAATGGAAGGCACCCAGGCCACCCTCTACCAGGCGGAGATCAAACGTGCACGCGCGCAGCTCCTCAAAGTCGAAACCAGCCGCCAGCTAGACAAGTTTCGTTTTAACATTCTCACCAGCCTCCTGCGCCTGCGCCAGATCTGCTGCGACCCACGCCTTATCGGCCTGGAAAAGGCCGCCGTTCCTGAAGAAGCCCAGCCCGGCAAGCGCAAAAAGAAAGCCGCCGCCTCCAAGGTCGAAAGCGCCAAGCTGGCCGCTCTCATCGAGCAGATGGAGCCCATCATGGAGGAGGGCCAGAAGGTGCTCGTCTTCTCCCAGTTCGTGGAGATGCTGGAGATCATCCAGGCAGAGACCAGTCAGCAAGGCTGGACCACCTTCATTCTCACCGGTGCTACGGAGGACCGGGGTGCCCTGGTCAGCGCCTTTCAGGAGCATGACGGTCCGGCCATCTTCCTCATCAGCCTCAAGGCAGGCGGGTTCGGGCTTAACCTCACCGCCGCCAGCTACGTCATCCTTTACGACCCCTGGTGGAATCCTGCCGTGGAGGCCCAGGCCATTGACCGCACCCACCGTATCGGCCAGAAGCAGACCGTGTTTGCCTACCGCCTGCTCATCAAGGACAGCATCGAGGAAAAAATCCGCATGCTCCAAAAGCAGAAAGGCGCGCTTGCCCAGGACATCCTGGGGGAGGAAAGCTTCGCCCAGGGCCTTACCCTTAGTGACTTTAGCTTTTTGTTAGGCTAGATGGCTGCACCGCGCCGGGCGGTGTCATCTCAGATCTCTCCAAAGTGTTTTTCGCGGACGCGGACAATAGCATCCAGCATCGCATCGGCTTCACCACGGATCTTGGGATCCAGGCTGGAGGCGCTGCGGTTGTAACGGCGGTAAAGCAGTTTCAGCCGCGCCTGGATCTGTTCCTTCGGCATCTTGGGGGGGATTTCGCACAGATCTTCCGGGCTGCGGACTGAGGGCGCAGCAGCTACCGGAACAGGAGCCATCCGCTGCAAGACAGAACCGGGCCGGGCGGTTTCCGCCGGTTTGCTGACAGGGGCGGCGGCCGGTTTGGCAGCCTGGGACTTCGACAGGGATTGTAGGATTTTTTTAAACATCGCGGTGTTGGGCTGGGGGTGGATGCCGCTGGCGTTATTCGATTCTCATCGTGCGCAGATGCGCGCTCTTGCGCTTGAGATCTTCATCGGAGAGCACCCCTGCACCTTTATAGCTCACCGCCACCTCACGGCTGCGTCCGGACTGCTTGTCCAGCACCAGAGCACGCACACGCTGGTTTTCATCATAGCTGAAGGTCACGGCCACCTCACAGCCCTTGGGCCGGTTCGGCGGCACCTCCAGAGTGATGCGGCCGATGATGTCCACAAATTTGGCGTCCTCATCCTCGCCCTGGGTGATGTCCACCTCGATGACACGCTCGTTGTCCTCGCTGGTCTGATAGACCTGGGTGCGGGAGCAGGGAATGGGAGTGTTCTTTGGAATGACCACGGAGTTCATCAGCTTCTCCTCCCCCGTCTTGGCGTTGTACACCATGGCCACCGTGCCGTAGCTGGCATTGCAGACCTCCTGGATGCGGGCGGATTTTTTGGCAAAGAGGGCCGCGCCGAGCGCTACACATTCATCTACATTGCCGCAGGACTTGGGCGTCTTGGAAAACATCTTCTCCAGAATGGTCTTCACCTTCGGGATGCGGGTGGAACCGCCGACGAGGACCACATGATCTATGTCCCCCACCTTCAGTTTGGCCGAATCCAGGGCCTGCTCCACCAGCATTAGCGTGCGGGTCAGCATGTGGCGGATCATCTTTTCAAAAGCGTCCCGTGACAGGTCAATTCGGGCCAGGCCGTCGTTCTTGTCATTGGCCACCGTGTCATTCACACGCTGGAGCTTGGAGAGCATCTTCTTGGCATCTTCCGTGGCCAGGAGTACGCGGCGGCGGTGGCGCTCCTCGTTGTAAAGCGGCGCACCTGTCTGCTTGGTGTACTGCTCCGCATAAGCCGTCAGCAGCATGTCATCAATATTGCTGCCGCCCAGGTGCCGCGCGCCTTCGCTGGTCAGGATGCGGATATTATCGCCTTCCACCTGCAGGATGGTCACATCCAACGTGCCACCGCCCATATCAAAGACCAGGATCCGGCCCTGCACGCTCTGGCTGTGCGCATAATAAACGGCTGCGGCTGTCGGCTCATTGACCAACCTCTTCACGCGCATCCCCGCCATCTCTGCGGCGGCGATGGTGCTCTTGCGGGCCAGTTCATTGAAGTTCGCCGGTACGGTGATGACGACTTCCTCAATGTCCCCGATGATCTTGGAGCAATCCCGCTTCAGTTTGGCCAGGATGAGCGCAGAGATCTCCGCCGGAGTCCACTTTTTGCCGTCAATCTCCACCAGGTATTCCGGGTCATCCATGTGACGCTTGATCTGGAAAATGGTGCGGTCCGGCTCCCCGCCGTCACGCGCCGGGCTGCCCACCAGTTTCACATCTTCATGCGCTTCAAAAAACACCACGGATGGAGTCAGACGCTCCCCATCGGAATTTGGCACGATCTCGGGATTGCCATCAGGTTTCAAATAAGCCAGGCCCGAGAGCGTGGTGCCAAGATCAATGCCAACGTATTCTGCCATAACAAAAAGGATAAAAAAAGAAATCTACTGGCTGGAAGTTCTCACCTCCACCTTGCGCAGGATGAGCTCATGGCCTTCCTCGCGGGAGTAGATAAACCCGGAACGGCAGGTTTCCACCACGCGTGGTTTATTTTTACCAGGGATGGATTCCACAACGGTGATGCGCCGGCGCAGCTCCACATCCACCTCCAGCCCGCCCCCCACGTCAAATTCGCTGATGCCGTGCTGGAACAGGATGTCTTCAAAGGAATGCCGCAAGGTGCGCAACTGGGCCACCACGTCACCTCCATTGTGACCGGCATAGCGGGAGCTGAGCGCATCAATGAGGTCAATGCGCTTGATGATGTCATGGGCAAACATGACCACGGTGGATTCCTCCGTGGCCAGTCCGCGGCGGAGGATTTCGTGCTTTTCCTCCAGCTCCAGAAGCTGGCCGCGCAGCCTTGCCTCAATCTCCTGCCAGTGATGCAACTGCGCTTCAGCCTGCGCAAACTCAGCGCGACGGTCATGAAGGGACGTGATCTCGGCCTTCAGGCGGTCCGCTGTGGCGGAGTGCTCGCGGACCTGGGTATCAATGTCCGCCAGGCGCTTGCGCTGCTCGCTCTCTGCTGCCTGCAAACTGGCGGCCTGTTTTTCTGCCTGCTGGGTGTAGGTCCCCAGCTCGGCCTCCACGGCAGTGCGCTCTTTCTTCACCTGCTCCACACGGGCGGATTCCCGGTTTACGGCTTCCTGCAGGGCATTGATCTTGACTTGCAGGGCCAGCTCCCGCTCAGCCGCATCCCGCAGGGATTTTCCGACCTCGCCCTGCCGGGCTTCCAGTCCGGCCAGAGCCGCGCCGAGTGTCAGCACTTTGCCGCCGGTCTGGGTAAACTCGGCCAGGCGGCTTTCTTCTTGACGTATTTTGTCCTGCAGTTCGGCCAGCACCGCTTTGCTGCTCTGCACCTCCAGCCTTTGCGAATCCACTTCCTTGAGGAGGCGTGTTTCTTCGAGCTTCAGGTTTTCCACGCGGTCCATGCGGGTGTTCAGTTCCGCTTCCAGTCCGGTGGCCTGCGTGCGCGCCGCATCTGACCTCTGGCGGGATTCCCGCACCTCCCTTTCCAGGACTTGCAGGGACTGCTCGGCAGCACGGGTGGCTTCCTGGGCTGCTTTCAGCCGGGCGGCTTCCCTGTCCACCTCCTCCTGGGCTTTCATCAGCCGTTCCTCACGCACCTGGTGGGCAGCCTCAAGCTGGGAAATCTGTTGCTGGACGTCAGCCAGTTTCTTGTTGGCATTCTCCGTCGTGACATTCAGCCGGGTGACAAACTGGGAGGCTTCCTCCCTTTCTTTGGTGAGGCTGGTCAGCATGGCCTGCAAACCGGCGAGCTCTGTATTGAGCGTCGGGATTTGCTTGCGCAGAAGTTTTTCCTCCTCCCGGGCTTTGGCGATGGCGGCTTCAGATTCCAGCCGCTTCGCTTCTGTGGACTGGGCCGCAGCGGTAGCCTTTTGAAGACGGGTCTCCGCATCGCCTGCGCGGGTTTCCTCCGCTTTGGCTTTCTTTCCCAGTTCAGTGATCTGGGAAAGGAGGGTTTTGGATTCCGCTTCGTATCGCGAAATCTCTTTGCGCAGACTTTCCTGCAGTCCTGACAGCTCCGCCAGGGTCTTCTCCTCGGCCTGGCGCTGCTTCTCAGCCTCAATCAGTGCTGCGCTGGCAATGGTCAGCTGCTGCTCTTTCCCGGCCAGCTCGGCAGTGCGAGTTTCGCTGGCGGAAATTTGCGCCTGGAGTTCACGCAAACGGGCATCTGCAGCACTTGCATCCGCCAGTTTGGCCTTCGTTTCAGCCTCCAGATTGTTGCGTTTGTCGTGGAGCAGCTTTTCCAGGTTGGCAGCTTCCGTGCGCAGGGCTTCCGTCTGGTCCAGGGCCGCCTTGCGGTCCGTCTGCGCCTTCTCCAGGGCGGCAGTCGTGGCCTGCTTGTCACGCAGCAGCGCGGACATATGCGCACGCAGGCTGTCGGTTTCCGCCTTGAGGCCGGGCAGCACCTTTTCATGTTCCTGCCGCTCTGCCGCCATGGGCAGCAGAATCGCAGTCAGTTTTTCATGCTCTTCCTGGCTTTTGGCCAGCAAAGCACGGCTTTGTTCCAGCCGCTCTTCCACTGACGCGAGTTCCTTGACCTTGATCTCCAGCCCGGCTGTTTCCCCGGTGAGCTGGCTCATACGGGCTTCGCTGTCAGCCAGTTCCTTCAGCTTGCCGGCCAACTCGGACTGCAGTTTGTCCGCGTCGGTGCGTAGCACAGTCACCCGGTTTTCAAGCCCGGACTGCTCCGTCTGCAGACGCTGGCATTCGCCTTTGGCCTTCTCCTGGTCCTGCTTGGCCGTGGCAAGCTCTGCCCGGACCTCCGCCAGCTTTTTCTCAGACTCGCCAAGTTCGGCAAACTGCTTTTCCTTTTCTGCGATCTGGCCTTTCAGGCTTTCCAGTCTGGCCTCAGCCGACGTGAGCTCCTGCTGGCTGGCTTCCAGCTGGGTTTTCAGGCTGCCAGCCAGCTCATGGGTTTTGGCCTCAGCGGCTTTGACCTGCTGCTGGCAGTCCTCCAGGGTGGCTTCTGTCTGGCGGAGGGTTTCACGAGATTTGCCCAGCTCGGTGGAGACTGTTTCTTTCTGCTCCTCCAGACTGCGGATTTCTTTCTCCAGGGCTTCGCGTCTGCTGCCAAGCGTCTGGGTAAGCGTGTGCTGCGCACGGCCTTTCTCCGTTCTTTCCAGCAGATCACGCGAGAGGGCATCCCGCTCACGGGTCATCTGGGTGATGGAGGCAGCCAGTTCAGCTTTGTGGGATTCCACCGCTTTCAGAGCATCACTGGAACTCTTGAGCTGCGTATCTGCTGCAGCCAGATCGTCGAGCCTGTTGGTGAGATCGGCCGAGCGCCGTTCCAAGGCTTGCAACTCGTCTGTCTTGACGCGGACTTTTTCTTCCAGTCCGGCCAGCTTCTGTGCGGCTTCCGCCTCCGCATTCTGCTCCCGTTCACGAAGCTGGTCTCTTTGTGTCTGCAGCTTTTTGACCTCGGCTTCCAGTTGCTGCATGTCCGCGTTGAGGGTCTGCTGTTCCTTCAGCCTCACGGCCAGTTTCGCCTCTTCCTGACGGAGCTCTTCAAGTTTCCCTTCCAGGTCCTTGATCTCCATCTTTCGGACCACGGCCTGCTCTTCCAGCGCCCGCAATTCTGCGCTGCGGCCTTGAACGTCCGTGCTTTCAGATTTTTGCGCCTCCGTCAGCTTCTCAATGGCTTCTTTTGTCTTTGCTTCGGCCTGCTGGATCTGCTCACGCAAGGCGGCCAGTTCCGCCAGAGCCACCTCCCTTTCTTTCACCATTGTGCTGCGCTCAGCGTTGGATTTGTCAGCCTCCATGTGGAGAGACTGAAGACTCTTGGCCGCCATCGCGATGTCCCCCTGGACTTTGGCCAGCTCACTGCGGGAGGACTCCACCTGGCTGTGTAGGTTGGCAGCCTCCCGTCGTTTGATCTCGAGTTGGGAGATGTCCGCCTCCGCGCTGCCCAGCGTCGCCTTTAGCCCGGCGATCCGGGTCTCCAGCTCCTCAGCGGATTTCTGCCGCTCTTCGATGCGCTTTTCCAACTCCAGCATCTCTTCGCGACGTCCGCGCTCCTTTTCATTTTCTTCCCGCAAAAGGTCACGCTCTTTTTTCAGCGCGGTCGTTTCCAGCCGTAACTCTTCCGTCTGTTTTTGCAAAGCAGGGTCCAGCCCCGCAGGCCGCTGGATGGGGCTGGTCTGTGGAGCAGCCAGCGATGGCCCCTCCCCTCCTGTTCCTTCCGTCCGGACAAGCGGGACCTTGACAGGGGCTATTGGACTGGTGTCGGATTTCGCCGCCGTGTCCCTGGCGGGGATTGATTCTGTATCGCCGCGCCGTCCGTCTGTGCGGACCGGCTGTCCCTTGCCAGTGGAGGGGGATTTCACTTCTGCGGCTGGAGCCATGCCTTTGGGCGGGCGCTCCCGGAAACGGGAATCCAACTGGCCAAAACGGATTTTATCCCCCCCTTTCACTCCGGTACGCTCAATGCGCTTCCCATTCACGAAGGTACCATTCGATGACTTCAGATCCAGCAATTCGTAACCCCCATCCGCCTGACGGATGAACTCGGCGTGAAACCCGGAGATATAAGTATTGTCAATAACGATGTCATTCTTGGAGTCCCTGCCAATGGAGAGACGTTCTTCGAGGATGTCGAAGACGAATTCGTTTCCGTCATTGAGGTTGAAGGCCAGATAAGGCATGCAGGGAGCGTAACTGTGGATCGGGACGGCGAGATTAATTTTGGAAAATCATTGAATCAATCTTAATAAACCAAGTTGGCTGCTCAGTTCGCATCGGCATGCCATCATTTCAGACTCCTGCCAGAACTGCCAGATTAACTTAATCTAACCAAAATATGAATCTCCGCAGAGTTTTAAAACTTTCTGGGCTAATTTTTCTTCTGGGAGCCTGTACCGCCCCAGTTTCGGCACCCAGCGCAGGCGTCCAGCTCAGCGCCGCCCAGTTGCAGCGGGTGGGACAGCGTATCTGGCAGAACGAATGCGCAGGCACCGTCGCCGGCCTGACCAGCTGGAATGCTGGCGAGGCCTTCGCCTCCCTGGGCATCGGCCATTTCATTTGGTATCCGGCCGGGAAAAGAGGCCCGTTTGAAGAAAGCTTCCCGCCCCTCGCCGCCTTCCTGCAATCACGTGGCGTGGCCATGCCTGCCTGGACCCAGGGCCCATGCCCCTGGCCCAGAAAGGCCGCCTTTGAGGCGGACAAAAACGGTCCCCGCCAGACGGAACTGCGCAGCACCCTTTCCAAAACCGTCGGCCTGCAGACGGAATTCATCATCGCCCGCCTGCAGCGTGCCCTGCCGAAAATGAAGGCCAGCAGCAAAAAGCCCAGTCTGGTTCAGGCTCACTTCGATGCTCTCCTGGCCACCCCGGAGGGAGCGTTCTGCCTCATTGATTACGTCAATTTCAAAGGTGAGGGCACCGCCCCTACGGAGCGCTATAACGGCCAGGGCTGGGGCCTCCTGCAAGTCCTGGAAGGCATGAAGCAGCCAACCCCGGCCGGTTTTGCCGAATCCGCCAAAGCCGTCCTCTCGCGCCGCGTACAAAATGCTCCCGCTGCGCGCAAAGAACAGCGCTGGCTCGCTGGCTGGCATAACCGCTGCGACGGGTACAAGCGGAAGCTGTGAGATTCTTACACTTCGTAGCACCGAAATCCTGAGTCGTTGGGCGTCTGCCCCCTCACTTCAGCGCATCCGCCACCGCAGGCTCCAGTTCCCGGGAGCCATCGCCGCCCAGTTTTTCATCCAGGGCCTCCAGCCGGTGAATGAGATCCGCAATGTGCTTGCGCGGATACATGCCCCCGGCAGGCTGGCAGAAATGGGTGCGGCAGCCAAAAGGCCGGTGGGCATAGATGGTGCAGCGCCCTTCCTTGCCCAGCAGCGGGCAGGCGCCGTCCGGATGGGGCTTGATGACTTTGCGCCCGCTCGCGCGCACTCCCTGGGCGGCATACAGCGCCTCCCCCAAAGTTAAAAACGGCGTCTTCCCCGTCAGCCGGAAATGGCAGCACTGGGTGCGCATCTGACAGTCGCGCTCCATCGGCCGCTTCTCCAGCTCCGCATACACGGCCTTCACCTCCTCGTAGGTGGCACGGAGGGCGGGATCAGGCTGCTTGCGGGCCACAGCAGGAATTATTCAGGCACGATGATCTGGTCATCCGGCTGCACCAGCACATCCACGGCAGGATTGCCGATGCCGTTGGAAAGATTATGAATGGTGGGTGCCCGCCCGGCACGCAGCAGCTTCACCTTTTTCATGCTGCCAAACGGGGTCGGCCCGCCAGCCGACATGATCGCGCGGGAAAGCGTCATCCCTTGTTGATAAGGCACCCCGCCAGGCTTGTTCACGCCTGTCACCGTCACCTGCCGCATCGTCGCATCCCCCACGCTGTCAATGGAAACCAGCACGTTTGGCCGGGTGTAGATCTCCCGGCTGATGTAGGTCTGCTCAATGGTGCGCTGAAGCGTCGAAGGTTTCAGACCGCTGGCCCGCACCTCACCGATGTGCAGCAGGTTGATGGTCCCCCCGTCACTGACCGTATAGACACCACGTATTTGCGGCACTTCGTTGTCCGGAATCGCCCCCACGGAAATGGTGATGCGGTCACCCGGACGAAGCGGAAGCTCGCCGTTTTGGGCATACGCACAAGGCAGCCCCACCGCCGCAGCGGCCAGGAGGGAAAGCAGTGTTTTCATAATCATGATCCAATATACACCCGTTTAAAAAAGATCGCCACGGGGAGTCTGCGAAGGTGCAGGGGATGCCTGGGCCACATGCCCCGGCTGGACCTGTTTTTTACGCTTTTCAGGTTTGCTGCCCGCCGGAGCCGCCGTGTTGTTAGGCGAGTAATAAGTGTAGTAGCTGGTGTAGTACTGGTACTGCGAGTCGCTGCGCAGATCCACATTGTTCAGCACCACGCCCAGGACCGTACCACCGACATTTTCCACCGTCTGCTTAACCCGCATCAGCATGTGACGGGGCAGCTTGCGATGCTGCACCACGATGAGTGTGAGATCCGCCTCATTGGAAAGCACCGATGCATCGCTGACCCCCAGAATGGGTGGTGAATCAATGAGCACTAGGTCGAATCGGCTTTTCGCATCGGCAATCAGCTCGGACATCCGCTGGGAGTTCAGCACTCCGGCACTGTCCGCCGGCAGCATGCCGCTGGGCAGGAAATACAGGTTATCCACCGGCGTGCGCACCACCACCTCCTCCAGCTGCACATTCGTGGTCAGATAATTGGTCAGGCCGACTGCGTTACTGACATCAAACAGAGTGTGCATGCGCGGACGGCGCAGATCCGCATCAATCAGCAGCACGCTGTAGCCTCCTTGCGCACAGACAAAGGCCAGGTTGCAAAGCGTGGTGGACTTCCCTTCCCCGGCACCGCCGCTGGTCACAGTGATGCAATTCGCATCCGGATTCCTTCTGTTAAACTCAATGTTAGTCCGCAAAATTCGGTAGGCCTCCGCATCCGGGTTAAAGCCGCTGGCACGATGCAAAACAGCCACGTCCTTGGGAATGACCGCCAGCACCGGCACACCCAGGAAACGCTCCACATCATCCAGGCTCTTCACCGACGTGTCCATGTACTCCAGGAAGAAGGCCAGCCCCACCCCGAGCATCAGCCCCAGCACCCCGCCCAGCGCGAGGTTCAGCGCCACATTGGGCTTGGCCGGCTTGCCCTCAGGCTCCGCCTTTGCATACAGGGTGGCGGGAGATTTCACCAGCTCCAGCCCGGCCTTGGTCTCAAAGTAGCTGGACTTGAGCTGCAGAAGCAGGTTCTCAATGTAGGCCACATCATCCACCGCCGTCTTGTAATCATTCTGTGCCGACTGCTGGTCGAACATCTCCGCCTTAGCATCCTCATTGGAATTTTTCAGGGCCTCATAACGCTTCTGCGCAAAGTCCAGCCGCGTCTGCAAGGCCGCCAGGTGCGCTTTGACCGCATCCAGGATGAGCTGTTTGGACAGGACGATCTGGCTGTCCACCCCCATCACCTCCGGGTGCTTACGTCCCCGCCCGGCATTCACCAGACCCTCACGTGTCACCTGCAGCTTGTTCAGCTCTGCCATCATGCTTGTGACATTGGTATTCTCCAGTTTCAGGCCCGATGCTCGCGAAACCAGTTCATCTCCCTCCAGCTTGCTGAGTTCCTCGATCTCTGCCCGCAGCGACTGCACCTCCAGATCCGCCTGCAGCAGCGCCTGCTCGCGCGTCATGACCATGGAATCCTCCGTCGTGCGCAGGTTCGCCCCGGGCGCGGTGGAATTCGTACCACTGGAAAACCACTCCCCGACAATGTTCCCCTTTTTCCGGGCTTCCTGCATTTTCAGCCGCGCCTGGTCCCGCAGCTGTTCCTGCTCGGATATCTGCTTGCCGAGCATGGCCAGGGCATCCTGCTTCTGCTTGGATTCCACCTCCACCCGGCGTGTCATGTAGCTCTGATAGACCGCATTGGCCACCTCCGCCGCCAGCACCGGATCCGGATCAAAAAACTCGATGACGACAAAATCCGAACGCACGCTCGACTGCGTGTCCAGATTGCCTTTCAATTTCGAGAGCGCCGCCTGCCGGTTGGGCAGCGCCCAGCGTTTTTGCAGATCCAGCTTCTCAATGACGGGATAAAGCGTTTCCGGCTTCGTGATGCTCTCAAACTCGTTCTTGATCACCACATCACTGGGGGCCATCATGTCTTCCGTGCTCCGCTGGAAGACATGCACCTTGTTCTGGATGCGCTCAATTTTCATCTCCACCCGCCCGCGATACTTGCGCGGCATGATGTAGGTGATGATGGCCGCCGTGGCGAAGACGAGGAGAAACGACAGGATGATCAGGCCAAAGCGGTTGCGGATGACCTGCCAGGAGTCCAGGGCCTGTTGCTGAAGTTCATTTCCATTTTCGCGCATAGCTGTGTTGATTATCTGGAAAAGTTAGAGAACCGGGATTTCATCAACCCGCCAGCGCCGACAAGAAAGCCGGGCGCTGGCGGGAGATTTGGGCTGTTGGCTGAAACTGATTAGAAGGAGGCGGTCACGCCCAGCGACACATTGTTGCGGCTGAATTCACGCAACGAGTCGTCCGACTGGAGGATGGAGTAGGTGTAGCGGGCGTCCAGAGAAAGGTTTTCCAGCATCTGGAAGGAGAGTCCTGTGGAAAGCAGGAGTGAATGCTCCGTGACATCCCTGCCGCCACCGCCATCGAAGGTGCTGTAGGCATACGAAGCACCTCCATTGATCCCGACTCGCTTGGTGATCTGGTGATTCACATTCAGGCCGGTGCGTACCGCATAGCGAGTGTCGAAACCGCCAATTTCAGCCGAATCATAGCCGACGGAGCCAAACCAGCGGGCTGTGGTCCTGCGGGCCACCAGGTAACTGGCTGCCACTTCTCCATATGGGGAGGTGTTTTCAGCGCGGTCAGATTTGAAGAATTCAGCACCCACACGGAATGATCCGGAAAAACGCTCGCTCCAGGCATGGTCCACACCCACCAGGGCGAAGTGGGAGGTGGAATTTACATCATCACGCTCAGCAAATTCGACGATCCGGTAACGGTATTCCGCAGCCAGGCTGGTCCGCTGCGTCAGCGCGTAGCTGAACTGCTGGGCTATCAGGACCGACAGCCGGTCTTCCAGGCCGGAGACCACATCGTCCTCATACGAAATCGCATCCACCGTCAACGATGTTGTCGTGGAGAAACGCTGGGACCATGCATAGCTGACATTGAAATTATTGAACCCGTAAAGATACTGTCCGTTATATAGCGTGGTGGACCCGCCCATCGCCACATTCGGCTCTGCTTCATACGTCAGGTAGAAATTATTGCTGATTTTCAGCCTTTGGTTTATCTGATGAGCAATGTTGAACGCGATCCGGGCATTGTAGAAGGTATCATCATAACGGGGAATGCCGTCAAGATAGTGGATGGCACCCAGATCAAGCCCGATGCTCCAGGGCGTCGTCGGATCTGCATCTGCGTACGTCAAACCGACTCCGCCCTGAATGTAATAGGAGTCGAAATCCTGCAAAAACGGCGACTGCACTTTGTAGCTCAGCGAGTCATAACCGCCACGGCCGGTGACGCTAAAGGTCAGGGGCTGATCCTCACCAAAATCACCCGAAAAATCCCGTACCGCTGTAAGCCCTTGAGAAAAAGCCGACGTAGCAAAAACGGCCAAAAAGGCCGTAACAATCATAGCATTGGGAATGCACATAGTCGGGGAGGGATGAGGTTTGAGGGTGGCTCAACAATGATTCCCGGTTTCAGGGCGTGCAAAAGCACGGGGAAGTTGGCTTGTCATAGCACTTGCGATACTTGGGATCACAAGGGACAAAGCCTGTTGGCGGCGGCTGGATCAGATACACCCCGCGAATGCTTGGGCTCATGATGAAATCTTCCTCAGCGGGGGCCACAATGGGCAGCGGGTTCTTGTCAGGATTCTTGCCGGAATCTGTAGGCTCATAAGAAGCCGTCGTCGTGGCGCTCACGCTGCTCATCGCCGCCGGTGACACCGCTGTCGCGCAGTCCATGATCACTCCGGACATTTTTGGGGCCACCGAAATGCCAGTCTGGACGATCTGGTTCACCATCGCGCTGTCAGCCTGGGAAGCAATGATTGCGGCCTTGATGATCTCGCAGGCGCAAGATTCATTGATCACAAGCGCATCTTCCACAATCATCAGAGCCTTTGAAGGATCATTCTGAATCGCCGTTGCAACATCCCGTGAAATATCATCACATCCGCCAGATTGTGCCTGGGCAAGAGGGGCAATAGCCGTGAAAGCCAGGCCAAGAAGGCAATGGATGAGGCTCAGAGCGCTGAAATGTCTCATGGCGAAAAGTTTCTGTCAGATTATTACAACTGGAGCGGGTAGTGGGAATCGAACCCACATGGCCAGCTTGGAAGGCTGGAACTTTACCACTAAGCTATACCCGCGATTGAAGTCATAATAACCTGCAAGATCTTAAGCTCGCAAGATATTTTTTAGAATTAACACAAAAACTTTTAAAATTTAGAAAAACTGATAAATGTGTTTTGCCAAATTTCAAAAAGACCTGCTTTTCATTCTTTGCCGAGTAATAGCAGGCCAGGAGCATCTGGCAAGGCTGAATTTGCAAGTTGTAACCCTTCCTCAAAAATCCGGTATCACTCATGATGACCTCATCCTGAAAAATCCAATTTGTTAACAAATCTTAAAAATATCTGTAAATTTTGTTGACGTTCGTTTCAAACTTTAGTTCAACCACAGTGTCAAAAGGCACGCCTTGAGACCGTGAATCCGGCCCGTTTCCGTATCGCATCAATTTGGCAGAAAAGTTGCTTTGAAAAAATGAGGAGAAAGTCAGTCATCCTTATGCTAAGCTGCCGACCCCCTGTTTTTCAGCAGGGCGTCAAGAAAAGCAAAACTGCACCGTATTTATATTTGTAATGTCTAACATGGAACTCGACGGAGGTATCAAGATCTACCTGCGGGAGATCGGCAAGACCGACTTGCTGACTCCTGATCAGGAGGTAGAACTCGCCGAACGCATCAAGCGCGGCGACCCGGAAGCGCGCTCACACATGATCCGCGCCAACCTCCGGCTGGTCGTTAAAATCGCCCAGGATTATGCCAACTATGGCCTGCCGCTGCTCGATCTGATCTCAGAAGGCAACATCGGCCTGATGAAGGCTGTGGAGCGCTTTGACCCTAACAAGGGCGGCAAGCTCTCCACGTATGCAGCCTGGTGGATCAAGCAGTCCATCAAGCGCGCGCTCGCCAACCAGTCAAAGACGATCCGCCTCCCGGTACACATGGTGGACAAGATCAGCAAGATGCGTCGCGTCGCGATGGCTATGTCTGAAGAGCTGGGACGCGAACCGACCGATGACGAACTGTCCGAAGAGATCGGCATTGACCGTGCCAAGCTCAGCCAGCTCAAGGTCGCCTCCATGCGCCCAGCCTCCCTGGACGCGCCTATCAGCGATGACGACAGCACCGAGTTTGGTGAAATCGTCGGCGATGAAAATGCCCAGACGCCATTCGATCTCCTCAGCCACAAAAACATGCATGGCCAGCTCGACGGCCTGCTGACCGTGCTGGACGAGCGCGAGCGCAAGATCATTGACGCACGCTTTGGCCTCGCCGGCCAGAAGCCCCGCACGCTTGAAGAAGTGGGCCAGGAATTCGGCGTTACGCGTGAGCGTATCCGCCAGCTTCAGAACATCGCCCTGCGCAAGCTGCGCCGTGCGCTGCAGAAGAAGGAAGACCCCATTCCGAAAGCTCTCCGCAACGCCGGCGCCAAGAAAAAGAAAAAGGCCGCCGCCGCTGAGGACAAGCTTCTCGGCTGATCGTTCCAGCTTACAAACGCATTCCCGAAAAGGCAGGCCGGCAATGGCCTGCCTTTTTTATTTATTGTTAGGCATCTCCTTCCTTCGGCAGGAGCGTCACTTTCTGCTTTTCCCACCCGCGCGGTTTCGGGATGCCCAGGCTGGTCCATTCCATACCCCCGTCCACCCAGTCCGCACGCCACTGCTCATAGGTGATCTCATCGTCGTCATCGCTCACGCCAAATTGAAAACCACAGGCCGGACAGATTTCATAGCTGGGACCGCCGGAAGCACTGCGGGGCAGTTCTTTCAACCTGGCATAACCACAGACAGGACAGAAATATGATGGCGTTTTCATAGACGGATCAAAAAGGCAGGCTTGAAGGTTGGATGAGACGGCCAGGCTGGCGCTGCCAATAAGAGGCGTTGCCCGGGCGGAAAAAAGTTTTGGTCCTGCCATCACGGCCATAGGCGGCAAAGGCCCGCGTCCTTGGATCGAAGATCCTGAGCGTCGCATCACTGTCATCCCATTTCATCGGCACCTCACCGGCGCGGGCCCGTTGTAGAAAGTGCCAGGCCTGCGCTGCATAATCCTCCATGGAGCGACTGTGAAAATCCGGCCCGTGTCTTTCAAAATGATCCCGCAATGTCTCCATGCGCCCCCACGTCTGCTGAGTCGGCGGAGCACGCGGCTGCGCCTGCGTGGCGGCAGGACTGGCCGCCGGTTTTTCATCCGGCGTGAAAAAACCTTTCACCTTGTCCAGCACGGAAGAGCGCGCCGGAGCCGCCTGCGGCGGTGCTGGCGTGAGGGCTGCACTGCCGGTCTGAAAACTCCCTGTATGCAGCTTTTGCCGGGCACTGCCCAGGGTGAAGTGGTACGTCACATCCTTCTGCAGGTCCTTCAGCGTCACCTCATGAATCGCCGTCACCGGCCCTTCCACCTTTTGATCCGGCTTTCCTTCTGCACGTCCAAAGCTCACGCGTGTGCCACAAGCCACATCGGTCTTCCAGGTCAATGTGGCCTCCGTACCTACGACCCGAATCTGCGGCTCCCCCAGCAATTCCACCGCCAGCGCCAGCGGGCAGGCCCAGATCCAAACCAACATCCATAGCAGGCGTGTCATGCTCCCATTAAGACAGCCATCCGGCAGGCTGGCAAGAGCATCCGTTTTCACGATCTTACTTACAGGTTGTTTTCCTGCGAGCTGCAGCAGAAGATCATTTTCTCTCCACACCTCATGTCTGTTGCCGAGCCAGTCCTTCGCACCGCCCGGCGGTTTTGGCAGACCGCTCTGGACATGCTTTATCCCCGGGTCTGCCACGGCTGCCAGGATCCGCTGCCGGAGGATGCACCCCACCAAGGCAAGGCTGCCTGGTTTTGCGGTTCCTGTTGTGAGGAACTGGTTGAAATCCAGGCTCCCTATTGCTGCGTCTGCGGCGAGCCTTTTGACGGTGCGATGACGGAGGCATTCGTCTGCAAAAACTGTGCCGGCCGCCGTATCGCCTTCGATTTTGCCGTCGCCGGGTTCAAGGCTGACGGGCCCCTGCGGGAAATGATCCTCCAATTTAAATACGGACGTCAGCTCACCCTCCGCGCCGGACTGGCCGACATGCTTGCCGCCGCTCTCAGTGACCCGCGGCTGGCAGGGGAAGATCTCCGCCAGTGGCTGCTCGTTCCTGTGCCCCTGCACTGGACCCGCCAGTATTGGCGCGGTTTTAACCAGAGCTGGGAGCTCTGCCGCAGGCTTTCCGCCCACACTGGCATCCCCGCCGCCCAGATTCTGCGCCGCCATTCGCGTACCAGCCCCCAGGCCCGCCTGCACCGGAAAAAGCGGCTGCAAAACCTCAAACGCGCCTTTGCGCTCCGCAAACCCCGTCCCTGGCACACCCTTCCCCCTCTGCAAGGCAGGCGCATCCTGCTGGTGGATGACGTGCTGACCACGGGTGCCACAGCCCATGAATGCGCCAAAATTTTAAAGCAGGAGGCTGGAGCAGAAAAAGTGGTGGTGATTACCGTGGCGCGTGGTTAGTATCCGTTTCACGTCCGGTCACCTCCGGGCCTCTGTTCGGGTTGTGGAGCGTTTCCACAGCCGCTCCTGCGGTAGCCATCCGGGGATGAATGGAGCCCCCAGTCTTGACCGGTCTTCCGACAAACATCACATCATGGGATTTTTCAAAAAGCGCACTGTCAACGAACTGGGTGAAAAGAAGCAGGACATGCCTGAAGGGCTGTGGACCAAGTGTCCGTCCTGCAGCGAGAGCCTCTTTGAGCAGACCCTCGCCCGCAACCTCCGCGTCTGCACCAACTGCGGCTATCATTTCACCATCAGCAGCGGCGAACGCATCGCCAGCCTGGTGGATGAAGGCAGCTTTCAGGAAATGGACACGAATCTGGACTCCGTGGACGCCCTCGGTTTCAAAGGTTATGTGGACAAGGTCAAAGCCTATCAGAACAAGACTGGCCTAAAGGAAGCTGTTGTCACCGGCCGTGCCAATATCGAAGGCGTACCCGTCCTCCTGGCCATCATGGACTTCCGTTTCCTCGGAGCCAGCATGGGCAGCGTCGTTGGAGAGAAAATCACCCGCGCCATTGAGGCCGCCACCGCTGAGGGAAAAGCCGTCATCGTTTTTTCCGCCTCCGGCGGCGCACGCATGCACGAGGGCATTCTCAGCCTTATGCAGATGGCCAAGACCAGCGGTGCCCTGGCCCGCCATGCCGAGGCACGCCTCCCCTATTTTTCCGTCCTCACCCATCCCACCACCGGCGGTGTCACCGCCAGCTTCGCCACCCTGGGGGATGTCATCCTCGCCGAGCCCAAGTGCATGATCGGCTTCGCCGGCCCCCGCGTGGTCAAAGAGACCACCCATGCCGACCTGCCCCCAGGCTTCCAGACCGCCGAGTTCATGAAACAGCACGGCCTCGTGGACATGATCGTCGAGCGCAAAGACATGCGCTCCACCCTCGCCAACCTGCTCAAGTACACCAGCAAGGCAAAGTAGTTCAGTTGGGCCCCAACTGATTCTGACTTCCCCGTCTGTGAGTGCGCTGCACTACCAGCATGTCCACGCCCCTGCTCCATGACCGGCCCCACAATCCCGGTTGAATAAACCCGCTTTGGAAACAGTTTAAAAGCGTTCCCCGTATTCTCCCCATGAAAATGCTGAAACGCCCCCTGCTCCTCATCGCCCTGCTAGGCATGCTGAATCCGGCCCATGCCGAAGTTGAAGTGGATGTGGATGCCTTTGGCGAGAGCCTGGGCGGCTGGCTGGCGCGGAAAGGCAAGGCCGCCGAATACGAACTGTCCGAGGCCGGCTACCGCACCTATCAGCCCGAGGTCTCCCCTTCCCCGGATGGAGGCATCTTCGTCTCCGTCCGCATTGACCATCGCCGCGGCTTCTTCGCCTCCGATGACCACGCCAGCCTCGAGCTCAGCTTCGCCCCCAATGGCGACCTCGTCTCCGCCCAGAGCAGCCTCGCCCTCCAGGGCCGCACCATCAGCAGCGAGCTCATCAAAGGCGGTGCCTCCGCTTCCACCTCCGTCGCGGCCCCCCAGATCGAGCGCGCCGTCAAAGTCGGCACCGACCTCGTCGCCGACCTCTCCTCCAAGCTCCTCCGCGAAAAAATCGTCGAGCCCGGCCGCGTCTCCTTTCCCGCTGCCATCCGGCATAATTACAACCTGCTGTACAAGGCCGTGAAGATGAAGACGGAAGCTTCACCCGCCACCGTTTCCACTCCAACCCCCGACAGTCCGCCAGCCACCCCACCGTCTGCTTCGGCAACCGGCACTCCTTCCACCCCACCACCTGCAGCCGCAGCAGGCACATCCAACCCGGCAACCACCACCCCTCCCGCTTCATCCCCGGCTGAGATCGAAAAACCCGCTCCGCCCACTCCCGGTGCGACACCCCCTGCCACCGCCCCTGCCACCGCCCCTGCCACCGCCCCTGCCCTGACGCCCCCTGCACCCGCCTCCGGCACGCAAGCAGCCACCACCAGCCAAAAGAAACAGATCCCTCTTCCCGAGATCAAAGCCTATAACCCCAGCGGTGCCCCCAGCACCCCGCTGCCCGCCAAAAAGGAGCCCGAAAAAGAAAAATCCATCATCATGGAGCACGGGGGCGAAGTCTTGAAACTCGCCCGCGACGTGGTGAAAACATCGGCGCAGTAAAGCTAACGGGTGGCCCTGAAAGGTCATCAAGGCAGCGTAAGGCCACTCACTCCGGCAGCTCCTGGTCCTTCGTCTCCGGCAGGAAAGCCAGCACGACCAGCCCCACCAGGAACAGTCCGCCCATCATCGCCACCGCATCTGGCAGATCGGCCTTCGTCTTCACATAACCGGAGAGGATGAGCATCGGGGCTGCCAACAAACGGCCCGCATTGAAGCAGAAGCTGGATCCGGTTGAGCGCAGATGGTTCGGAAACAGCTCCGGGAAATAGATCGCGTAGCCCGAGTGGATGCTCAGGGTCACAAAGCCGAACAGCGGCAGCATGAAGAGCATCTGCCCATAACTTTGCGGCAGATAGCAGACCACCAGCACCATCAGGAAGCTCAGCACATGCATCAGCGCAAAAGTACGTTTTCTCCCCATCCGCGCGCACAGCGGCCCAAAGCTGAGCTGGCCCAGCCCCGCCCCCGCCACCTGGATGATACCGTAGGCAAACTTGGCTTTCTTCTCCGCATCCCCGCTTTCATAATTAAGCTTCTCCAGCAGCTCCCGCGTCAGGTCTTGCGTGGCCACGCACACGCCCCAAAAAGTGCCCAGCCCCACCGCCGCCAGCGCCATGCCCAGCAGCGCCCGCATGCGCCAGCGCGCATCGCCGAAGAGATCCGCATAGCTGCCCATGCGTTTACCGCTGGACCTGGCCTCCTCCCATTTCTCAGGCTCCTTCACGGAGCTACGCACCCACAGTGTCAGCAGCGCCGGCAGGATGCCGATCAGATACGCCAGCCGCCATTCATTCTCCACTCCTATGGATGTCAGCGTGGCCAGCCAGGTGCCCAGCACCCCTGTTGCATGAAAAATGCCTCCTGCATGGGTGCGTGCATGTTTGGGGAAAATCTCCGCCACCAGTGCGGCCGCCACCGCCCATTCACCACCCACCCCCATCGCCACCAGGAAGCGCAGGACCCCCACGTGCCACAGCTCCGTCGCAAAATAGGTTAGGCCTGAGAAGATGGAGTAAAACAGAATCGTCGCCACCATCACCGGCTTGCGCCCATACTTGTCCCCCAGCGATCCGAACAGCAACCCGCCAAACGTCCCCCCCGCCAGGAAGATCCCCAGGAAGATGTCCCCCCACTTCTTCGCCTCCGGGTCTCCCGGCCCCACGCCCAGCAGCTCCGAAAGCATCGCCCCGCGGGTCAGGTTGAAAAGTTGCCCTTCAAAAGCATCAAACACCCAGCCCAGGGAAGCCACAATCAGCACCAACCACTGGTAGCGTGTGACACCGGTGTACCATTTGGAGGAAGAGGAAGTCATGGGAGAAAAATCAAAAGTGCTCAGTTCACAGTGCGCTGTGCTCAGTCATAGGGCAGTCCGCTCCATCTGAGCACTTTCTTATTCATACCGGCATCGTCGTCCCCGGCACTGCCACCGGATACCAGCCATCCGCATCCGGCTTCACAGGCGGTTCCGTCTCCCAGGTCAGGTTATCCGGGACCAGAACTTCCTTGGAATTCATCGCCTGGTCCCAGGTGATCACCTGCCCCGTATAGGTTGCCATGCGGCCCATCACCCCCATCAACGTACTGTGGGCGGCGTATTCCGCATCGTTGCGCACCTTGCCCGTGCGGATGTTTTCAAAAAACGTGTCATGCTCAAGCTGATACGGATCTTCCTTGATCCGGCTCCGTTTGCCACCCGGCGGCTGGCCATTGATGGAAAATTTGCCACCGTTGCCCAGATCCGCCACGCCCTTGGTTCCATGGAAATGCTCACTCACCGAGCGCGCGCACTTGCCGCCGATCTGGCAGCACTGGCTCAGGATGCGCATGCCGTTTTCATATTCAAACTCCACCGTGTGATGGTCAAAGATCGTGCCGTTCTCACGCGCCTTGCGCACCTCCCGTCCACCTTGTCCCACCGCACGGATGGGCATCACGCCTTTCATCACCCAGTTGGCCACATCCAGGTTATGGCAGTGCTGCTCCAGGATATGGTCGCCGCTCATCCAGGTAAAAAAGTACCAGTTCCGAATCTGGTAATGCAGTTCGCTTTCCCCCGGCTCTCGCGGGAACCCCGGACGTGACGTCCCGTTCCAATACACCCGGCCATACACCAGGTCTCCAATCTCCCCGTCCTGGATTCGCTGGATCACATCCATGTAACCCGGATCATACCGGCGCTGGAAGCCCACGCACACATTCAGCTTCTTCTGCTTAGCCACCTCCGCCGCCGCCAGCACCCGCCGCACCCCAGCCGCATCCGTCGCCACCGGCTTTTCCATAAACACATGCTTCCCGGCCTTGATCGCCTCCTCAAACAAAAACGGCCTCGGCCCAGGCGGCGTGGTGATCAGCACCACATCCGCCAGTTCAAACGCCTTTTTGTAGTCTTCAAAATTCGTGAACACCTGCTCCGGCGGTACCGCGATCTGTCCCTCATGCTTCGTCATCAGGATGTCCAGTGCCGCCTGCGCCTTTCCTTCCAGCGGATCCACCAGCGCCACCAGTTTCACGGATGACCCCGCACTCAACGCCTGGTTGCAAGCCCCCGTCCCCCTCCCCCCGCACCCGATGAGAGCAATTTTAATGTCCCCGTCCGAAGGCGCAGCAAACGCATGGGTCGCCGCCGTCAGCGCAGCCGCAGAAGTCGTGGTGATAAAGTGGCGTCGTGTGGTCATGGTTAATGAGGGTAAAAAGATTGAGGGTAGAAAAATTTTCTCTAGACGGCCAGGGTTCGGAACTGGATATCGTGACGGTTCAGGTTGATCCAGTGGAGTGCCTTGAGTTTTGTCAGCGCAAGCAGTTTCATGAAACTGGTTTGCTGGGCTGCGAGCTTGGAAGACAACGCCGTTACCCGAAAAGCCTCACCCGGACTGCACATTTGAAAAAGCTGGCGGCCTAAGATTCGTCCATTGCGGATTAAAGGATGGCTTTGCATGGCAACTTCCGCACCGCCAAACCGATGGATCAAAATTTGGTTATACAGTGCCGTTTCAAGAAACAGCCCCAGGTCCTCAACAGCGGACAAAAAGCCCCGCCTGAGTTCATCCGGCCCACGCCACGCATGTTCGCTCACCGAATACCGGCACCGAGCCAGCCGCGTCATCGGGTTATTAACAAACCGTGACTCCACCGAGCTTGAAAGGAAATTTACAATCTTCCCATGAGCACAGTCCGTCATCAAAAGATAGTTCAGCGTCTGGCCTTCATGCTCTTCGGCGATTCCTTTGGCCACCTTCAGCTCATAAATGCCCCTGTCAGCCACCACCAGGTCTAACCGGTAGTCTTTCACGAATCCGCCATGCCTCACACGCACCAGAACCTCCGATTGCAATGGCCCCATCCCCTCCTCTTCAAGACGTGCCATCAGATCATTTCTGTAAATCTCCTCCGTGCAATGCCGGCCCAGTTCACCATGCGACGCAAACGCACAAGCCATCACCCGATAGTCCATCTGCTGAAACTCCTCACGTTCCAGTCTCGAAAATGGGATGGCACATTCCACAGGCATTAATAAAATCTTTTTACCCAGAATCTTTTTACCCTAAAACTTCAGCATCTCCCCCACCGGCAGCGGCCTGCCCTGGCGGATGGATTCCTCCGCCACCAGGCACAGCCCGGCGGACCACAGACCATCGAGGCCCGTCGCAATCGGGGCTTTTCCGGTGCGCACCATTTCCACGCATTGGGCGATCTCCTCGCGCAGTTCAAACACCTCGCCGCTGTGCTTTTCCATCTTCACATTCTCCAGGTTCTCGCCGTCGAAGACCTTCAGGAAATAACTCGGCTCCAGCGTGCGGTCCAGCGCTCCGCTCCAACCTGCCCACAGCGCCCCTTTCGTACCGCTCACCTTCACCGTCTGATGATGCTCAAAGGCGGCCAGCGTCTGCGAAACCACCCCATAACTGCCATTCGCATATTTAAACATTGCGCTGAAATTATCAAACAGCCCCGGGCGCTCCGCATCGCGGGAGTTGCCATAGGCATACAGCTCCACCGGATCGCCACTGCCCTCCAGATACCAGCGCGCCAGGTCAAAGAAATGAATCGGCTCCTCCAGCACCCAGCTCCCCACGCGCGCCGGATCATAACGCCAGCCGCTGGCCCCCTGGCGGTAAGGCTTTCTTGAAAGCTCCACCAGCACATACTGCGGGTCCCCGATGGTACCACGTTCGATGATCTTCTTGATCTCCCCCCACTGCGATGAAAGCCGCAATTCATGCCCCACCGCCAGATGGACGCCGTGCTCCTTCGCCGCCGCCACGATGGTTTTGCAATCCTCCAGCGTGATGGCCATCGGTTTCTCCAGCAGCACATGTTTGCCCCGGCTCATTGCCGCCACGGCGATCTCCCGATGCGTGTGGCTCGGCGTCGCAATGTCAATGATGTCAAACTCGGTCTGTGCGATCATTTCCATCGCATCGGCAAAGATCTGCGCCTGCGGATAAAGTGCCTGTGCCTCTGCTCGTGTAGCCTCCGAAGGCACCGAGATTGCCACCAGCTCCGCCTCCGGATTTCCGGCAATGGACTGGGCATGAAACTTCCCCCAGGCTCCAAAACCTGCGAGTACAAAGCGGACGGGCGAATTCATAAATATTAGTTAGGCAAAACGGGGCTGGTATTAAACAACGACTATCTCCCTCACCGGCGCGGGGCCGTGGTCAGCGGTGTCACCGGATCAGAAACGAGCCGACCCTGCACTTCATTCAACCGGCAGGTCGGCAATCGCGGCAGCACATGCTTCGCAAACAGATCACACTCATCCAGATGCGGATAACCACTCAGGATGAAAGCCCGGATGCCCATGTCCATGTAACGGTTCATCTTGGCCACCACCTGGTCAGGGTCGCCCACAATCGCGCTGCCGCAGCCGCTCCGCGCCAGGCCAATGCCGGACCAGACATGATCCTCGATAAAGAGGTCCTTGCTCTGCGCCCGCAGCTCATCCTGGCGCAGCACACCCGCACTCTGGCTGTCCAGGGACTTTTTCCTGATCTCCTGCCCCTTTTCCAGATCCAGCTTGGAAATCAGCCGGTCAGCCGCCGCCCTGGCCTCCGCCTCCGTCTCCCGCACGATCACGTGAATGCGCAGGCCGAAGTCAATCTTGCGCCCATAGCCCGCCGCCTTTTCAGACATGCCCCGCATCGTCTCCGCCAGCCGGTCCTCCGTCTCCGGCCACATCAAAAACACATCGCAGTGCTTCGCGCACAGGTCCTGCGCCAGCGGGGAAATGCCGCCAAAATAAAGCAGCGGCCCGCCATTCTGCTGATACGGCTTTGCAGGGTCGCAGGTCGGCAGGCTGAAGTTGTAAAACTCACCCTTCCATTCCATGGGCCCGTCCGTCGCCCACAGCTTCTGCAGGATCTGGATAATCTCGCTGCTGCGCGCATAGCGCACCTCATTGCTCTCCTTCATCCCCGGCATGTCGGAGGAGATGATGTTGATGCACAACCTGCCTTTGGCGATGTGGTCCGCTGTCGCTATGGCCCGCGCCAGCATCGGCGGCCACACCTCTCCCATGCGCAGCGCCACCAGCTGGTTGATCTGCTTCGTCTGCGGAGCCATTGCCGAGGCAAAGCTCAGCGCATCCTGCCCCACGATCCATCCAGATGGCAAAAGAATGTTTTGAAACCCGTGTGCATCCGCCTTTTCCACGATGTCGCCGCAGTGTTCATAGCTGCTTCGAAGATCCCCGTCATACACACCCAGGTATTCATAGTCATCGCCACAAAGGGCCGAAAACCAGGCAATTTCAGCCTGCCTTTGTTCAGTGCGCAAGACGGGGGGAGTCATGGTCAGATAAGAGGGTAGAAAAGGTTAAAACGAAACGGCTGAATTATTTTTTCAATATTGGATTAAATCTCCGTTCTCCCCTCCCGCAGTGCCCATGTCCGCGTCAGGTGGCAGGCCGCGCGCATCTGCTTCTCAAAGCGGGCCAGCTCCGGCCCCTCCAGTTTCAGTGACTGGTCCTCCCCATACGAGCCCGGGGAAAGATAGAGAAACTGCGGCACAATCACGCAGCCATGGTCCACCATCAGCGAGTTCGCCAAAGGCAGCGGAGCCAGGTAGGACCGGTCACCGCCCGCATTCGCCACCAGGCTCACCACCTTGTCCTTCCAGCCGTTGTTGGTCAGTTCAACAAAGCTCTTCGCGGCCGCGTTTGGCTGATAGTTGTACACCGGAAAGCACAGTACAATGAGCTGCGCCGCCTGCACCCGTCGCGTCATCGCCTGCACCGCCTCATCGGCATAGCAGGAGGCTCCGTCACACTGCGGCAGCGGCTCCGCCGCCAGGTCCGCGAGATCCACCGACATCCCATGCTCTTCCAGGCTGGCCTTGACGGCATGTGCCCCAGTCAGCGTTTTGCTGCCGGGCTTGAGGGCGGTGGAGACAACGAGGGCTTGCATCAGCAAAAGGGATTAATTATTCCAATATTGCAATATGTGACTGGACACCCGCGATTAACAAGCGCAAAAATTGTCCCTTCTGGATAAAAACAGCATGACCCCTCGCACCCAGGATCCTCACGTGGCCATCATCGGCGGCGGTTTCAGCGGCCTCATGACTGCCGTCAATCTGGCCCGCCTCAACACCCGCCCGCTGAATATCACCCTGGTCCATTCGGCGGGGGCAGCCGGACGCGTTGTCGCTTACTCCACTGTGCGCCCGGAGCATCTGCTGAACGTCGCCGCCCGCAACATGTCCGCCCTGCCGGACCAGCCGGACCACCTGCTCCAGTGGCTGCGCACGCGCTCGGATTTCGATGCCGTGCCTGATCATGAACTGCGCGAGCGCTTCATCCCCCGCCAGGTCTATGGGGACTATTTGCGCTCCCTTTTGCATCACCATCTCCAGGCAGCCGGAAGCATGACGCCCGTCACCACCAGCTTCATCGCCGGGGAAGCAGTGGATATCGAAAACACCGGCGACAGCACAACCATCCACCTGGCCGATGGCCGCCAGATCCCCGCTGACCGCATCGTCCTGGCCTGCGGCAATGAAGCCCCCGCCGGTCTCCCGGGCGCAGAGACCTTGCAGGACCACCCAGCCTGGACTGGCAATCCCTGGCTGCCCTGGCACCAGCGCCTCCCTGCCCAGGGCGGCAGCATCGTCATCCTGGGCACGGGCCTCACCACCGTAGATGCCCTCATCACCCTGCGCACCCTCGGCTGGCAGGGCAGCATCCACGCCGTCTCCCGCCACGGCTGGCTGCCGCACGCCCACTTTCGCGGCATTGAGTATCCGGACTTCCCGCCACCCGATGTGGATCTCGCTACCCTTGGCCTGGAAAAACTCCTCGCCCTCATGGAGCAGCACTGCGCCCGGCTGCGCGAACTCGGGGCCAATCCCGCCATCATTGTGGACCGCCTCCGGCCCCACACCCAGCGCATCTGGGAAAACTTCACCCCTGCGGAGCGCACCACCTTTCTCCGCCAGCATGCCGCCCGCTGGAATGTCCTCCGCCATCGCATCGCCCCGGATATCCATGCGCAGATCACGAGCGCCCAGCTCACCGGCCAGCTTCAAGTCCACGCCGCCGGCATCACCCGCGTCGCCGCCTCCGGCAGCCAGATCGCCGTACATCTTCAGAATGGCAGGCAGCTCCTGGGGGACCTCGTGCTCAATGCCACCGGCCCGCACATCCGCTTCAGCGCCACCACCTCCCCCCTTCTGCAAAATCTCCTCCGCCGTGGCCTCATCTCCCCGGACCCCATGGACATGGGCATCCACACGGAAAATGTTCACACCGTCCTTTCCCCCTCCGGCACGCCTTCCCCCTGGCTGCTCGCCCTCGGTCCCCTTCTGCGCGGCACCCTTTGGGAGAGCATCGCCGTGCCGGAACTGCGCGTGCAAGCCCGCCGTGTGGCCGAACTGATCCTGGGCCAGCGCCCTGCGGACGATGCACTGCCCGTCATGATGGAATACATGATCTAGCCCGTTGTCATTTCAGCCTTGTCCGATCCCGCCCCACCGGCCAATGATTCAGGATTCGCCCGCTATGAGAAGCTCTGAAGAAATCCGTGGAAACCTCGCCGCTGCCGCGCTTCTCATCCGCAGCGGCCAGGCCGCCTCCCGCCGCACGCTGGCGGACCTCATGCGCATGTCCCCCACCACGGCCGGCTTTTATGTGGACCACCTCATCCGCTCCGGCCACCTGTGTGAATCGGGCCTGGAGCAGGGAAAAATGGGCCGTCCCAAGCGCTCCCTCAGCCTCGTGGCAGAGGCAGGCTGGTTCGCCGGCATCGAGTTCAATGCGGAGCGCATCCAGATCGCCAGTGTGGACTTTTCCGGCCAGCTCATCACCAGCCAGTCATACCCGCTGCTTGCGGATGCCACCGCCGCCCAGGTCATGTCACGGATCGCCACCCTCATCACCGCCATGGACCGCAAGACCCCCGGCCCCCTTCTCGGCATCGGCGTCGGCGCACCCGGCGTGGTGGATCCGCTTCGTGGTTTGGGCCTGGAGTATGCATTCCTCACCGGCTGGAAAAACGTGCCCATCAGCTCCCGGCTCGCCACCCGGTTCAAAGTCCCCGTCACGCTGGAAAACAACCTCCGCACCATCGCCCTGGCCGAACGCTGGTTCGGCGGCGGCCGCCAGTTGGAGGATTACGTCATCCTCGGCCCGCGCAGCGGATTCGGCATCGCCATCATGAACCAGGGCCGCCTCCTCCGGGGCAGCCATCATGCCGCCGGGGAGATCGGCCGCTGGCCCTGGTCGCCAGGCCAGCCCGGCGGAGAAGTGCATGATGCCCTCACCGCCCCCGCCGTCTGGCGAAGGCTCTCTGGAGCTTCCCCACGCACCCGTCAGCCGGCGGATCTCCACACCGCCCTCCAGGTCTTCTCCTCAGAAACTGGCCCCGTCTGGCAGCAAATCATTACCGATTACGCCTGCATCATCGGCCAGCTTCATCTCCTTCTGGATGCCCAGGCCTACTTCCTCCACGGCCCCCTCACCGCCCTCGGCAGCCGGTTTTGCCAGGACATCTCCGCCGCCACCGTCCGCCTCATGCCCGCCCTCCGTTCCATCCCCCCCCAGATCCTCCCCTCCAGCCTTGGGGATGAAGCCGGGGCCCTCGGTGCCTCCAGCCTCGCGATGGAAAAATGGAAACCGGATGCCGAAAAATAATGTCGGATCCGACTCTTCGAATGCAAAATTAGTTTCGCATTTCTGAGAGATAGGCCACTTAATAGGGCCATTCATGCGCACCAAGCCTGCTGACCAATCTTCCCTGCTCGCCACGATCCTGCTTCAATTGCGCGGGCAGCACGCCACTTCCCGCAGCACTCTGGCCAAGGTCACCCACCTCTCCCCTTCCACCGTCGGCATCTATGTGGACCACCTTATCGCTCTCGGATATGTCATCGAAGGCGGTCTGGAGCAGGGAAAAATGGGCCGCCCCCAGCGCAGGCTCAGCCTGGTGCAAAATGCGGGCTGGTTCGCCGGGGTGGAATTCAATGCGGAGCGCATCCAGGCAGTCCGGGTGGATTTTGCGGGTAAAAAAGACCTTTCCATTCACCGGCCGCTCCCGCCTGAGGCCAATACCCGCATGGTGCTTGATGAAATCAAACAGGCCGTCGTGGAACTCAGCCAGTCCGCCCCTGGCAAGCTCTTGTCCATGGGCGTCGGTGTGCCTGGACTGGTGAATCCCACCACCGGCGTGGCCATGCTGTATTCCTTTATTCCCGACTGGCGGGATGTCCCGCTGGTGGCAGACCTCAGGCAGGACTTCCCCGTCCACGTCACCATGGAAAACAACCTCCGCGCTGTCGCCCTCGCCGAGCGCTGGTTTGGCGGCGGCCGCGAGATGGATGATTACGTCATCCTTGGCCCCCGCCGCGGCCTCGGCATCGCCATCATGAAGAACGGCCAGCTTGTCCATGGCAGCCATCTCGCCGCCGGGGAGATCGGCCGCTGGCCCTGGCCCCTAAGTGGCAATGAAAAGGAACTGCACGATGTGCTCACCGCCCCCGCCGTCTGGCGCAGGCTCAGCGGCGCAGGCCCCCAGGCCCCGCTCCCCCCAGATCTCTGGTCCACCCTTCAGCTTTATGCAGGCTCCACCGGCCCGGAATGGAAAAAAGTCATTGCCGACTACGCCCGCGTCATGAGCCTGCTGCATCTCATCCTGGACTCCAAAGCCTACTTTCTCCATGGTCCCCTGACGGTCCTGGGCGAGCGTTTTTGCCAGGAAATCACTCAGCAGGTTCTCCAGCTCACCCCGGTGCTGCGCGGCATGCCCCCGGAGATCCTGCCTTCCACCCTCGGTGATGAAGCCGGTGCCCTCGGCGCTGCCAGCCTGGCCATGGAAGCCTGGACTCCTGAGTCCGGCACGATTAGATAAGCGCGGCGGCCCTCACACGCCGGTCTGGCTCCGATGACACCTCACATCCCGCAGATCGCCATCCTCGTGGATACCTCCCGCACTTACGGGCAGGACATCGTCGCCGGCGTGCGCCGTTATGTGGCCGAGCACGGCCCCTGGTCCATTTATCTTGAGCCGCGTGATCTTCTTTCCAGTTATCCCGCCTGGCTGGAGGACTGGCCCGGCGATGGCATCCTGGCCCGTACCGGCGATGCCGCCATGCTGCAAAGGCTGAAGGCCACCGGCCTCCCCGTGATCGAGCTGCGCGATTCCTCCCCCGACCAGCCCTTCCCCTTTGTCGGCATGGACAACAGTGAAATAGGCGTCCGCGTCGCCGTTCACCTCCGCAGCCGTGGGTTCCAAAGGTTCGCCGCTTATCTGGATCCGTCTCTGGATTTCTTCCGCGAGCGCATTCTCCGCTTCACCGAGACCGTTCAGGCCGAAGGCTTCGACTGCCCAGTTTTCGAAGCCTTCTCCCCCAGCCACCGCCCACGCTGGGATGAGCATCAGCAGGCCCTGGCCGACTGGCTCACCGGACTGGAAAAACCCGTCGGCGTCTTCGCCAGCAACGACCAGCTCGGCTTCTGGCTGCTCGATGCCGCCCGCCGCGCCGGCATTTCCGTCCCGGAAGAAGTCGCCATCGTCGGGGCCGAAAACGACAAGCTCCTCTGCGAGACAGCCTGGCCACCTCTTTCCAGCGTACAGCTTCGTGGTCAGGCAGTTGGTTATGCCGCTTCCCAGATGCTCGATGCCTGGATCCGCAACGGCATCCGCCCCCCGGACCGAACACTCCTCCCCGCCGGTGACTTCGTCATCCGCCAGTCATCGGACATCGTCGCGGTAGAAGACCCCCGCCTCGCCCGCGCCCTCACCTACATCCGCCAGCACGCCACCGAAAACATCAGCGTCAACGACGTCGCCCGTGCCGCCTCCCTCTCGCGGAGTGCGCTCGAAAGGCAGATGAAAAAACAGATCGGCCGCTCCCCCGGGGAGGAGATCAACCGCATCCGCTTTGGCCTCGTCGAGCGCCTCCTCGCCCAGACCAGCCTCACCCTCGATGCCATCGCCGAGCGTGCCGGCTTCACCCACCCCCAGTACATGGCCGAAGCCTTCCGCAAACGACAGGGCGAGACCCCCGGCCAGTACCGCCAGCGCCGCAAAATCTGAAAATCTCCTGCGCAAAGGCTGAACAAGATCCCTTCCCGCGTGAGTTTTAACAGGGATCATGCGCACCCTCCTGCTCAGCCTCCTCTGCCTCGCAGTCCCCGCCCTGGCCCTCACCGCACCCGCCCGGCCTAACATTGTTTACATCATCGCCGATGACCATGCGTATCGCGATTTCGGATTCATGGGCAGCAAGGAAGCCCTCACCCCGCACCTGGACAAGCTCGCCTCCCAGTCCGCCCGTTTCCCCAATGGCTACGTCACCACCAGCCTCTGCAGCCCCTCCCTCGGCGTCATGCTCACCGGCCGTTATCCGCACCAGAGCGGCCTCACCTATAACCACCCGCCTCCGGGGAACAGCGGCTTCGCCAAAATGCAATCCCGCGCCGAATACGAAAAAGTGCGCAGCCCCGCCTTCGGCCTCCTCCGCAACCAGCCCACCCTGCCCCGCACCATCGGCCAGCTCGGCTACCGTTCCTTTCAGACCGGCAAATTTTGGGAAGGCCATTTCTCCAATGCCGGTTTCACCGAAGGCATGACAATCTTTGAGCCCCGCCCCGGCCAGGACTACGGCGGCAACCGCACCATGAAAAACGGCGAGCTTGCCGCCCACGGCAACGGCGACCACGGCCTGCAAATCGGCCGCGAAACCATGCAGCCCATCGCCGACTTCATCGACCGCGTGGACGGCAAGCAGCCATTCTTCGTCTGGTATGCCCCCTACCTCCCCCACCAGCCCCACGATTCCCCCCAGCGCTATTTCGACCTCTATAAAGACAAAGGCATCCCTGCTCACAAGATCCCCTACCTCGCCTCCATCAGCCAGTTTGACGACACCGTCGGCGAGCTCATCGCCATGATCGAATCCCGTAGCCTAACCAAAAACACCCTCATCGTCTTCATCTCCGACAACGGCTGGACCCCCGACCAGAAACCCGATAAAAACCACCCCGGCGAATTTCTCCACACTCGCGAAAGCAAATACTCCCCCTTTGAAGACGGCCTCCGCACCCCCATCCTCATCCGCTGGGACGGCCAGGTCACACCCGCCACCCATCAGCAGCTCGTCAGCAGCGTGGACCTCCTCCCCACCGTCCTCGATGCCCTCGGCAGCCCCGATTCCATCCCCGGCCTCCCCGGCCGCAGCCTCTGGCCCGCCGCCCAGGGCAGCGCCCCACTGGAGGACCAGCCCGTCTTTGGCGAAATCTACCCCGGCGATGCCACCGCCCTCAGCCGCCCCTCCAAAGACATCGCCTACCGCTGGGTCCGTCACGGCCCCCTCAAGCTCATCCTCCCCCACCCCCACCAGGAAAAAACCGCCTGGCGCGCCTACATCAAAGAAGTCAGCCTTTTCGACGTCGTCCAAGACCCCCAGGAAAAAACCAACCTCGCCAAATCCCGCCCCCAAGACGTCAAAACCCTCCGCCACCTCCTCAACCAATGGTGGAAACCCGGTAATGACTCCAACGTCCCGAAGCCCTAATTCGGCCTTCTTCAGACTCGGGCCGCCAAACGTTCTTACGCCTTGCTATACACGTATAGCGGATTTAGGATAGCCGAATGCTCGCCATCCGTCTAGATCCAGAAATCGAAAGCCGCCTGCAGCATTTGGCAGACAGAACCGGCCGCACAAAAACCTTCTACGCCCGCCAGGCGATCCTCGAACATCTCGATGACCTGGAGGACATCTACCTGGCCACGCAACGCCTGGAGCGTCCCGCCAGGACCTATTCCGCCGAGGATGTGAAGCATGAACTGGGTCTATAGATTTGACGCACGCGCATTGAAGGAACTGCGCAAACTCGGCAAGCAGGCGCAACGCGACATCATTGCCTACCTCGACGAACGGGTGGCCGGAGATGAAGATCCTCGTCGTTTTGGCAAGGGACTCAAAGCGGACCTGGCAGGGCTGTGGCGATACCGGGTCAGTGATTACCGCATCCTTTGCCAGATTAGGGATAAAGAACTGATTGTATTGGTCGTGGCCGTTGGCCATCGCAGGGGCGTTTACGAGTGACCTTCACGGTACCAACTCCACCGTCGTACTAACCATCGCTCCGCGTTCATCCGTCAGGGTCATAAACCAGGTATTCGCCTCCTTCGGCGGTTTCGGGGCGGATACTTCACCCTGGCTCACGGTGGCATCTACAGTCGTCCAGTTGCGTGAGGAGCGTAATCCCTCATCGGTGGTGTAGTGCAGCTTCGCTTCCTTCACGGGCACTTTGCTCGTATAGCTGGCCTTCACTTGATCCCCATCCACCACAGGCTGGCCCGGTACGGCCAAGGGCACGCCGCCACGGCATTTGGAATCAATGAAGAGGCCGATCTCTTCCGGTGCCCATCCGGGCGGGTGACCATGGGACATCTTCACCTGAATACGCATCTGCTTTTCACCCGGCACGACGTTGTAGCTCTTCATGTAGCTGTCCAGGACGTAGTGGATGTCGTTGGTGCCGTTCACAAAAAGGATGGGCACGCGGCAGCGGGGCAGCAGGCTGCCGGGATCGTATTCGCGGATCCAATCCGCGCGACGCTCCCCGAGCGCGTCAATGGCTGGCTTCTGGACGGATTCGCCTTCGTGTAAAAAGCCGCAGCCATACACGGGCACCGCCGCTTTGAACCGGTCATCCAAGGAGGCTACCAGACAGGTGGTATAACCGCCCCAGCTGATGCCCGTCACCGCCGTATTCTCCGCCTGCACTTCCGGCAAGGAGCGCAGCAGCGAATGCGCCCGTATCACACTGGCCGCCGCGTGGAAAGGCCAGTCGTCGGAGGTGCTGCCTCCGATGCTGTCAAACTTTTCATCCCGGCCATGGTTCGGCCCGCCGTTCTCCAGCCGGGTTCGCGGCTCTCCATTGCGCGGATAGTCCTTCAGTTCCCCCGTCTGCGGATCAAACTGAGGATGAGGCGGACGCGACCCGGACAGGTCCATGGCAATGGCCGCATAACCGCGTTTCGCCCACAAATGCACCCACTCGACAAAGGCCGTCCCGCCGCCGCCATGGATCAGCACCACACCGGGAAACGTATCCCCTTTCCTGGCCTTGCCGAGCGTGATCGGAGAGGCATAAAAGGCAAAAACCTCCGTCGGTTTGTCGTTGTAAATTTCTCCCGTATAAACCAGCGAATGCACCGGCTCCGCCTCGCTGACCCACTTCATGGCAGGGGCCTTTTTAAGCTCATCAAGGTTCCACGGCCCCACTTGTTCAGCAGAGGCAAAGGTCACCAAGGAAAGGAATACAACGGTCAGCAATTTCATGTTTAAGAACAAAGAATAACGCCAGCCTCACCGCAAGCTTCCAAGGAAAGGACGCAAAAAATGGCGGCACAATAAAACCTCGTTACCGGCCCCTTCCTGGCCGCGTTTGGCTGTCTGTATTCCACCACCATGCTCTTTTCCACCGTTCTCATGTGGCTGCTCATTGCCGCCGGTTTTGTCATCGCCCTTCCCGCCCTCTGGCTGCTCGCACGCGGCCTCTGGCCGGAGACCGTCGCCCGTCAGCGCGAGGTCGCCAGCCGGGGGCTCTTGAAATGCTTCCTCCTCGGCCTGGTGCCGCTGACAGGCAGCATCGTCTTGATCATTGTTCTCTCCAAGCTCCCCAAAATGGGTGCACTGGCGGTCCTCCTCGGCGGCATCATCGTCGCCTGGGGATTCATCGGGGCTGGCGGTATCGCAGCCCTCATTGGCGAGCGGCTCTGGCCTGAGGCCGCCCCCTGGAGGCAGACCAAACAAGGCGGCCTGGCCCTGGTTCTGTGCGCCCTTCTGCCCGTTGTAGGCTGGGTGGTGCTGCTGCCACTCATCGCCATCCTTGGCTGGGGAATCGCTCTGCGTGCCAGCTTCATGAAGGCGCCTCAGCCCGCCCCTGCCACTCCCGTGCTGCCTGCTGTTGAAACGGCCTCCGCTTAGAATCACACGCATGAAGCTGGATCGCCGCCACCTGCTCAAATCCGCCCTTGGTGGAGGGGCCTCCGCCATGCTCGCCTCATGTGACCGCATCACCACCTCCGTGAACCGCAGTTGGTTAGGCGAGTCTGTTCCTGACCGCCTTGATGTGCCCGCCAGCGCACAAACAGACCCGGGTTTCCACCTACTTTCCCGAGCCGCCTTCGGCCCCTGGCCCGGCGACCTTACCCGCTTGAAAAAGATGGGCCACGATGCCTGGATCGAAGAGCAGTTGAATCCCAGCTCCATCTCCGACACCGCCTGCGACCTGCGGGCCGAGCGCTTCGAATCCCTCTATTTCAGTGCCGGCAATGCCTATGAATACCGCAAGCCAGTCCTGCGTGAGGAACTGACACGTCACTCCCTGCTGCGGGCCATTTACAGCCGCCGCCAGCTCTTTGAAGTCATGGTGGAATTCTGGACCGACCACCTCAACATTGACCTCGAAAAAGGCGACTGCATCTACTTGAAACCCAGCGATGACCGGGACGTCATCCGCAAGCATGCCCTGGGAAAATTCAGCGACCTCATTCGCGCCTCCGCCACCTCTCCCGCCATGCTGGTCTATCTGGACGGGCAGACAAACAAAGTGCGCAAAAACACCCAGGACCGGCCTAACGAAAACTATGCTCGCGAACTTCTGGAACTGCACACCTTGGGTGTTCACGGCGGCTATACCCAGCAGGATGTCTATGAGGCCGCCCGCTGTTTGAGCGGATGGACCTTTGATCGGAACCGCGTCTTTGCTCTGAACCAGGGCGAATCCTACTTTCGTCCCGACTGGCATGACGATGGCGAGAAGAAGGTGCTTGGGCAGACCATCCCCACAGGTGGCGGCCCCAAGGATGTCGATCATCTCATCAACATCGTCTGCACCCATCCGCAGACCGCCCGGTTCATCGCCACAAAGCTCTGTCGTCGCTTCGTCAGCCCGGAACCGCCCGAGAGCCTTGTCAGCCGCCTCAGCACCGAATTCACCCGCACCCAGGGCAGCATCCCGGACTTGTTGCGAGTGCTTTTCAAGTCCGATGAATTTGCCGTCAGCCAGGGCCAGCTATTGAAGCGGCCCTTCAAGTTCATGGTCTCCGCCCTGCGCGCCCTGGCGGCGGATACCCAGGCGGAAAAGGGCATCCTGGAACCGCTGCAGCGCATGGGCCACGGCCTCTTCCAATATCCCACTCCTGATGGCTATCCCGATGATGAACTGCCCTGGATGGGCACCCTGATGTGGCGCTGGAACTTCGCCTTTGCCCTCGCCGCCAACAAGCAGCCAGGGGCCAGAACAGACCTGAACCCGCTGCACCGGGCCTTGCGCGACAAGGAGCCGGAGCCGGAACTCCCCCGCTGGTTCGCCCACTTCACGGGCCGCACTCCCACCCCCGCCGAACTGGAAGCCATCGCCTCAGGTTCAGATCAAACCACCGTCGGACTCATCCTGGCCAGTCCGGCCTTTCAGAGATGCTGACATGCCTTCCTTCACCCGCCGCTCTTTGCTGACCAGGCTTGCCTTTGCCACCCGCTCCATGGCCGAAGCCGCGGAGGAGCACACCCTCATTCACGTCTTCCTGCGCGGCGGTGCCGACACGCTGAACCTGTGGGTGCCCTATGCTGATGACCGCTATTACCGGTTGCGCCCCTCTCTCGCCATCCAGGCCCCTGGCCCTTCCGGCGATGCAGCCATCCGGCTCAATGACCGTTATGCCTTGCACCCCGCCATGAAGCCCCTGGAGACGGCCTTCAGGGAAGGCAGGCTGGGGGCGGTGCAATCCGTCGGGGTGGACAACACCAGCGGCTCTCACTTCGAGTGTCAGGACCAGATGGAGCATGGCGATTCCATGCACGGCATCGCTGCTGGCGGAGGCTGGCTGGGGCGCTATCTCCGCACCCGCAACGGCGACAATCCCTCTCCGCTTTCCGCCGTGGCCATTGGCACCGCCCTTCCAGAATCCCTGCGCGGCGCACCGGCCGTCAGCGTACTGGAAAAGCTGGAGGATATCAGCATCAAGTCCGCAGGCAATCAAGAAGCATCTTTTGTTAGGTCGCTCAACGCCCTCTATGGAGCCGATGTCACCCTGCTGGGCAGGCGTGGTGTTGAGACCCTGGATCTCTTCCGCCGGGTCTCCGCCTTGCAGCAGACCGGCGATGCTGCCGGACCACAGGCCGCATATCCCGACGGACCCTTTGGCAGCGGCCTGCGGGAGATTTCCCGTCTGGTCAAAGCGCGGATCGGTTTACAAGTGGCCTGCATTGATCTGGGTGGCTGGGACACCCACTTCTTCCAAGGCAGAAGCAGCGGCACCCAGGCCGGGCAGATCCGCCTGCTGGCCGAAGGCCTCGCCGCCCTGGATAGCGATCTCAAAGATCATCGGCAACGATATACCCTGATGGTCACCACTGAATTTGGCCGGCGGGTCTATGAGAATGCCTCGCTGGGCACCGATCATGGCCGGGGCTTTGCCTTGATGGCTTTGGGCGACCGCGTCAAAGGCGGCCAGATCATGGGTGAATGGCCCATCCAAGCGGATGATGACGTGAACGTCAACACCCCTGGACCGGGAGGGCTGCTCACCGAAACGGACTGCCGGCAGGTCTTTGCGGAGATCCTGCAAGGCAGCGTGGGACTGACTGACGAAGAAGCAAATAAAGTCTTTCCGGATCTGCCCATCCAACCGGTGGGCTTGATGTCAGGAGCCAAAGCGGCCTAATTTTCCCCCATCCAAAGAATGGCCGTGGTGCCCTGGCCGATGGCTCCGCGCACAACGGCGGCGGTCTGGCGCTCCAGGTCACCGACCCTTACCGTCACCAGGATGCGGCGGGTGGCGCTCTGCACAGAAAGGATGCTGGAAAAACCCTGTGGATCATTGGCGGACAGGCCCAGAATGGCCATGGCGCTGGCAATGTCCGGTACGGGGGCATCATCCAGAGTGTTGAGGATGCCATCCCGGCCCAGGCGCTGGGTCCGCAGAGTCTGGGCATAACGGATGTCCGTGCCCGTCACGGCAGCGATGACTTCAGGCTGGGCTTCATTCACATCCAGGACCCCGCTGGCATAGATGCTAAACCAGCTCCGCCAGTTGGGATAGCCCTCTTCCACCAGCTCCATGCCGCTGACCAGGGCCATCTCCTCAATGGAACGGAAAGGCCGGTTGAAGGGCATGCCGGCGATGTTATAAAGCTTCTTCTCTCCGCCCTGCACGCGGCTGAAGTCATCTACATCCACCCAGTCTAACAAACGATCAATCAAGGTATTCGCCTGCTGTACATTCATCCCCCAGTACATGAAAACCCGGCGCAAGGTCTCCCGGTCTTCGCGCTGCAGCAGGACATTTGGGTTCAGCAGCCCGTCCTCACCGGTCATCTCGACGATGAAAGCCTCATCTTCCGCCACCTGACGGCGCAGCAGGGGATCATCCGCCTTGAGATCCGGATTCATAGCGATGGCCAGGGCCGCCTCCGACAGCATCCGCGCGCGGAAGACCTGTCGCTTCACAGCCGCCATCTCGATGTCCTGCATGAGCAGAAGGGACGTAGCCGCCACCAGGCCGATAAGCAGTGCGATGACCCACAGCACCGCCAGCAGGGCCGCACCACGCTGGCGGACCTGCTGGACATGGGAAGTTATAAGCCCGGTTTGCATCATTCAGGTTGCACCTCCAGATCCGGTTCCGGATTATCAGGGTCAGGAACTGAACCATCTGGGTTGGGCACTACAGGAGCCACCGGCACCCCCATGCCAATGCCTGATACTGAGTTAGGAATGACCGGCGGAATCCAGAAGACCGCGCGGGTTTCAAAGCCGTCATCCAGCTTCAGGTTCAGCTCCGCCATCAAAGGCCGGCGGGCCTGCTTCCAGTTGTTTTCCCACCGGCTGGTGGCGGAATCGTAATACCGCCATTCAAAGCGGCTGACATTGTCCAGCAACGGGATGCTGCCCTGTCCCCGGGCATACTGCACATTTTGCCCGGAGCGCAGCGCCCGGGTCTGCCGCTCATCCAGCAGGCGCAGACCCACCCGCAGGTACCCTCCCGGACGCTCCTCGGCAAAAAGGTCCACACTGGTCTCCGGCGGCAGCGGCGTCCCAGGCGTGAAGGACGTACCGCCATTGACAAAATTAAGGCTCGGCACATAGGAGCTGCCACGCGCGGTCACCGTCAGCCGCAGTTCCGCATCCCCCGGCAGGTTGCGAAACGAGCGGCGTAAAAACGAAATAAAATTCTGCCGAATCAGTGACCTCTCTTGCATGATGGCCAAGTCGCTGCCCAGTTCCATCGTGCCATTTGCGATGGCAAAGATCCCACCCATGAGCAGAAGAAAAGCTGACATCGCCACCACCATCTCCAGCAAAGTGAAAGCGGTGGCAGAGGCTGCATGGGAAAGACGTGTTTTCATCCGTTGCAGCTTCAGTTAATAGGCAGGAAAGCGCCTGCATACCGGTAAGTTTCCGCCTGCATTTCAATGGGGCCAGCGCCTTCATCCCAGCGCGCGACGGCGAGGATGCGAAAGGTGTTTTGCAAAAAGCGGCCATCCTGGTTTTGCAGGTCCTTCACCTGCTGGATGACGACCCGGTAGGCGACGCCATCAGAACCCGGCTTGATCTGCTCGTCCATCTCGCGGACTTGCGGCATCTTGCCGTATTCATCAATCAATGACTCCAAGCTCTGTTCGATTTCGAGCAAGCGCTGAGATTCTGAACCGACGGTGGCAATCTGCGTGAGGGTTCCTACCAGAGCCATGGCCGCAATACTGAAAACAGCAAGCGCCAGAAGCACCTCCATCAAGGTCATTCCTCGTCGTGACTGAGCGGGTCCGGCAAGACGATGCACTCCTGCCGGATAGAGATGTGGGGCTCTGAAATTCATGGCGTTAATCTACGGTCATTCCTGTTAAGGGATGAAAAGCAAGGTCGCGAACTCCTGCCTGAGATTCGAAGCGGACCTTGATCGGTTCACAAATCCCCTGTTCCCCAAACTGCCAATTATGTCCCTCCGCCTTTTCCCAGTCCCTTGCCCCCAGACGAAGAATGAAGATTTTCATACCTTTGGGCACCCTTGAGTAGTCTCCTTCCCGGTTAGTTGATCCGAGAATGCCGAACCCTTCCTTGTCAAAAGCAATGGTCAGCGTGCGATGCTGCAGCACAGCGGCATTGATCGCAAACCTGGACATCTGAGTGAGATCTTGTGCCGGTTTTTCAAACGGATCATTGTCATCCAGCATAGAAAAACTGCCGAAGCCAAGACCAATGACCAACAGCATGATGCTCATAACCACAATGAGCTCCAGGAGTGTAAATCCTGAAGCGGAGCGATGAGGAGGTACAAGTTTCATAGCCTATGCCCCCACCGGGCCCAGGTGAAGATCAATCCGAATACACATCGTCCTCAGTGCCAGCCTTGCCGTCTGGCCCCATGGAAAAGACTTCATAAGGCTGACCGTTTGTTTTTCCGGGGCTACGGTATTGATAAATGTTCTGCCAGGGGTCTTTAATGCCACTATCTTTGAGCAATGATTTCTTTACGCGGGCATTTGCAGGGGGTTTGACCAGATCCTCAAGCTTTCCTGGAAGCGTGCGGTTGAGAGTTTTATACTGGGTGATGGCCACCTTGATGGTGTTCATGTGGGCTTCGGCGGCTGTGATTTCGGCGCCTCCCTGAACGTTTTGCAATGCCACCGCTCCAATCGCAATCAACAGGGCAATAATGGCCAGCACGAGCATCATTTCCATCAGGGTAAAAGCCTTTCTGACAGGATTCAAAAGGCGGTGGAAAGATCGTGCCGGGGCAGTTGACTGGATGTGTGTTATGTTCATGAAGTAAAGTATTGGTGGCAGTGCGAAGGAAAACGTTCGGGATTAGTTACTAGCGAAGGATTATTTATCACCCGCGAGTTTTCATGGCAGACACGGTTTCGAAGATCACGGAGATCATGATGTAGGCCATGACACCGACGAGGGCGGCCATGACAAGAATGATGACCGGCTGCATGAGCGCCATCATTTTCTCCAGGCTTTTGCTCAGCTCACGACCGCACCGGTCAGCAGTCCGGCGGAGCGTCCCACTGAGATCGCCGGTATGCTCGCCGATGCGCACCATTTCCAGGAGCCTAATAGGGAAAAGTGAAGTTTTTTCGAGACCGCGCGAGAGAGAGGCACCGTCACGCACGCTGGCCGTCACATGCTCAAGCTGCTTCTGAATAAACTGGTTGGAGGAGACACGTGATGCCAGCTCCAGGCCTTTGAGCAAAGGCAAACCGCCTCCTGATAGACTGGCCAGAGTTTCCAAAAACTGATTGTGAAAACTGGTCATCAAAACATTCCCGATGAGGGGAATTTTCAACTTAGTCTGATCCCATACAGGACGACCCATTTTGGACCCTGACCAAACCCAAAACGCCAGTGCAATTAAGGCCATAGCGGCGAGAATGAGCCACCAATAGGTCCGGGTAAAATCCGACACCGCCATGACGAATTGAATGCCTTTGGGCACACCTCCTCGCATGTTGGACATCATGACGCTGAGCCGGGGGATGAGAAAGGTCGTGAAAAGAATGGTAACTCCGATGGCAGAGGTCACCAGGAATCCTGGGTAAATAAGCGCCACGGCCACCTGGCTGCGCATCTCGCGGACGCTGGCGAGGTACTGGGCCTGTCGTTTCATAGCATCGGCCAGGGAACCGCCGGCCTCACCGGCGGCGGCGACGGAGCAGAAGAGCTCGCCAAAGGAGGGGGAGGACTGGCGCAAGGCGCTGCTGAAGGGGTGGCCCTCCCGGATCAGATTACCAAGACGGCGGGCGATACGGCTGTGAGTGCCAGCGGTGCCCTTCCCTTCCATGAGCTTCAGCGCGGCTTCCAGCCGCATGCCGGCCTCGAGCAGTTCGGAAAGTTCTTCGGTGAAAAGCTGGAGCTGGCCGTTGCTGAGTTTGATGGGCGCCGTTTCATCCACAGGCTCGCCCGCTTTGGCCTTGGCGGCCGCCGCTTTGCCCGCCGCAGTTGCCTTGGCGGAGGCCTCGCTGATCTTGAAAGGCTGCAATCCTTTGCCTGTGAGCTGTCTCAGCGCAGTGGTACGATCCTGGGCCTCGATGGTCCCGGAGACATCGCGACCTGTGGCATCGGCAGCTTGATAGGCAAAATTAGGCATGGAAGGCGTGAGACAAGCACAGCCTGAGATTGTTGCAAAGAACCATGTGGGTCACAAAAGGAATCCCGAGGCCGAAAGTTGGAGCGGGCACCAGACTGGCAGTCGCTACCCTCAAAGAATACACCTGGAAAGGGCGATGGACCAGAGAAATGCCTGGGAATGGTACGAACCGCAGTGCCTCATAAAAGAGGACCCCGTGGTTGATGGAGCCACGACTGATGAAAGAAAGCCTTGAAGATTACACCCGCATCATCCGGGGACGCTACTCTCGACGCACTGGCAAACAGGCCAAGCTTCGGAGGGCACTCTTCGCCGTTGAGCCGGCGAAGAATGGCGGAAGGGGTGGGATTCGAACCCACGGTGAAGTTGCCCCCACGTCTGATTTCGAGTCAGGTACTTTAGACCACTCAGCCACCCTTCCGTGCTGCATGCAGCGATCACATGTTAGGCGGGTGCGGAGGTTTGGCAAGGTGAGGCTGGGAGATTTTCACTTTGAATCCAGAATTTCGCTGTTGGAAAAAACTGCGTGCGTTCGGGCGCGGGTGTGCCTATTTTAGGGGGTGAACCCTTTGGCCCTGGCTCTTTCTCTCCTTTCCCTGCGACTTACGCTAGGGTAGGCGGCCCGTGTTTCCTCGCCATGCTTTGCCGTCACGATGCGGCATCCTGCCTCCGGTTATTTCAGGAAATTCCTTCCTGCAAAGCCTGCCAATCTTGTTAAAGCTGTCCTTATTCCTGTACTGTCATGTTGAAGAATCCGTCCTCCAAATATCAGCCGTTTCCGCTGATCTCCCTGCCGAACCGTCAATGGCCGGCGCGCCACCTTTCCCAGGCACCGATGTGGTGCAGTGTGGATCTGCGCGATGGCAACCAGGCGCTGGCGGTGCCGATGAATGTGTCCCAAAAGCTGGAGATGTTCGATGCGCTGGTGAAGTGCGGGTTCAAGGAGATCGAGGTGGGGTTCCCTTCCGCCTCGAACACAGAGTTTGCCTTCAACCGAAGGCTGATTGAGGAGAAGCGCATCCCGGAGGATGTGACGATCCAGTGCCTGGTGCAGGCGCGGGAGGACCTGATCGAGAAGACGGTGGAGTCTCTGCTGGGGGCGAAGAAGGTGGTGATCCACATGTATAACTCCACGTCGCCGGCGCAGCGGAAGTATGTGTTTGGCAAAACGAAGGAGGAGATCATCGCCATCGCGGTGAAGGGGGCGCAGATGATCAAGGACCGGCTGCACAGGCTGGAGGAGACGGGCACGCAGGTGACGCTGCAGTATTCCCCGGAGAGCTTCAGCGCGACAGAGGTGGAATTTGCCAAGGAGATCAGCGAGGCGGTGATGGATGTGTGGCAGCCGACACCGGAGCGGAAGATGATTTTGAACCTGCCGGACACGGTGGAGGTGGCGATGCCGAATGTGTATGCGGATCAGATCGAATGGATCTGCACGAACATCAAAAACCGCGAGAGCCTGATCATCAGCCTGCACACCCACAATGACCGTGGCACGGGCACGGCGGCGACGGAGCTGGGCCTGCTGGCGGGCGCGGACCGGGTGGAGGGGACGCTGTTTGGCAACGGGGAGCGCACGGGCAATCTGGACATCGTGCAGGTGGCGATGAACCTGTACATGCACGGCATCTCGCCGGGCCTGGATTTCAGCGACATGAGCGGGCTGATTCACATGTATGAGCGCACGACGGGGATGACAGTGCCACCGCGCCAGCCGTATGCGGGGGAGCTGGTCTTCACGGCCTTCAGCGGCAGCCATCAGGATGCGATTAAGAAAGGGCTGACGGGATATGAGGAGCACAAGTCCCTGTGGGATGTGCCCTACCTGACGATTGACCCCAACGACATCGGCCGGGAATACCGGGAGGTGATCCGGGTGAACAGCCAGAGCGGCAAGGGCGGAGTGGCTTATCTGCTGGAGAGCGAATTTGGCATTGAGCTGCCGAAGGACATGCAGCGGGAGTTTGGCCCCATCGCCAATGATCTGGTGGACAGCCTGGGCCGTGAGGTGACGGCGGCAGAGCTGCGCAACATGTTCTGGAACGAGTACATCCAAAGGGAGAGCCCATATGCGCTGCATCACTTCCATGCAGACGGGGTGGACGGTGTGTTCACCTGCCGGTGCAGCCTGCTGAAGAATGGCGTGGAGATGGCCATCACGGGCACGGGCAACGGGCCCATCGCGGCGTTTGTCCAGGGCATGATCCTGGACGGAGGCGCGCCTGTGTTTGAGGTGGCGAACTTCCGGGAGCAGAGCCTCAGCAGCGGGTCAGAGGCGAGTGCGCTGGCCTACATCCAGATCCGCCTGCCGGATGGCAAAACGGTCTGGGGTGCTGGAGTGGATACGAACATCGAGCTGGCCTCCATCAAGGCGGTGGTGAGCGCGGTGAACCGGGCCTCATAAACCATAAAATAACGTCTCTGGCATCAAGCGGCTTGACCCTGGGCCGCCTGTTGCCAGGGTGTGCGCCATGACCCAACCCCAGCGCGAAGCCCTTTTTGACCTGCTTTCCCTTTCCATCTATGCGGATGCGCACATCTCGCTGGTGGAAGAAGATTTGATCCAGTCCGCCTTTGTGTCCAAGGGCTGGAAGTCGGAATACCCGAAGAGTCTGTTCATTGAGGAGTCCTTCGCCCGGGCGCGTGAGGTGAGCGAGGATGACGACAGCGTGGTGGACTACCTGACGGAAAGATCAGCCGCATTCACCACCAAGACGGTGCAGGCGGAGGTGCTGGGCATCGTAAAAAACCTGCTGGAGCGCGACGGGATGACGGCGGATGAAAATGAGTTTTTCAATCTGCTGATCCAGGCGATGCCGAAGGCCAAGTAACGCCGGGGTCCGAAATCTGATACTTCCGTGACGTGGCGGCGGATGGCGGAGAAGACCGGCCAGCGCTCCGCCGTATAGCTGGGATGGACAGACGGGAATTCATCAAAACGGGCAGTGCGGCGGTCATCGGTGCGCAGCTCACGGCTGCGGCTCTGCCAGGAGCAGAAAGTGCCGCCACGGGTGCCGGAGCCAGGCGCGAGCGGCAGCCGGATCTGATCACGAAGGAGAATGCCAAGCCGGGCGCGGACTTTCAGCTCACACGGATGCGGCCGGATGGATCGAAGTCGTTCCGGTCATCGGTGATCGAAGGATACTGCTCCCGGCAGTCCGTGAAGGCGGGGGAGAAGCTGGACTTTTTTGTGAGCTGCAAGCCTGCCGGGCGCTACAGCCTGGAGATCTTCCGCATGGGCTACTATGGCGGTGTCGGATCGCGCCTGATGACGACGCTGGGGCCGCTACAAGGAAGTACGCAGCCGGTGCCGGAGATGGGCGAGGCGCGCCTGCGGGAGTGCCAGTGGGAGGTTTCCACCAGCCTAACCATTCCGGAAGACTGGCCAAGCGGGGTCTATCTGGGGCGACTGTCCACGCTGCCAGAGGCGGCGGACCTTCCTTACTGGCAGAGCTATGTGATCTTCATTGTGAAGGATGAGCGGCCTGCAGACATCCTCTTCCAATGCAGTGACAGCACCTGGCAGGCCTACAACCGCTGGCCGGTGAATGAGTCGCTTTATACGGATCCACGGGCGGCCCATGCACCGGGCGTGAGCGTGAGCTTTGACCGGCCGTATGGGAAGTATGTGCAGATTTTGGACAATCCGCAGAGCATGGGCAGCGGTGAGTTTCTGCTGTGGGAATACCCGCTGTGCTACTGGCTGGAGAAGGAAGGCTACGATGTGACCTACTGCTCCAATGTGGACAACCTGGACGCGCCTAACTTAAAGCGCTGCAAGACGATGATCAGCATCGGCCACGATGAATACTGGGACCTGCGACAGTATGAAAACGTGAAGAAGGGCATTGAGGAAGGGCTGAATGTGCTGTGGCTGTCCGCCAATGATGTCTATATGGTGACGCCCTTCACGCCGAATGCGAAGGGCGAGGCGAACCGCCGGCTGACGCGGGAAACATGTTTTGGCGAGTTCCGCGAGGAGGAGAAGGAGGCCTATGCAAAGGTACTGGGGCCGTTTGAAAACCCTGGGCCGGATGAGCGCGACATCATCGGTGCACGCACGGTGGTGCCCTTCAACGGCGGTGGCGACTGGACCTGCACGAAGCCGGAGCACTGGCTGTATGAAGGCACCGGAATGAAAGCGGGCGAGAGCATTCCCGGCCTGGTGGGCTGGGAATTTCACGGCGACCCGGATGTGCAGCGTGCCAGCCTGGAGGTCATCGCCGAAGGAAACGTGTGGGCCGGTGGCACACGCCTGGGCCGATATGCGGCGACGATCTTCGAGGGGCCGAAGGGAAACCATGTGTTCAATGCGAGCACCATCTTCTGGAGCCAGGGCCTGAGCAGCCCGCCGGGGCACATGATTCCCTGGAGCCACTTCTCCCGGCCCCACGGCCCGGATGAGCGGGTGCAGCGGATCACGGCGAACCTGCTGAAACGCGGGGTGGGGTGAGAGTCGGGAATACCAGTCATCAAAACATACTTTGATGAAATACGTTTTGATGAAATACATTCAGTTCGTGATGAACTTCCGGGAAAAAAAGCGGGAACTGGAGGCGCTAGAGGCAGCCTGGCGCGGACCAGAGGCGTGAATCTTGCCTCTCCATTACCTGAGGGTTGGGCCAGATCTGTCCAGTTGCAGGTTCACTGATCCTCAGCACTGTCACATCATGACAAGCAACGAAGCATGGCTGAAATTCGGTCTGCCAGCAGAACTAAAACATCGAAACGAAATTCAACGGCTCCTTGGTTTGGAGATTGAGTTTGAGCGGCAAGGAGAAGGCGGGGAAGAAATGCTCCGGACATTGTGTCTTCAGCTCTTCAGTTTGGGATATCCTGAAGACGCGCTTCTCATCTGGGAAGCAAAGCAGTCCAGCTTCGATGCAGGGTGTGGCCTCGATGTTCAGTTACTTTGCGGAGCAGGATTGACCGCAACCAAAGATTATCTCTCTCGGGCAAGCGCCCCGGAGGCATCTGCCGTCTTGAAGTATCTGGCTGTCTGTGAAAAGGCTGGAGATTTTGACGAGTGGACGCCCCAGGCGACCCTTGATACCTGGCGAAGTTACTACGGCTTCTGATCTCTCCGCCCATCCATCCCCATGATCCGTCAAATCTCAGAAAGCGAGTTTACAGGGCCACATTTGACCGAGGGAGCCTGTTTGTTTCGCACGCCTGAGTCGCTGGAGATCGGTCACGCGATTGAGTGGGAGCCGGAAATCGAAGATGGGCTGGGACCTGGGAAGTTTGCAGTGTTTGTGAACCCGGGCGGATTGATTTTTTCACTTCAACATTATGAGTTATCCCCACGGAAGGATCTCATGACCCTGTATGTGAAACCGGGGGACCTCGGGTTGCATGTAGACCAGGCCTTGATCGCACTCTGTCTGACCAGTGCGGATCTTGGCTGGCTAGCAGACGAGGCCCGACTCCCTCCAGCCCGATTGATCCGCCAAGATGACAATGGCGTGCAGTTTCATATGGGAGACTACCCCTGCCACGCGGATGCGGAGGCCGCTCTCCGGCATTTGACGGCGGGGCAGCACAAGCAGACGTATTTTATCGAGTGCATCTAGAAGGTGGGCCTGTTTGCCCCTCTCTTTCAGAGCTGGGAACGTAGAATGGATGTGTTCTGCGCCAATGAGTTCGTGGTCCTGGAACAGGTCGTCCGCAGAACTATCCTGCTTTCTTTGGAGGTACTTTTTCCCAGTGGTGGGCGTTTGTACCTGCGCTGGTTTTTGCGAATGAGGCGGAGACTGGAAGGCCTCCGTGCATTCAAAGAAAGCCGGATAGTTCGGCGATGGAAGCCTTGGAGCAGCGGGCTGATTAGCGCCGAACACATCCAGCCTACGAACGGGCGGGAATTTAAGTCATCCAAACGTGTTTTGACAAAGCACAGTTCATCCAAACACGTTTGGATGAAGCACATTTGGATGAGATGAAATCACCGGCGGGCGGGAAGCACTGATTGCATCGGGGACATTTCTGGCTCCACTGGTCGTGCGAAATGCCTACGCCCTTCTCCTCCCGTCACATTGGACCCTCGGCCGCTGAAACGGCGGCCATGTTGGAAACGCTCGGTTACGACTCTCTGGATACGCTGGTGGACCACGTGGTTCCCGAAGCCATCCGGCAGCGGACGGCACTGAACCTGCCGGAGGCGTTGGGCGAGGAAGAGGCGCTTCGGCGGCTGCGGCAGCTCATGGGGCGGAACAAGGTGGTGCGGTCCTTCATCGGCCTGGGCTATCATGACACGTTCACGCCGCCGGTCATCCAGCGGAACATTCTCGAAAATCCAGGCTGGTACACGGCCTACACGCCGTATCAACCGGAGATCAGCCAGGGCAGGCTGGAGGCACTGATTAACTTTCAGACGATGGTCACGGACCTGACGGGCCTGGATGTCGCGGGCGCTTCCCTGTTGGATGAAGGCACGGCCTGTGCGGAAGCGCTGACGCTGGCAGCAGCGCAGAAGGCCGGATCTAACCAAGTATTGGTTTCGGACCAGTGCCACCCGCATAACATCGAGGTGGTGCGCACGCGCATGAGTGCGCTGGGCATCGAGGTGGTGGTGACGGATGTGGCCACGTGGCAGCACGATGGCGGCAAGGGCCTGGCGGCGGTGCTGGTGCAGTATCCGGATACGCAGGGCGTGATCCATGACTTTGAAGCGCTGGCCAGACAGGTACATGAGGCGGGTGCTCTACTAGTCGTTTCGGCGGATCTGCTGGCACTGACGGTGCTGCGACCACCGGGTGAATTTGGTGCGGACATCTGCGTGGGAAACAGCCAGCGATTCGGGGTGCCGCTGGGTTTTGGCGGACCGCATGCGGCTTTCATGGCGGTGAAGGATGCGCTGAAACGGCGCATGCCAGGCCGCCTCATTGGCGTGTCACGGGATGCGGCCGGGAACCCGGCCTACCGCCTTTCTTTGCAGACGCGGGAGCAGCACATCCGCCGGGAAAAGGCGACGAGCAACATCTGCACGGCGCAGGTGCTACTGGCGGTCATGGCCTCCATGTATGCGGTGTATCACGGGCCGGAGGGCCTGAAAAAGATCGCGCTGCGCACGCATGGTGCGGCGGTGTGGCTGGCGCGTGAGCTGCTGCTGGCGGGCCTGGAGCTGGCCAGCGATGACTTCTTTGATACCTTGACGGTGCGGGTGCACAACGCGGATGAGGTGCTGAAAACGGGCCTGCTCTTTGGCGTGAACCTGCGTAAGGTGGATGCGCATCACGTGGGTGTGGCGCTGGATGAACGCATTCGCGAGGAGGAGTTGCACAGTATCCTGAAAGCCTTTGGCGTGAGCAAGGCTCAACATGCAGTGCACCTGACCAACGATGCGGAATTGAACTGCTCCGGCGTGTTTCACCGGCAGTCGGCGTATCTGACGCATCCGGTCTTCAGCCGTTATCATTCGGAGACGGAGATGATGCGCTACCTGCACAAGCTGGAGAGCAAGGACATCGCGCTGAACCGCAGCATGATTCCGCTGGGCTCCTGCACGATGAAGCTGAACGCGGCGGCGGAGATGATGCCGCTGAGCTGGCCGGAGGTGGGCGGGCTGCACCCTTACGCTCCCCATGAGCAGAGCGAGGGCTACCACGCGATGTTTGCCGAGTTGGAAAGTTGGTTAGCCGAATGCACCGGTTTTGACGCCACGTCCCTGCAGCCCAATGCGGGCTCCCAGGGCGAATACGCGGGCCTGCTGGCCATCAAACGCTTTCATGAAGCGCAAGGCGAAGGCCACCGCGATGTGTGCCTGATCCCCACCAGTGCGCATGGCACCAACCCGGCCAGCGCGGTGATGTGCGCCTTTAAAGTGGTGGCTGTGGTTTGCGATGACCAGGGCAACATTTCCGTGGCGGACTTGCAGGCCAAGCTGGAGGCCCATAAGGACAAGGTCGCCGCGCTGATGGTGACGTATCCGTCCACGCACGGCGTGTTTGAAGAGAGCATCGTGGAGATCTGCCGCCTGGTGCATGAGCACGGCGGCCAGGTCTATATGGACGGCGCGAACATGAACGCGCAGGTGGGTCTGACCTCACCCGGCAGGATCGGCGCGGATGTCTGCCATCTGAACCTGCACAAGACCTTTTGCATCCCGCATGGCGGCGGCGGACCCGGCGTGGGCCCCATCTGCGTGGCGGCGCATTTGAAGCCGTATCTGCCCGGCCATCTCACCTGGGAGCCGCAGTCGCAGCGCGAAGGCGCGGTCTGCTCGGCCCCCTGGGGCAGCGCCAGCATCTGCACCATCTCCTGGATGTACATCGCCATGATGGGTCCGCAGCTCACGGACGCGACGAAGTATGCCATCCTGAATGCCAACTACGTGGCCCGGAAACTGGCCCCGTGTTTCCCCACTCTCTATAAAGGCAGCAACGGCCTCGTGGCCCATGAGTGCATCCTGGACTTCCGCCATTTCCACAAGGTGACGGTGGAGGACGTGGCCAAGCGGCTCATGGACTTCGGTTATCACGCGCCCACCATGAGCTGGCCCGTCGGCGGCACGCTGATGATCGAGCCGACGGAAAGCGAAAGCCAGGCCGAGCTGGACCGCTTTTGCAGCGCCATGCAGTGCATCCATGGCGAGATCGAAGCCGTGGAAAACGGCAATGTCCACCCCACCGACAACCCGCTGAAAGCCGCTCCCCACACCGCCGAGTTTGTCATGAAAACCGACTGGCCGCATCCCTATACCCGTGAGACCGCCGCCTTTCCCCTGCCCTGGGTCAAAGACGGCAAATACTGGCCCCCCGTCGCCCGCGTGGACAACGTGTACGGCGACCGAAATCTGGTGTGCTCGTGCATCAGTGTGGAGGAGGCGGCGGCGGGGTGAGGGTGCCTACGGGCCTAATGGATATGACCGCCGGTCATGAAGGCTGCACGCAGCAGCCTGCGCTCCGAACCTCACGGAAACGGCCCGCATCCAGGAAAAAGCTGGGCGGGCATACACAAAAAAGGCAGGCCTTTCGGCCTGCCTTTTGGTGAATCGGGTATTCCGCAGCTTAATGCTGGCCGCAGAACTCTTCAAAGCGGTCCATGCCGGCATTGATCACGTCCAGGCCCGTGGCGTAGCTGAAGCGGATGGTGTATTCCGCACCGAAGGCCACGCCCGGAACGGCGGCCACCTTGCCCTTGCTCAGCAGCTTTTCACAGAAGTTGACGGACTTGATGCCGATGGGCTCAATGCCCACCAGGAAGTAAAACGCGCCCTGCGGCTCCACCACGGTGATGTTCTTGATAGCCTGCAGGCGGCTCAGCATATACTGGCGGCGCACGTCGAACTCGTCACGCATGTCAGCCACGATCTGCTGGTCACCCACCAGGGCGGCGATGGCGCCGTATTGGGCAAAGGTGGTCGGGTTGCTCGTCGTGTGGCTCTGGATGGTGTCAATGGCCTCAGCGATGCGCTTCGGTGCCGCGGTATATCCCAGGCGCCAGCCGGTCATCGCGTACGCTTTGGAGAAACCGTTCACCGTGATGGTGTTGTCGAAAATCTCCTTGCTGATGCTGGCGATGCTGACGTGCTGGTTTTCACCATAGACCAGCTTTTCATAAATCTCGTCAGACAGGATCAGGATATCCTCTCCGGTGGCGATCTCGCCCAGGGCCTTCAGTTCTTCCTTGGTATAAACCGAGCCCGTCGGGTTGCCGGGGCTGTTGATGATGATCATCTTGGTCATCGGGGACATGGCGTCCTCAAACTCTTCCGGGGTGATCTTCCAGTCGTTTTCCACCTTCGTTTCCACCACCACCGGGATGCCGCCCACCAGCTTCACCATCTCAGGATAGCTCGTCCAGTAAGGGGCCGGAATGATGACTTCATCGCCAGGATTCACACAGGCGGCGATGGCGTTGTAGCAGGAGTGCTTCGCACCGCAGTTCACGCTGATCTGGGAGGGGTCATACTGCAGGCCGTTGTCCACCAGCAGCTTCGCGGCGATAGCCTCGCGCAGTTCCAGCAGGCCGGCACTTTCCGTGTAGCGGGTCTTGCCCGTGTTCAGTGCCTCGATGGCAGCAGCCGTGATGTGCGCTGGCGTGTCAAAGTCAGGCTCGCCCGCCCCAAAGCTCAGGACGTCCACACCCTGCTTCTTCAGCGCCTTGGCCTGGCTGGTGATGGCTAAGGTCATGGAGGGCGAAAGTTCGGCGATGTTTTTGGCAATGAAGTCCATAGTGGGAAAAGGTGCGGATCAGATGGGTTGTGGCGTCTTCCCTTTGGGGGAGGGGGTGGCTAAAAAGGAGCGGCGAGCGGGTTTGTCAACGCTGGCGGTGACAAGGTGAGCTTCACCTGTAGCCACTTTCCACCCGCTTGACGAGTTAAAAACCTGGATTTACCCGGCTTCCAGGCCCTCAAAAACAGTTGATAATAAATTCTCAATAGGTCGCCCGGCCTCCGGAAAGATCAAAGACCGCCCCCGTGGAAAAGGAGCACTCCTCGGAGCACAGCCACGCCACCAGCGCCGCCGCCTCCTGCTTCTGACCAAACCGGCCCATCGGGATCTTCGCCAGCATGTAGTCAATGTGCGCCTGCGTCATCTGCCGCAGGATGTCCGTCTCGATCACCGCCGGGGTGATGCAGTTCACCAGCACATTGGACGTCGCCAGCTCCTTGCCCAGGCTCTTCGTCAGAGCCACCACCCCCGCCTTCGAGGCACTGTAGTGCACCGCATTCGGGTTTCCCTCCTTCCCCGCTACCGATGCCACGTTCACGATCCGCCCGTAGCCGTTCGCCAGCAGATGCGGCACCACCGCCCGGCAGCAGAGAAAGGTGCCCGTGAGATTGATGTCCATCACCCGCTGCCAGTCCTCCGGCCGCAGGTCCCAGGTCTTCGCATTGTTCCCCGCGATGCCCGCATTGTTCACCAGCAGATCAATCTTGCCCAGCTCCGCCAGCGTCTTCTGCGCAGCCGCCTCCGTGGATTCCGCGCTTGTCACATCCACCTGCGCCGTCACCACTTTCCCAAATTCCGAAAGCGCCGCCTGCGCCGCCTCCAGCGCCCCCGCATCCACATCCCACAGGCACACCCCCGCCCCATTTTTCAGCAGACGTTCAGCAATGGCATAGCCAATGCCACGCGCACTGCCCGTGACGATGGCCATTCGGTTGGAAAGAGGAAGGTCGTTCATGATGAGCCTCACATAACGCCCCCAGTCACCCACCTTTTCCGCCCGAAGTGATGGCTGCACGTACTATTGGACCTCGCCCCGAAGATGCTGGCAAAAAGATGTTGGGTAAAAAATGGCTTTCATCTTTTACCCAACATCTTTTTGCCATCCTTCCCCGCCCTGGTCTGCTGCCAAACACGCTCACAAGCGACACCCCATCACGCCTTAATAATCCCCTTCAGCACCGTCATCTGGGACTTCGCGCGCTCCTCCACATAGGCCATCGCCTTCTTCACCTTCGCCTCGGCGGCGGGGTAGTCCTTGTGGATGCCCATCAGGATCTCGAACATCTTCTCCGCCGGGGTCGCATCAAATTCCGGGGCCCATTCCTCCAGGCCGATGTCCTTGAACATCCAGCACTTCGGCGAGTGAAACTCGGAAAACGTGTGCATCATCGGCGTCCCCATCGCCAGGGCCATGATGGGCGTGTGCGGCTCGTGGCAGATCACCGTGTGGGCACGTGCATAGAAGGAGCAGGCCTCGTCCACATTCCAAAATTCGTCAAAATTCACCACATGCTTCTTCAGGTCATCCGGCAGCGTGTCATAGATGAACTTCTTGTTATACTCCATCTCTTTGTAAACCTCCGGCGCGATCACCACTTTATACCCCGTCTCCTTCACCCACATGGCGATGAGGTCCTGATAAACCTTCGCCCGGCGCGTATCATCCGCGATGTTTTCCGGCGTCGGATTCAGCGGGTTCAGCTTCTGCGGCCGCTTGTCATCCACCCCCGGGCTCGTTGGCGAGTGCGTGCGCAGTTGCAGGGTGATAAATTTCTTCTCCTCCAGCCCGTGCTTCTTCATCCGCGCCAGCGCCTTCTCCTCATCCCGCACATCAATGCCAAAGCAGCCGTCCGGCCCAAATTCCAGCACCGGTGGCTTCACGCCAACGTCCTGCAGCAGCTTCAGCGTCTTCGAGTCGCGGCAGTAAATATACGCCGCCCCGTTCAGCAGCTTCACCCTCTCCTCCCCGCCCGGCCCCTTCACCATGTCCGGGAAATACGACTGCCCCTGCAAGCCCCAAGGTTTGCCGATCTTGTTGCAGTAAATCATGAAATCTGTGGACTGCCCCATCCCTGGCCCGCGCAGGAAAAAGTCCGACCGCTGGATCGCCTCCTGCACCGCCCCGCCCTCTTTCGACAGCGCCCCCTTCACGATCTCCAGCTTCGGGAACCGTTTCATCAGCATCGCATCCACCGCCTCATTGGTATTTGCCGCCCACAGGATCACCTTCGCCTCCGGCAGATACTGCTCCAGGAAGCGCAACGTCCCCGGCGTATGCCCGATGTCCCCAATGTTCTTCGTCGCCCAGGCGCATTGCAGCAAAACGGTCTTCTGGCTCCCAGCAGACTGGGCAAAAGCTGGCAAGGAGGCCGCGCCAAGCGCAAGACCGGAATTTCTGAGAAAAGTACGACGTGAAATCATGGTGATCCAAAAACTAGATCAAAACCCACGCCCTGCCCACCCAATTCTCACCTGCCCCATGCCCCAACGCCCTAGACCTTCATCATCGCCTCGATCTTCTTCGTCGCAATGCCAATGGGCCGGTCCAGCGGCACTCCCGCACAGGTCAATAACGTGGTCAGCAGGTCCCCCTGATTACCCTTCGTATCAGCCAGGAAACGGCCCGTGTTGACAGAGCCGCCGCCTTTGCCCGCGATGATAAAGGGCAGGTTCGCCCGGCTGTGTTTGTTACCATCTTCCAGGCCGGAGCCCCACATCATGATGCAGTTGTCGAGCAGGCTGCCATCCCCCTCGCGCAGGGCGGCCATCTTTTTCACCATGTAGGCAAACTGGCTGATGTTAAAGGCCGTGATGGCCTGCACCTTCCCCACCTTGACAGCCTCATGGTTATGATGGGTCTGGGAGTGGTGCGAATCCGTGAATCCGAGCTCCGGATACGAGACCCCATTGGGCGTAGAGCCAATGTAGGTGCTGACGCGGGTGGTGTCCGTCTGGAAGGCCAGCACATTCAGGTCGCACATCACCTGCATGTATTCGCTGCGTTTGTCGCCATCGGGAATGCGCACCTCAATCGGCGGCGAGTCTGTGGCGCTGCGTTTGCTGGCGGCGACTCCGGCTTTTTCCAAAGCGGCCTCTTTCTGCCGCATCTCGATGGCGGCGATCCGGCGTTCCACGGAGCGCACGCTGTCCAGGTATTCATCCAGTTTCTGCTGGTCATTATGGGGCAGTTTTTTGCGCAGTTCGCGGGCGCCTCCGATGACCAGGTCCAGCATCTGCCGCTCCAGCGGATCCGCCTTCCGGCTGCTGCCGGGCCGGTCGGTTTTGCCGAACAAACGATTCAGTACATTGCGCGGATTGATCTCCGCTGGCATCGCCTGGGTGGGGGAGCGGTAGCTGCAATGGGAGTAGTAGCCTTCGTTCAGGCCCTCCTGGTTTTCTTTGTGCGTCTGCGGCATGGTGGCCAGTTCCAGGGACGGCAGCGCGGTCGTTGCGCCGATGTAGTTCGCGGCGATCTGGTCGGCGGAAATGGCGATGTGGATCTGGTTCCTTTTGCTCGCATCCGGCAGCGTCGCCGTCAGCCAGGTGGAAAGCTCCAGCGCATGCGGTGCCCCGCTGAAAGGGGCAATGCCCACGCCGGAGATGCCTTTCATGAGCAGGCACTGGTCCAAAATAGGCCGCAGGGATTCCAGCGCAGGCGGTGGGGCGCTCAGGTAGGTCTCGGGCGAGGTGGGCCAAAATTGCTCCGGGATGACTCCATGCGGCATGTACATGAAACCAATGCGCACCGGCGGCTTCACCACCGCCCGGCCTTTGACGGAATCCGCCCAGCCCATGGTCTCCAAAAGCGGCAATCCCAGGCTGGCTCCGAGGCCTTTGAGGTAGCTGCGACGATCAATGAGGTGTTTGCTTGTCATGGCAATAAAAAGGGGGGCTCAGTCTTTGACCCGGCGGTTCAGGAAAGGATAACTGGTGACGATTTCCGTGATGAGAGTCTGCATCCGATAACCATCCTGCGCGATGGTTTTCATGAGCTGGTCCACCACGATGTGGTCATAACCTTCAAGCTGCCGGCACAGCGCGTAAGCCATGAGCTTCTCCGTTAAATTACGGGCCAGATCATCCTTTCGTGCAGCAATGATCTTTTTCAGCTCCTGGGGTGTGGAAAACCGTTTCCCGCCCGGCAGCTCGCCCCCCGCGTCAATCTCTCCGCCGGTATCGTCCTTGTCACGCCAGCGGCCGATGGCGTCAAAGTTCTCCAAACCGAAGCCGATGGGATCCAGGATCTTGTGGCAGTTGGCGCACACCACATTCGTACGATGCAGTTCCGTGCGCTGCCTCAGGGTCAGATTGGCCACCGTGTTCTTGTCCTGCTTTTCCAGGGCCGGCACATTCGGCGGGGCGGGCGGCACGTGTTCCCCCAGCACCTGCTCCAGCACCCACACCCCGCGGTTCACCGCACTGGTGCGGTTGGGGAAGGAGGTCGTCGCCAGCACCGCAGGCATGCCCAGGATGCCGCCCCGGTTCCGGTCCGTCAGCGCCACCCGCTGCATCTCGTCGCCCGTCACGCTTTTCTCCAGACCATAGATCTTGGCCAGGGTCGCATTCAGGAACGTGTAGTCGCTGTCAATGAAAGCCACCACGCTCCGGTTGCCCCGCACGATGCTGTCAAAAAACAGCCGCGCCTCGTCATACATCGCCCGGCGCATCGCGGGCGTCATCTGCGGGAATTTCTTCGGGTCAAAGGTCTTGCTGTCCAGGCTGCCCAGCCCCAGCCATTGCGCCCCAAAGCCGTCAAACAGCGCCCGCGAACGCGGGTCCGCCAGCAGCCTTTTCACCTGCGCCTTCAGCACCGCAGGCTCGTGGAGCTTGCCCGCATCCGCCAGCTTAGACAGCTCCGCATCCGGCATCGTCGCCCACAGTAGGTAAGACAGGCGCGAGGCCAGTTGATGGTCATCCAGCGGCACGATCACCTTCCCCGCCACCGCCTCTCGCGCCGGGGTGATGAAAAGAAACTGCGGGGAGACCAGCACCGCCTTCAGCATCAGCCGCAGCGCTTCCGGGTAGTCCAGCTTGTTCGCCAGCCCCAGGTCAAACACGCCCACCAGCACCTCCACCTCGTCCTCCGAGGGCGGCCGCCGAAAGGCACGCCTCGCCACCGAGCGGGCCACCTTTTTCGCCGACTCCCGGGGATCCGCCCCGGCCGCAGGCGGCTCGCCAAACAGACGTTTCTGCACCGCCGTCGGCGGCTTCCCTGGTGCCGCCAGGATGCGGTCCAGCACCTCATTGGCGATGCCCAGATACTGCTCCGTCTGCATCGGGGAGAGCGAGTTCAGGTACCCCTGCCCCGCCACCTCATCCGGCAGCTCCTGCGCCACGTCCACATCCACCCCGAACAAATCGTGCAGCGTGTTGCCATACTCCATCTTCGTCAGCCGGCGGATCACAAACGGCCCCGGATCCTTCGCACTCAGGTATTTCACCTGCCCCAGGCTGTCCAAAAACTGCTGCCTCTCCTCCGGCGCAGGCTGGTCCGCATCATCCGGCGGCATGTCATGCGCATTCACATTGGCAAACGCCTGCAACCACTTCCGGCTCGCCGACGCCTCGCCCGGATGTTTCAGCGCCGGTTCCAGGTTCAGCCCGCCCTTCGTCCGCCGGTTGCCGTGGCACTCGATGCAATACGTCTTCACAAAAGGAGCCACCCCCTTTTTAAAAGACTCCTTCGCCTCCGCCTGCCGCACCTCAAATTCCGCGTCCGCCTCCCCCACCACCTTTTTCTCAGCCCTCGCCACTCCACCCATCCCCAGGCTCAGCGCCCCCATCAGCGTCAGCGCCTGCAAAAACCCACGCCCCAGCCCTCTGGCCAACACGTCACCAGCCGTCATTTCAAATTGGGGGGGAATCATTCTCAAGCAGTCTTCAAAAAAGGTAGCCCAATACTACGACTGCGCCACCCCCGGTTTTTTCGAAGAAACGCACCGGCGGATGCTTCAAGCGGAGCGCGGACACTCATGTCCACAATCAAAACCCTGCGGCGTAGCCGCCTAGCTGGAGTGGTCCGCACCTTGCGCAACGCCGCGAAGCGAATCCTCAGTGCAGGCCAATTTAGTCAACAATCTGTTAAATGGGGAGTTGCCCAATCTTTCAGTTGAATACGAAAACCGTCGTATTCATCACGTTGATGCCTGGCCACTTCGATACTCTTAGAACGGGCATCTTTTATCACCTTCTTCAATTCGTTCGCTTTATCGAATTTCCAATCAGCAACCATATCATGAAACCAGTCATGAAATGAAACTAGGCGAGGAGGGGAGCTTGTGTAAAAAGCGATTAACGCATTAGCAAAAAGTGTCTGATCTTCCGATTCGACTGCACCTGACATAATTTTAAATAATCTCCACCCAACCAAGTCATTCGACATTCTTGAAAGAATTTCCGTTTTAAAAAACTCCTCTCCCAATAGCTTACTCAACTCCTGCACGCCCCTGTATTTAAGATCAAGGCTCTCAATACAAGAAACAAGCTGATCAATGTACCCCTGACGCTCTTGAGCAGGCATTTTAATCATGAGAAAAAGTCGCCAGATTACCCCCAAACGTTGACTGCCCCACCCAATACTACAGCTGAGTAATTCTCGAATTAGAATTCCCCTAGTGTCGGCATCAGGTGCGCTGCAAACTGATTCCCACAGCTTCGTCAGATCTGAACTATTTTTTCGATTAACGATCCGATCAAGAAGGTGACAAACGCTCGCTTGAAACATAGAATCAGCGGGATTCTGCAGCACGGAAAAAAGTATGTTATCCCAAAAATAACGACGATTCTCAGCTACACCAAACGCAGAACAATAGCCGACATATCCCATCGTAAGCGCCATACAAGCATACCGCATAGACGGAACTAGCGCATTAACGCTTTCAGTTGCAGGTAAACTAAAAAAATCAGTCGTTGACGTTAGTATTGGCATAATTTCTATGGAAACGTCAGCCCGTGTCAACGCGATGGATTTCAGCCAATATGCATCAATTCGGGAGGACCTAAGGCAGTGCAACAATGACTCGATTTCACAGATGGAGAGTTCTGCCCAATGATCCATAAGATCTCTCACAGCCATGCCGCATGCATCGGTTGAATCGACACTCAACATCCTCTTGGCTATTTGATTACGTTGGTGCGTCGACAAGTTTTTAGCTTCAAAACAACAATCCACTACGGATAATGCCCAATCGTCAAGAAAGCTATATTTTAATTGCTCCTCAATCCAATCTATCCAAGCAGACGATAGCGCGAAGAAATCATCAGCGCTCACAAAGGATGCTGATTCCCTAGCGGTGGCATAATACTCGTCCGTCGCAATTCTATAATGAAGAGGCGCAAGAGTTCGAAGTATGCTTACAGCCGATTTCGCCCAATAACTCCATAATATTTGCCAGTCATTGTCATCAAGACTGCTCCAATAATCAGGATCCTCATTAATTTCAGTATAAAGATTAAAATAAGAGTGACAACAAATAACTGCCACAGCAGGGCCCTCTAAAGCTTTGGCGGCTGACTTACATATTTCAGTTAAGTTGCCAACGCTCTTGAAACCTGGCCATCCTTTTATTAACTTATTGACTACTCTCGCTTTCACAAAAGGATGATCATCTGAAAAAATCAAATTCCTAATTTCTTCATTAGCAATAATGCCCCACTGTAAACTTACCTCTGCAGCATCAGCGCGGATAAAAACCTGATCACTTTTTAACAAGGTCCGCAAGATGGCAACACTAGGAGTAAACCCGGCCTTCCTGAGCATGAATACTGTATTGAACGCATCCGCAACTCTATTGGGTAGATTTTGGCAAGGCTGATTACCTTCGAATGAAGACATTGCCATATTCAATTCCTGTGAACTTATTTGCCTTTCTTTACGCGAGTAATCCGCAAACCAACCCTTTGAGGAATTGTGAATCCAAGGGGTATTTCCTTTCCAAAGAATTGCCTGCATACTCGCCTCCACATTTTTTGCCAAATAAAGTAAATCTTCAGTAGTTTGGTGATTTGACTCAGTCAAAAGAATCATTAACAATGAACCGCGGACATGAGGGAAAATGCTTCGTTTCGCAGCCTTATTTGCGTGTTTGATAATTTGCTCTTTAAGCGCTCTATCAATTGGATTCCATTGTGACAACCACAACGAAAGAAATCTGCACGCCGACTGGCCAACCTCTGAATCGAGGGATTCAAACGCTCTGCGAAATAAATCTATAACATCTTCTTGCGCAGATGGTGGTTCCAACAACAATCTTCTTTGAAAAGCTTCCCGGTAATCGGGATGGGAGAACTGCCAACGATCTACACTAAATCGAAGATATCCTTTTCTTTCAAAAGAACGTAGTTGTGTCTTGATTTCTGAAGAAATCCTGAAAAGGGCTTCGTATTCAGGAAAATCCCGGTCGGGATCTTGATCGACGTTGCCTTGGCCTAAGCTTATCATTCTTCCCAGGCTATCTGGATGCATTCCAGAACCAATTAATTCTTTCTGTAATGCAAATTGGATCTCAATTTCTGACATCCCATTAAAACCGGCGGCGCACATTCCTAGAACCAACTGAAGCAAACGTGTTTCATCGTCAGAGCAAAGTTGGTCTGCAATCATGGGTGCATTAAAGCGGGCAAGACTCAGTACTGCCTCAGCTCCCCAATCGCTAGTTGAAGGCTGATTACGGGCGAGATGATCTAATTGCCCTGGCTGAAGAAGTTCGGTTTCCAGTGCCGTTTTAAAATGTTCCTCAATGATGCGGTTAATTTTTTCATGTACGGTATGTGTTCGCTTGAGGTGATTCCAAAGAACGAAGCAAAATTCTCTATTTATTACCGTAACATCGTACCATTCTGAACCATACGCATCTTTGACTACCCAACCTATTCTATGAGCAATTCCTTCTAGCTCCTCTATTCTAGCAGTAATGATTAATCGATGTTGACCGGCAATTTTCCGCGCCAGTTGACTGATACGGTAACGCATTTTAGATCTATCATGCGCAAAGGTAAAGGGATCATCCAGAACTACAAGCTTTGTTTCTAGTGTATAAGGATCTAAAAAATTTATTGCTTGTTGCACATCATCCGTTCTGAGACAATCAATGCCGCGATCCTGCATTGACTGGGCAATCGAACAAGCGAGGTGTGACTTACCAGACTGAGGCCTTCCCGTCAGACAAAGTATTTTTTTCGACTCAAGTATGCCAACTAAAATTTGTTCCTCTGGCCTAGCAAGGTTTAGTTGTGCCAACTGCATCCTTTTAACATCATGCTTCTTTAGCAGGTTGCGAATAGCAGGCATTACATCATTACCGGAATCACGTCCCTTTCTGATCTCTTGCAGCAAAAGACCTATAATAGTGGGACGTGTTATAGCAGGAATCCGGAATCGCTCTAATGACCGCAGCACACGCTGCTCAACCTCATCTTCAGTCAGTTGGTCCCATATCACAATCCGCTTCCACATATCCGTTAGACCAGCTTGTTCCAGAGTCTCCGCTAGATTCTGGCATACATCCGCCCTTGCTTCCTCAAGTTTAGTTGCTTTTGCTCTAAATATTCTTGTTAACCCTTTGCACAATAAAGACAGACCATCTTTCGTCAATGGAGGTTGCTTGTGAGGGTTAAATTCTCCCAATGGTCTAATGAATCCCTTTGTGTTATCGGCACATCGCCGTTTCGTGATGAGAAGCGCTACCAATTGCGGATTATTCTGTAAGCGATGGATCAAACATTCGGTTGCCTGACGAGAACCAAAATGAGCTAGCCACTCAGCAAGGACAGGGGCATCTAGATCGCCCTCTTGATATTTTGACTGCATAGAGAACTGCAGTTCTTCAGAATCTACTCGCAAGATAAGTTCTGCATCTTCTAATCCTTCAACTTGTAGAGTTGATTTGCCTGGTTCGTCAATTTCATGCAGCAACCCAAGCCATAGCGTGAGGAGGTATTGGACTTCATAACCTTTAGGACCAGTTTTTTCGACCGACATGCTGCATGATTACAGTTACGACAAATAACTCAACTAATATATTTGCTCTCTTAGGATTTGATTTTTAATCCGCTTCTAAATTAAGCTAGGGCAATTTCCTGGCGCAGTCAGCATGATTCTTTACTATAAAATTAATCTCTCTCACCCTAAAATCCTCTTCAAAAACGGTGCCGTGCGGCTGACCTTGTGATTGGCCACTTCCTTCGGGGTTCCCGCCGCGACCACCTGGCCGCCATCAGCCCCAGCCTCGGGGCCGATGTCGATGATGTAGTCGGCTTCGGCGAAGATGTCGGGGTGGTGCTCGATGACGACGACGGTGTGGCCGTCGTCCACGAGGCGGTGCAGGATGTCAATGAGGCGGCCGACGTCCTGCATGTGCAGACCGATGGTGGGTTCCTCGATGAGGTAGAGGTTCTTCTTCTGGTTCTTCAGGCCGCGCAGTTTCTCCGTGGCGGAGCGGGAGACGCCGCCGCTAAGCTCGGTGACGAGCTTGATGCGCTGGGCCTCGCCACCACTGAGGGTGGGGCTGGGCTGGCCTAACTGCAAGTAGCCCACGCCCGTGTCCGCCAGGAGCTGCAAGGGCCGGGCGATGCGCTGCTGATGGGCAAAGAACTCCGCCGCCTCGGTGATGCTCATCTTCAGCACCTGGCCGATGTTTTTGCCGTTGTACTCCACTTCCAGGGTGGCGGAATTGAACCGCAGGCCGTTGCAGATCTCGCAATGCACACGGGTGGTGGGCAGGAAGTTCATCTCCACCTTCACGTTGCCATTGCCCTGGCAGGCCTCGCAGCGGCCACCTTCGGTATTGAAGGAAAAACGCCCCGCCTCATAGCCGCGCGCACGCGCCATGGGCACCTGGGCGAAGAGTTTGCGGATGTCATCCAGCACGCCCACATAGGTGGCCGGGCAGGAGCGCGAGGTCTTGCCGATGGGCGACTGGTCCACCTCATAGACAAACCCGAAGCTGTCCGCCCCGGTGATCGTTTTCCACAATTGGTTAGGCGATTTGCGTTTCTTCTCCTTGCTCAGCAGGTTCTTCATGCCGGGGAACAGCACCTGATGCAGAAAGGTGCTCTTGCCGCTGCCGCTGACGCCGGTGATGACGGTCAGCCGCCCCACGGGGATCTGCACATCAATGTCCTTCAGGTTATTGGCATGGGCACCCAGGATGCGCAGCCAGCCGTCTTTGCTCTTCGCCGGCGGCAGGTCCCGCCACTCGCCACGCAGAGGATGTTTAAAAGGGTTCATCAGCCCGTGTCCGGTGACGCTTTTTTCATCCTTCAAAATGTGCGCCAGATTCCCCTGCGAGATGACCTCGCCCCCAAAACGTCCGGCCCCAGGCCCCAGGTCAATGATGGTATCCGCCCGGCGCATGGTGTCATCATCATGCTCCACCACGAGCAGGGAGTTGCCCTTGTCCCGCAGGGCCACCAGGGTATCCAGCAGCCGCTCATTGTCACGCGGATGCAGGCCGATGGTCGGCTCATCCAGCACATACAACACGCCGCGCAGATTGCTGCCCAGCTGCGCCGCCAGCCGGATGCGCTGCGCCTCGCCACCGCTCAGAGTATCCGCGCTGCGGTTGAGCTGAAGGTAACCCAAACCCACCTCCTTCATGAAGTGCAGCCGCTGCTCGATCTCCGCCAGGATGTCCCGCGCGATGATGGCCTCCGTGCCGCTAAAGGTCAGCTTCTTCACCGCCTCCGCCGCATCCTGCGCCGCCTGCGCATTCAGCACCGGTACGGTGAAATCCTGCAGCCGCACATAACGCGCCGTTTCATTCAGCCGCGAGCCCTGGCAGGCCAGGCAGAGCTGGCGCTCGCCTTCCTCTTCCTCATCATCCGCCCCGCGCGAAAGACGCCGCTCCTCCTCCATCTCCGCCTCAAGCTGCGAGATGTCATCCCGCCGCGGAGTCGCCCCTCTGGCCGACACCTTGAAGCCGAATCCACGGCAGGTCGGGCACCAGCCATGCGGGCTGTTGAAGGAGAACAGGCGCGGGTCCAGCTCCTCAAAGGACAGGTCGCATTTGGGGCAGCTCATCTCCGTGCTCAGCACCTGGGAGGTATTGCCCGGCAGCCACAGCTTCACCGTGCCCTTGCCCATCTTCAGCGCCTTTTCCAACACCGGCCTCAGTTCCAAAGCGGACGCGCCTTTTTTCACCTCGCCCACCACGGCATCAATGCTGTGCTCCTTGAACCGCTCCAGCCTTTCAAAATTCGCCGTCGGCAGGAACTGGCCATCCACCAACATGAGCGAGATGCCCTGCTTGGCCGCCGCCTCCGCCACGTCCGTGTGGAAACCTTTGCGAGCTTTGATCAAAGACGCGAGCACCTGCAGCGGCCCCTTCTTGGCCCGCTCCACCACGGTCTGAGTGATGGCGCTCAGGCTCTGCTTCTGCACCGGCACATCGCACTTGGGGCAATACTGCGTTCCCAGCTTGGCGAACAGCAGGCGCAGGAAATGATACACCTCCGTCACCGTCGCCACCGTGGACTTGCCACCGCCGCGCGAGATGCGCTGCTCGATGGCCACCGTTGGCGGCACGCCGCTGATGACATCCACCTCCGGCTTCTCCATCTGCTCCACAAAGGTGCGCGCATACACGGACATGCTGTCCAGGAACCGCCGCTGGCCTTCGGCAAAAACCAGGTCAAAGGCCAGGGACGATTTGCCGCTGCCGCTCAGACCCGTCACCACCACAAACTCATCGCGAGGGATCTCGATGGAGATGTTTTTCAGGTTATGCTCACGCGCTCCCCGGATGCTGATGGTGTTCGGCGTCGCAGCCACCGGGGCCGCTGCTTTTTTCACCTTGTATTCAGCCGCCCGTTCAGCCACCCGCGTCTCTGCTCTGCCCGCGCCGAATTTCTCCGCTAGATACTTGCCCGTCCACGATTCCGCACAGGCGGCCACCGTTTCCGGCGTGCCCGCGACAACAAGCTGCCCGCCCAGCGCACCGCCATCCGGCCCCAGGTCAATCACCCAGTCCGCACACTGGATCACATCCACATTGTGCTCGATGACCAGGAGGCTGTTGCCTTCATTGACCAGCCTTTGCAGCAGCCTAATCAAAAGCGCAATGTCATCAAAGTGCAGGCCCGTCGTAGGCTCATCCAGCAGCAGCAGGGCCGACTTCATGTCCGCATCCTTTTCCCCTGCATTTTCGATGAGATGCCCCACCAGCTTCAAGCGCTGCGCCTCACCGCCGGAGAGCGTGTTCAGCGGCTGGCCTAACTTTAAGTAACCCAAACCCGCCTCCACCAGGATGGAAAGCTGCCCGGACACCTGCTGCGCCTTGCGCAGGAAAGAAGCCTCCGCCCGCGGAGTGCCACTGCCCGCAGGTGCCTCCAGTTTGGCGAACCACTCCGCCGCCTCCTCCACCGTCAGCCCCAGCACATCATGGATACTGCGCCCTTGAAGATGAATCTTCAAGGCGTGCGGCTGGTAACGTTTCCCCTCGCACTCCGGGCAGGTCACATACAGGTCGCTGAGGAACTGCATCTCGATCTTCTCGAAGCCGTTGCCCATGCAGCGCTCGCAGCGCCCCTCGCCCGAGTTGAACGAGAAAAACCCCGGCATCACGCCCTGCGCCTTCGCATCATCGCTTTCCGCAAACAGCGCTCGGATCGTATCAAACGCACCCACATACACCGCCGGCGTACTGCGTGGCGTGCGCGCCAGCGGCGACTGGTCCACCATGATCACCTGGCTCAAATTTTCATGCCCGGTGATGCTGCGCACACGGCCTGGTTCATCCTCCCCCACCTCCCCGCGCAGGCGCTGGAGATTGCGATACAGCACCTCATGCACCAGCGTGCTTTTGCCCGAGCCCGACACCCCCGTGATGCAGCAAAACACCCCTAGCGGGATCTCCACATCCAGGTTTTTCAAGTTGTTCTGCCGCGCCCCTTTAATCAAAAGCGACGCCGTCGCCTCCCCGTTCGGAGTTCCGCCTTTAGGCAGCTTCTGGGCCTTGGCCCCTGCTTTAGCCGCCGCCCCAAACTTCACAACCCGCCGTTTCTCCGGCACCGTGATGCTTTTACGCCCTGTCAGATAATCCGCCGTCAGCGAGCCCTTCATCTTCTCCAGCCCGCTCAAAGGCCCGTCATAGACCAGGTGCCCGCCCTTGTCTCCGCGACCGGGACCGATTTCGATGACATGATCCGCGGCCCGCATCACGGACTCCTCATGCTCCACGACCAGCAGCGTATTGCCCTTGTCGCGCAGCCCTTCCATGACGCCGATCAGCCGTCCGATGTCACGCGGATGCAGGCCGATGCTCGGCTCGTCCAGAACAAACAGCGTGTTCACCAAAGACGCTCCTAAACATGTGGTTAGGTTGACCCGTTGCAGCTCCCCGCCGCTGAGCGTCCTTGTTAGCCGGTCCAGGTGGATGTAGCCCAGGCCCGCACGGTCCAGATAGCTCAAGCGGCCCGCGATTTCATCCCGCAGCATCTGCGTGGCATTGTCCCCCGGCGTCACGTGCCAGCTCTGCACCAGCGGCAGCAGATCCGTCACCGGCAGGTTCCACAAGTCCGCAATGGTGCGACCCGTGATGCGGAAATTGTAAGCATCCTTTTTCAAGCGGCCGCCATCGCAATCCGCACAGGTGGTATAAGCGCGGAAGCGGCTGAGGAAGATGCGCACATGCATCTTATAAGACCGCGCTTCCAGCCACTTGAAGAACCCACGCACCCCATACCATTCCCCGTCCCGCCAGGCCTCCTCCGGGTCCGTGCCCGCGCCCTCCACCACCCATTTTTGCTCATCCTCCGGCAGGTCGCAGAAGGCCGTGTCCAGATCCACCCCCTTGCGCCGCGCCGCCTTTTCCAAATCGTCCTGGCTCTCCCGGTACGTGCTGCCCGAAAACGCCTTCACCAGCCCGCCCCGGATGCTCAGGGACTCATCCGGCATCGCCTTCCGCAGATCCAGCCCCAGCGTCCGCCCGAACCCCTTGCAGGTCGGACAGGCCCCGATGGGACTGTTAAAAGAAAACAGCCCCGGCGTCGGCGGCGGGAGCTGGATGTCACAGTCCGCGCAGCGCCAGTCCGTGGAAAAAGAAACAGTGTTCAGTGTTCCGTTTTCAGTGTTCAGTTTTCCGATTCCATTGTTCAACTTCTCAACATTGGCCTTCGATTTTGCCCCTTTCTGAACACTGGAAACTGAAGACTGGAAACTGAACACCGTCACCTGCCCCTTCCCCAGCCGCAACGCCGCCTCCACCGCCTCGCTCAGGCGCGACTTCTGGTTAGGCTCCAGCACCAGCCGGTCCTGGATGACCATCGCCACCGCCGGCAGCTTGCGCCCTTTCATGGCCTCCGGCTCATCCGTGCGCACGGCTTCCCCATACACCCAAAGGCGCAGGTAACCCTGGCTTTGCACAAAGGTGAAAAAATCCTCCGTCGCCGTTCCGGGCGGCACGGGCACGCCAAAGCAGATCATCGCCTGCTGCCCGGCATAGGTCGTCAGCAGCTCATGCTGGATGCTTTCCGGCGTCTCCGGTTTCACCGGCCGATGGCACTCCGGGCACTGCCCCTCCGCCAGGCGCGGGAAGAGCATTTTCAGGTAGTCATTGATCTCCGTGATGGTGCCCACCGTACTGCGCGTGGAGCGGATATTATTGACCTGCTCAATGGCGATGGCCGGCGGGATGCCATGGATGGCGTCCACCTTCGGCTTGTCCATGCGCTCAAAAAACTGCCTCGTGTAAGGCGAGAACGTCTCCACATACCGCCGCTGCCCTTCCGCATAGATCGTATCAAACGCCAGCGACGACTTGCCCGATCCACTCGGCCCGGTCACCACGCAGAGTTTCCCCAGCGGCAGATCCAGATTGATCCCCTGCAGATTGTTCTGCCACGCCCCCCGTACCTGGATGACATCGGCAACAACTTTTGAGGAGCACGGACTCTCCTGGGTGCTTCCGATCACATCGGCGGCAACTTTGGCGACAGCTTTCGGGGCAGGAGACTTGGCGGCAGATTTCTTCGGCATGGGGGTGGGGGCAGATTAGAGTTACGCCCGATGCAGTTCAAGTGAACTGCATTATTTATTCGCACCCGCCACTTTTTCCGGCCGCCCCTCCCTGGCCTCTCACAGTCCTCTGGGCGACATCGTATAGAGCCCCACGGTGACTTCATAAGCGTGCTCCTCTGACATGCGTTTGACTTCATGCCCAGCTCCCCAGGAATCGCTGAAAATGACTTCTTTGGAGGCGGCATTGTAGCCGATGATCATGCGCATGTGACCGCCGCTCACCTGACCGCCATTCGGCAGCGGTGGCTTTTCGGGGAAGCGCCCCAGTTGCAGCGCCCACAGCAGGGGCACCGCCTTGTCCACATGCTCCTTGATGATGACGGCAAACTGCCGTTGGGAGATGCGCCGCTTGCCTGCCGTGCTGTAGTATTGCTCCGGGTTGATGTGCGGCTTGAAGGTGACTTTGTAATGCCCGTCAATCTTGGCCAGGCTCTTCTGCATGTCGAAAATATTGGCCCCCGAAACGGCATCCACATCGACGAGCTGGGCGATCTCATGCTGGTCACAGGGGATCTGCATGTATTCAAACAGCCGCTGGCAGCTCGCCGCCACGCAGTAGCCCTTCGTCCCCTGGTCCACCATTGGCACACCCGAGATGTACACATCCCCTTCGTCCGACTTGGTGATGTTTTTCATCAGCGCCATGCGCTGCACCCCCACGCTCAGTTTGCCGATGCTCCAGTCTGCCTGCTGGGGATTGGCCAGCTTCATCCGCAGAAATTCAGGCTTCCCAATCGACCTGCCGGTTCGGTAATCATTATGCTCCAGCAGCGCGATGCCCAGGGGACTGGTCCACTGCCAGCTTACCGTCTTCACTGCAGAAGTCGTGGTCTGGGAGATGTTGCGCGGGGTCACATTCAGCACCTGCCCCAGATTTTTACCCGTCGTTTTAAAAATTTCGTCGAACTTGTCAGGCTGGATGTCGCCAGAATCGCCCCGGTTGTACAGGGACATCGTCACGCGAGCAGCGCGACCATCCACAAACTCCACAACCGCCTCATCCAATTTCACGGATTTGGCAAACAATGTCAGTTTCATATCCACGTTGGCGAACAGCTTGCGAGAAAAGCGCGCACGTGATTTGTCTGCGCTCAGCCACTCAAAATCAGGCGGCGGCCCCTGATCTTTTACCTTCATGGCACGATACTTTTGCTCAAAGGCTTCCGTAGTGCACTGCCACAGCTCCCCAAAATTGAGCAGGAAATCGAGGTCTATGGCCTTCTCCAGACGCGGGGGATTGGAGCCGGCCACTGACGGAACAGACGGCCTGAGCTCCGACTCATAAATCTTGGAAGTCATGCTGATCTGCATCCTGTCCTCCCCCAAGGCACTGACCATCACCGTCTGTTCTGCGTGCCGCCAGATCAGCAATTTCCGCCGGGTTTCCGGAGGTCCACGGGAGACGATGGAGCCTGTCTGAGGTTCCAGCTGGAGTGCCTCCGTCAGAAACTGCTGCACCATCCTCATCGTCGTCTCCTGGTCTCCGACGTTTTTTAGCAGCAGCTCGTAGCGGCAGGGGATGGCATCCAAAGTACAGACGGCGATATTATGGATGACGAACTGGTCATTGAAGACCGTCACCTTGCGGTTCTCATCAGCGCCGACGAACCAGTTTAACTTTTCCCGTATTTTGCCATCGCTGGTCACCGCCGGATTTCCATTGGACTTCACATGGGCGCTGACCGGATCCAGCAAAGCTTTGAGGTTTCCCAAAGGAACTTCATAAGGGTTATGCCACTCCAATGCCAGGCTGACATGGATGCTGTCCTGGCCATGGGCGTTTTGACCCAGAACCAGAGTCTGGAACAGCAGCAACGACAGTAAAATCCTCCCACTTATGCTCATGCTTCTTTTTTAGTAGGAAATTCCCAGCGTCGTCAATCCTTCAAATCATAAAAAAATTCAGCGGCTGTACACCCAAATCCCGCTCCTTTACAGTCCCCGTGGTGACATCGTGTACAGCCCCACGGTGGCTTCATAGGCCCCGGATTCAGACATGCGTTTGATCTCATGCCCCGCCCCCCAGGAATCACTGAAGATGACTTCTTGAGTGGCGGAATTGTAGCCGATGATCATGCGCATGTGCCCGCCGCTGACCTGCCCGCCATTCGGCAGGGGCGGGTTTTCCGGGAAGCGTCCCAGCTCCAGCGCCCAGAGCAACGGCACCGCCTTGTCCACATGCTCCTTGATGATGACGGCAAACTGCCTCTGGGAAATGCGCCGCTTCCTGTTGGCACCGTAGAATTGCTCCGGGTTGATGTGCGGCTTGAACATGACTTTGTAGTGCCCATCAATTCTGCCCAGGCTCTTCTGCATGGTGAAAATGTCCACCCCGGACTGTGAATCCACATCCGCCAGCTGGGCGATCTCGTGCTGGTCACAGGGGATCTGCATGTATTCAAACAGGCGCTGGCAGCTCGCCGCCACACAGTAGCCCTTCGTCCCCTGGTCCACCATTGGCACTCCGGAGATATACACGTCCCCGTTATCCATCTTCGTGATGTTCTTCATCAGCGCCATACGCTGTACACCCACGGTCAGCTTGCCGATGCTCCAGTCTGCCTGCTGGGGATTGGCCAGCTTCATCCGCAGAAACTCGGGCTTTCCCACCGACCGGCCGGTCCGGTAGTCATTGTGCTCCAGAAGCGCGATCCCCACCGGGCTGCTCCATTGCCAGCTCACGGTCTTCACGGCGGAGGTGGTGGTCTGGGAGATGTTGCGCGGTGCCACCTTCATGACCTGTCCCAGGTTTTTGCCCGTGGTTTTATAAATCTGGTCAAAAAGGTCAGGCTGAATGTCTCCGGAGTCTCCCCGGTTATAGAGGGAAATGGTCACCCGCGCAGCACGGCCATTCACAAACTCCACGATCGCCTCATCCACTTTGGTGGATTTGGCAAAGAGGGTCATCTTCACCTCCAGGTTCGAAAACAGCTTCCGGGAAAAGCGCGCCCGGGAGCGGTCCTCACTCAGCCACTCGAACTGGGGCGGCTGCTCCTGGTCCGTGCCTTTTTTAGCCCGGTAGATTTTTTCAAAATCATCCGCCGTGCAGTTCCACAGCTCCCCCAGATTCAGCAGGAAGTCCAGATCCACGTTCACATCCATGACAATCACCTGAGCCGGAGCGGCTGGTTTAGTCGTGTCTGCAGAATTTAACTTCAGGATGTCGAGCTCTATCTCTCTCTCACCCTTGCTACCTTCCAAACGTGTACCGAGCATCACCATCCAGTTCTGATTTCGCCAGGTAACTACAGTGCGTTTTCCACCTGGAAAGACTTCCTTCCTGGCCACCACACGCATCTTGTCTGTCACCTGCCTCTCAATCCTGTGCTCCAGACCAGGGGACTTTTTATTCGATGGAGTTCTAAAACTGAAGCTGGCATTGCCTCTGCTGCTACGACCAAGGTGAACCGCTTCGAGCTCCATTTCCTCTCCGAAAAAGCTGAACTGAAAGTCTTTTGGAGAAAAACTTTGCCAGGTACAACTATCCCCCGGCGCTTCCGCGTCACCTTTGTACTCCTTCCGATACTCGCGTAATGGAAGCATCAAATCTTCCACCGCACTGATGGAGACAATCTCCGGTGAATCCCAGTTGATCACCGTATCCAGATCCATTTTTACCGGTGCAGCCGCCAGGGACAGGCACGACGCCATCCCCAGGCTGAACAGCCACAATGAAAAGGTATTGGCTCTCAGGTACATTCCTCTTTTTTAGTAGGGAACCGTCAAAAACGTCAACCTTCTAAATCATAAAAAAGCCATCCCGAAAGAGCGGTACCGTCCGACTGAATCCTGTCACAGGCTCTCATGCACCCGCGCCAGCGCCATCAGCATGTAGGAGGTGGCCAGCACCTGGTCGCTTTCCATCCAGCGGCCGGTGCTGTTGGCCCATGAGCCGTCTCCCTGCTGGATGTTCAGCAGCTTTTCCGCGAGGTCTGCCCGCCAGTCCACCGTCTTGCCATCCTTGGTTTTCAGGAAATCCACCTCGGCGATGGCCAGGGCTTTGGCCATGGTGTGGTAATAATAATACAGTCCCTCAGGTCCTACCCCTGGGTTTTCCTCCAGCGTGTAGTTCTCGCTCAGCCACTGCATGACCGCCTTCACCCGGGGATCGCTCTTGTCCAGCCCGGCATAGATGAAGCTCAGCATGCCTGCATAGCTGATGCTGCCGTAGCTGCGCAGGGCGGTGCGGCCATCGGGCGTGGTCGTCACCTTGCCACGGGTCTCTCCTGGGCTGTACACGAAGCCGCCTGCATCCGCCTTGTCGGTGCTTACCCAGGAGGCCTTGTTCGTTTCCGGGCGGTTCTGGCAGTTTTGGATGAACTGGATGGCCGCTGCGTAATTGAGCTTCGGCTCATCCTTTCCGGCATCCCCTTTGTCCGCCAGCAGGGCTTCGGAATAATACAGCGCCTCCAGGGCGAAGTGGGTGTTGGAAAGGTCTGCGTGGGCGGGTTTGTCCGGCTTGGGTGTGCCGTAGCCGACTCCGCCGTCGAAGGGATTGTCCGCCTTGCCCTTTTCATCAAAGTCATTCTGCTGGCCGATGATGAAACGCCGGGCCGCCAGCAGCGTCTGTTCATTCTGTGGCTTGGGACTAAGCATCAGCGCTGTCAGCGCCAGAGAAGTGTTGTAATTGGCGCGGGCTTTCACATAAATGCCGCCGTCCGGCTGCACATTTTTCAAAAGGAAATCATAGGCCTTCTCAATCTCCGGCGTCAGCGCATCCCCCGGTTGGCGCTCCGGGGCCAGCAGATGGCTGGTGATGGCCAGCGCGGTGAAGGCCACTGGCTCCGCATCTCCCCACTGCCCCGTCTCCGCATTCTGCTTCCCTTTCAGAAAGGCCAGCCCCCGGTCATACGCCAGGCGGATCTCCTGTTTTAAAGACTCGTGCCGGGCGGCCTGAGTGCCGCTCTGGGCCAGGAGCATAGAGGGTAGCATCAGGGACACGGACAATGCGGCAATGAGTTTCATGGTTGGGCTGGGGTAATGATCACGGTGACAGGGGTGCCTTCGTCAGGAATATTGGCTGGCAGGGAGATCCACAGGCTGTCGTCCCAGGCGCCTTCGGCCGGGGAATTCATCAGCGCACCCCGGTCCAGCCATACGGCGATAATGGAGCCTTCGTGCTCTCCGATGAAACCCCGCTCATCCATATACGATCCATTGAATACCCAGGTTTCCAGATCCGGCGGCGGCTTCCGCGTATCGGAATTCTGCACCCACTGGGACAGCGGGGTCTTTTTCGTCTCCTCGCCCACCTTCCATTCCACCTCAATCTTCACGCGATTGGCCCCCGGCTTGGCGGGTGGCTCCTCTTTCCAGATCTTTGGCCTCTCCTCTTCCGGTACTTTCGTCAGCAGTCCTTCCGTTGCCGCCTGGTAATTGGCCAGCAGGAGCGCAACCTGCACCGCCGTCGGGCTCACCGCCGTGGTCAGTACGCTCTCATGCGTCTTGCCGGTCTCATGCACCAGCATGTACTCCAGCGGGGCCTGTTTCAGTTCCACCTGGGTGGGGATGCGTACCTCCCGCGTGGCTGCATTGATGCGGATGCCATCCAGGTCATATTCCGTGGCGGAGAGCTTTTTGAGCCTCTGCTGCGCCGCCGCCAGTTGCTGCGTGCCATCCACTTTTTCCTCCTGGGCATGAAGCTCCACCAGGCTCACGCAGAGCAGCAGGAGGGTGGCAAAAGGACGGAGCATGGTCGAAAGCATACGTGGCAGGCCGGACATGGACAAACTTGGCCACAGCTTTCATCAGGCGCAATGGCAATGCGGACAACCTTTGTCCATCAATCCTCGACCGTCGGATACGCATTGAGCACTTCTCGAAGGATTGCGCTTTTGGATCCCCCAGTATTCATTTGTCATGACAATCAGCCCCTTGCATCCTCGTCCTGGCCATCATGGCTTCATGCACGGAGCACCCATCCGAAACGGACAAAACCAAGACACTCTGAACATGTTTGCTGATCACGACGTCTATATTGCAGCGGCTCCTGAAAACCTCCGCCCACTGCTGGTGCAAGTCCGCGCCCAGCTTGCCCACGCGCTGCCTGATGCCGAAGAATGAGGTGGACCCCATCTTTCGTCACAATTCCACAATATCCAAAATTCGAAGCTCATTCACCGCGCCATCTGCCCAATAGGTAAAAACGTAACCTTCAAAACGCAGGTTCTCCAATCGGCGGCCTGTGCTGTCCCGTGTCTGGTAATCCCCTAATTGAAGGGGTGATTCCGCCAATTGATGGATTAAATTGACAAGACACGCCTGTCGCTTGCGTGACAGTGAGCTTAAAAACTCCCAGGCTTTGGGTGAAAGCACTGGCTCGTGATCGGGGATGGCCATGTCACGCCCGCACCGCAGGTTTCGGAAGCCGGATCTTTTTACCTGCATCCATTTCCGCCATGCGCCGACTCATCTCTTTTTGCCAGGAGGGAGATTCCTGTTTCATGCGAAGAAGAAATGCCGAAATCTCCACACGTTCCTTCTCACTCAGCTTCGAAAGCTGCTGCTTTAGATGGAGGAGTGCAGTGGCGCTCATAGGTACATTATCGTCTCCATGCAGCAATATTCAAGTCTCTTTCCAGTTCACACCAATGGATATGATGGGCCTGCAAGGACGCACTCAACTTCGGATGCCGGAAAAAGAATGGGCGGTTGTTCACCGTACTCACAGCTCATGCTTCTCCGCTCCCTGCTCCTCTCCCTTGTCTTCACCGCTACCCTAACCGCAGCCGACAAGAACCAGCACGTCGTCCTCATCAGCCTGGACGGCTTTCCGGCGTGGATGTGGAAGGACCCTTCCCTGGCGATCCCGAACCTGCGCAAGCTGGCTGCCGATGGGGCGCAGACGGAGGCGATGACGGTTTCCAATCCGTCCATCACCTGGATCAATCACACCACGATGGTGACGGGGGTGAACCCCCAAAAGCATGGGGTGCTTTTCAACGGACTGCTGGTGCGTGGCGAGGGGAACAAACCGCCCAAGATCGAGCCCTGGGTGCACAAGAACCGCCTGGTGCATGTGCCCACGCTTTATGATGTGGCCCACGAGGCCGGACTGACCACGGCGGAGGTGGACTGGGTGGCCATCAAGGATGCGGAGACCATCAACTGGAGCTTCGCCGAACTGCCGAGCGCAGACCGCCCCATCGAGAAGGAGATGATCGCCGCCGGGCTGCTGACGGAGGAGCAGATCTCCTGGATGAATCCCGGCCCCCAGCGCAAGAACATGGCCTGGCATGACCTGACCTGGACGCGGGCGGCCAGCCACATCATCAAGACGCATAAGCCTAACCTGATGTTGTACCACACGCTGAACACGGACGGCACCCATCACCGCTATGGCCCCGCGAACATGGCCAGCTACACGGCCCTTGCCTATACCGACCGCCTGGTGGGGGATCTGGTGCAGTCGGTGAAGGACGCCGGGCTGACGGAGAAGACCACCTTCGTTATCGCCACCGACCACGGCTTTAAAAAGGTGAGCAAGTTTGTCTATCCCAATGTCGCCTTGAAAAAAGCCGGTTATTCCAAGGCCTTTGGCAATGCCATCACGCAGTGTGAGGTGGCCGCGATGACCCAGGGCGGGCTGTGCTTCATCTATGTGCTGGACCCGGCCCGCAAGGCGGAGCTGCTGCCCAAGCTGAAGGAACTGTTCGCCGCCACGGAAGGTGTGGGTCAGGTCATTGATGGCAACGATGGCCCCACCCTGGGCATGCCGACTCCGGCGGAAAACCAGGGCATGGGCGACTTGATACTCTATGCCAAAGCCGGTTACGCCTTTAACAACGGTGCCGCAGGCGATGCCGTCGCCGCCCCCAGTGTGGACTACGGCGGCACGCACGGCTACCCCAACACCGACCCCGAACTGGACGGCATTTTCATCGCCTCCGGCAAAGGCATCAAAAAGGGCGTGGTGCTCCCCCGCATGGCCAACCTGGACATCGCACCGACCATTGCGCGCCTTTTGGACATCCAGTTGCCAGAGCCGGATGGGCGGGTGCTGGAGGAGATCCTGGAGTGAAGGGAGGTGTTCAGTTTACAGTCTTCAGTTTTCGGTTTGCAGCTCTGAAAACTGACTGCTGAAAACCAAAAACTGGCCTATTCATGGCCATGCGTCGCGGGTCTAAACGTCTTTTCAAGCTGCTGCTGACCGCCCTCGCAGCCGGTGCGGGCGTGTGGTTTGGGCTGCCGTGGCTGGTGCCATTACCGGAGGCACTGGAGACTCCGCTGAAACCTTCCCCACGCTTTCTCAGCAGCGATGGGAAGCCGCTGAGGATGCTTTTGACGCCGGAAGGTGACCGTGTGGCACAGGTGCTGCGCTTTGAGGACATCCCCACACGGCTGGTGCAGGCGACGCTGGCAGCGGAGGACAAACGTTTCTTTGATCATGGTGGCGTGGACCTGCTGGCCGTGGCGCGTGCAGCGTGGGACAATGCCCGCAGCGGGCGGGTCGTCTCGGGAGCTTCGACCATTCATCAGCAGCTTGTCAAAGTGACCTCAGCACGGACTGGCAAGAGGGGCCTGTGGGTGAAGGCCACCGAGGCCCTGCAAGCCCGCCGCCTGGCCATGCAATGGAGCAAGGAACAGGTGATGGCCGAATACCTGAACCGCATCAGCTATGGCAATCTGCTGACCGGCTGCGCCAGTGCCGCCCAGGGTTACTTTGACAAGCCTCTGGCCGACCTGAGCCCGGCCGAATGCGCCTTGCTGGCGGCCATCCCGCAATCCCCCACACGCTACAATCCCTTCAGATATTTAGAGAAAATCCAGCCTCGGCAGCAGCGCATCCTGGAGAAGATGCAAGCGCTTGGCTGGCTGACGGAGGAGCAGCTGCGGGTGGCCCAAAAGGAGAGCATCCAGTTGCAGCGCTTCCATGGCGGGTTCGAGGCCCCGCATGCGGTGGAGATGCTGCGGGTGGAGCCGCGTGAAAGTACCGTCACCACGCTGAACTCCGGCCTGCAACAGCAGGTGGAGACGATCATCACGCAGCGGCTGAGCGCGCTGAAGGCGCGGCATGTCACCCAGGCAGCGGCAGTGGTCATTGAGAATGCCACCGGGCATGTGCTGGCCTTGGCCGGATCGCGTGATTTCTTTGCCCCGGACGGAGGCCAGATCAATGGGGCCTGGGTGCCGCATTCGCCCGGCTCGGCCATCAAGCCGTTTACGTATCTGATGGCGCTGGAACGCGGAGCCACTGCAGCGAGCATCGTCGCGGATCTGCCAGTGGAATACAACACTCCCACCGGGACCTACCGGCCGGAAAACTATGCGCACAAGCTGTATGGCCCGATGACCTATCGCAATGCCCTGGGCAACAGCCTGAACATCTCCGCCGTCAAAGTGCTGGGCAGCATTGGCGGTGCGGAAATGCTGCTGGCGCAACTCAAGGCCCTTAGCCTAACCACATTGACGGAACCCGCTGAGCACTACGGGCTGGGCCTGACGATTGGCAATTCACCCGTGCGCTTGGTGGAGCTGGCCAATGCCTATGCCTGCCTGGCACGCCTGGGCCTGGACGGGCCGTGGAGCCTGGTGCCGCAAACAAAAAGTATCGAACGCACACGGCGTTTTGAGAAAATATCGTGTTACATCATCGCGGATATTCTTTCGGATAACCAGGCACGCCAGCTCACCTTTGGCCAGCATTCGCCGCTGCGGCTGCCCTTTCCCGCCGCCGTCAAGACGGGCACAAGTACCGGTTATCGGGACAACTGGTGCGTGGGCTTTACCCCCGAATATACCGTGGCGGTATGGGCGGGTAACTTTGACAATACGCCGATGCGCGAGGTGTCCGGAGTGACCGGTGCTGCCCCCATCTGGAGGGATATCTTCATTGAGCTTCAACGGCGATTTGGCATAACTTGGTATGCGGAACCGGAGGGTCTGGTGCATGCGCGTATCGACCCCCGGACCGGCAAGCGCCTGACGCCGCAGTCACCACCCGCCAGGGTGAGCCGGGAGGAGATCTTTGCGGTCAAACATCAGCCGCCCGGAGCCAGTGAGGCCGACTACGACAGCCGGGGAAGGGCGCTGCTGCGGCCTGAATATTCGGCCTGGATACGCAGCGCGGACAACTGGATGGGCGATCTGGTGGCGGTGGAGGAGGCCGGGAAACACAAGCCCTGGCGCATCAGCCATCCTATCCCCGGAACGGTGGTGCATTTGGACCCGGATCTGCCGCAGGGAGGCAGCCGGCTGATCTTGGAGACCAGCCCGGCGATGCAGGTCCAATGGACTTGTGAAACTCTGACAGTGCAGACGGACGGAGCGGCAACGTATGTGGAGCTAATTCCAGGACGGCATGAGCTGCGGGCGACCAATCCGGCCACGCAGGAGGTGCAAAGCACTTATGTCATTGTGCATCCCGAGTGAAGTTACGTGCAGCAGGGGCAGGGCTGGACGAGGTGGCCGGGGGCGACTTCTTTGAGCGTCAGGTCCATGCCGACGCTCTCCTGCCAGCGCGGATGGCTCATGCGATGTCCGAAGGCGCAGCCGGGCGGCGGATTGATCGGGGATGGCACGTCTCCATGAAGCAGGCGGCGGGGGTGGCGCTTAGCCGGATCAGGCACGGGAATGGCATCCAGCAGGGCCTTGGTATAGGCATGGCGGGGATCACGATAGAGAATCTCGGCCGGGGCAAGCTCGACGATCTTGCCCAAATACATCACGGCGACGCGGTCGCTCATGTGTTTCACGACGCTGAGACCGTGGGCGATGAAGAGATAGCTGAGGCCCATCTCGCGCTGGAGGTCTAACAAAAGGTTCAACACCTGGCTCTGCACGGAGACATCCAGGGCGGAGACAGGCTCGTCACAGACGATGAGCTTGGGCTTCAAGGCGATGGCACGGGCAATGCCGATGCGCTGGCGCTGGCCGCCGCTGAACTCAAAAGGGAAACGGTCGGCGGAAGCGGCACTGAGGCCCACCTTGTCCAGAAGATCCGCCACCCACAGACGTCGCTCGTTCTTTGTGCCAATCTTTTGGACGATGAACGGCTCCTCCAAAATGTCCCGCACGGTGTGGCGGGGGTTCAGGGACTCGGCGGGGTCCTGGAAGATCATCTGCATGTGTCGGCGTGCCGGGCGCAGCTGGCCCATGCTGGCCGTGGTGATGTCCTTTCCCTCAAACTCGATGCTGCCGCCGGTCGGCTTGAGCAAGCGGACGATGCTCTTGCCGAGGGTGGTTTTGCCGCAGCCGGACTCTCCCACCAGGCCCAGTGTCTCGCCTGCAGCCAGGGAAAAGCTAACTCCGTCCACCGCCTTGCAGGAGGCCACGGAGCGCCGCAACACGCCTCCCCGGACGGGAAAGTGCTGCTGGAGATTTTTGACGGTAAGAAGGCTCATGCTTTAAAGGTCGCTTTCGTTGAGACCGGCGGTTTTCATTAAGGCGCGCAGAATGCCGGTCTTTAAAGTTTCGTTGCCATGGACAGGAATCACCAGATTGCCTGGCCGTGCCGGATGCTTGAAGATGTGATGGCTTCCATTCACTCGGGCCAGGGACCAGCCATGAGCTTGAACAATTTTCACAAGCTGTTTGCCGCTGATGAGTTTCACACGGTAACCAGCATGGGTTGGGCGTTGGCATCGTCTATTTCCTGCTCGGCATCAGCTTGGAACCAGCCTTCGATGGCCTCAGCCAACCTGGACTGAAGTTCCTCCAGCGTTTCTGCCTGGGTGAAGCAACCAGGCAATGAAGGCACTTCGGCCCAATAGCCGCCTTCTTCAGCAGGATGAACAATGGCTTTAACGGTCATGGAGATAGTATAAGCGATTTATGGCCGGTTTCAAGGCTAGCGGCACCAGGCTCATGCGACGCAGATGGGGCAGTTTTCCACCCAGTGGTTAGGGGAGATTTCAACGTAGGGGGGGCGGGTGTTAAGGTGCTCGGGGCTGTGGTCGCGGCCGGAGCGTTCGGCGAAGCGGCAGCCGGGTTTAAAGTCCGCGATGCCGGGCACATTCCCTGGGATGGCTTTGAGCAGGGTCTTGGGCTGGCTGTCCAAGCGGGGGATACTTTGGAGCAGGCCCTGGGTATAGGCATGGCGGGGATGGGCAAAGAGGTCGAAGACGTTCGCCCGCTCTACAATGCGGCCTGCATACATGACGGCCACTTCATCACATACCTCGGCGATGACGCCCAGGTCATGGGTGATGAGTACGACGCTCATGCCCATCTCCTTTTGCAGGTCCGCGATGAGTTCCAGGATCTGCGCCTGCACGGTCACATCCAGAGCGGTGGTGGGTTCATCCGCGATGAGCAGCTTGGGTTTATTGATGAGCGCCATGGCGATCATGATGCGCTGACGCATGCCGCCGCTGAGCTGGTGCGGGTATTCCCCCAGCCGGGCTTCAGGCGCGGGAATGCGGACCTTTTTCATCATGTCCACACTGCGGCTGAGAACCTCGGATTTGCTGCAATCGGTATGCAGCAGGATGGCCTCGGCAAGCTGGCGGCCCACGGTCTGCACGGGATTCAGTGCCGTCATCGGCTCCTGGAAAATCATGCTGATTTCATTGCCTCGGACCTTCTGCATCTCTTCCAGTGGCAGGTTGAGCAGGTCTTTTCCTTCGAAACGGATGCTGCCGCCGAGTACCTTGCCATGCGGCTGTGGCAGCAGTCGGGTGATGGAAAAAGCCGTCACACTTTTGCCGCAGCCGGACTCCCCCACAATGCCGAGGGTTTTACCCTTCGGAACATCAAAGCTGATGCCGTCCACGGCCGTCATGCGGCCCGCATCGGTATCGAAGGCGGTGACGAGATCCCTGACTTCAAGAATGGAGGGTGCGTCGGTCATGAGTCAGTGCGGTAGGCGTCAAAGATGCGCAAAACTTCGCCAAAGCTGCGGCCCTCCCGCATGGCGTCCTTGGTTTCTTTTTTCATGTCTTCGTCAATCCAGAACATGTAGGCATCCAGAGGCTCGCGGCTTTTGCGGGCATTGCCATTCTTGGGCCAGCGGAGGTAGCGCCAGGAGAGATACCGGTAGAAGGGTGACTCCCAGGCGGGGATGACGCAGGCGCGTTCCTCAATGAGCTTGGCGAGCTGCCAAGACAGCTTTTGTACCTCCTCCTCAGTCTGGGCCTTGCGGTGCTGGATGATGAGCTTGTCCAGTTCTAAATCGGCAGTCTGCGTGATGTTGTTGGTATCGGTGACGACCTCGCGCTTGCCATCGGGGCCGGTCTTGAAGGCATTGTCGGAATGAAAGCCTTCCCAAAAGCGCGGATACGGCGGGGTGGCTCCGAACCCGGCGAAACCGAGCTCATGATTTTTCTGGTCCAGCTTTTTATACATCTGGGTGACATCCAGGCCCTCGACATTAATTTCCAGACCGGCCTTCCTGGCTTCCTCTTTTAAGCGCAGCATGATGGGCATGACGGTGCCGGAATTGAAAGTGGTGAGGGTAAAGGAGAGGCGTTTGCCCTGGTCATTCTGGAGGATGCCATCCGGGCCGGGCCGGGTGAAACCGGCTTTGGCAAAGTGCTCGCGCGCTTTCACGGGATCAAAAGGCAGCGCACGCAGGTCCGGGTTGGTGAACTTGCCGAATCCGGCGAAGGTGCTCTGCATGCGGGTCTTGTCGCTGCGGAAATCCACCTCAATGACCTTCTTGAAGTTCATGGCATAATGAAGGCCCAGGCGCACATCCAGGCTGTCCAGCGGCGGTTTGCTTTCATTGATGCGAATGCCCCAAGTGACCTGGGGAAAGACGTTGTAAAAAACGTGACGCTCCACGTAGCCATTATAAAGCCCCGGGATCTCCGTTTTGTCATACCAGTAGCGGGGGAGACCGGCGAGAAAGTAATCAAACTGGCCCTGACGGAACATCTCGAAAGCCTTGTCCTGGCTGGCGATGATTTTGTATTCCAGGAAGTCTGGATTGAAGAGGTAGCGGTAGTGTTTCAGGTCCCCTGCCCACCAGTCTTTGACCCGAACCAGGGTAATGGAGCGTCCGCGTTTCAGCAAATCCGCATCAATGGCGTAAGCACCAGTGGAGGGGGTGATGCGCCATTGATAACGGGCGGGAAAGTCAGGTCCGAATTCGCGGAAAAAGTGCTGCGGAGTGGCCGGAACGGTGGCGTACCAAAGGGGATCGGGCTTAGGCTCCGGAATGGTGACGGAAAAGGTGCGTTCATCATACTTGGTGATGGCGGCGTATTCTTTGGTATACCAGTCGTTATACCAGGGGTCCTTGATGTGCGGACTGGTCATGATGAAAAAGGTCATGAAGAAGTCCTCCACTACAATGGGGGTGCCGTCTGAATACGTCAGCTTGTCCTGAAGCCGATAAAAGACGGTCTTCTTGTCTTCAGAAACGGCCCACTCTTTGGCCATGCCGGGAATCCACACATCCTCATCTGGATGGCGGGTGACGAGGCTGATTTCGATGTTGTCCCGATGCTGGCCGCGAAAGGTATTGCCGGCATCCGGTCCGATGAACCGGAAGGTCGGCGGATAGGTAGGGTGGTAGTCGTGAAATGTGCCGCCTTTTTTGGCATCGGGATCACCGAATTCCGGCACATCGGCACCATTTTCCCAGGCCAGGCCCCCGGGCAGATCAGCAGGGGTTTTCCACTGGAAGAATTCAGGTTTGGACTTCCAAAAGTCCTGCACTTCCTGGGTGTTGTCATAGGGTGGGAAGCGGGTGTCATCGGAGTCTGCGCAGGAGGGCAGTAAAGTCGCCGCAAGCAGCATCAACAAAGCACCTGCCAGGCGTGAAAGGGCGGCTCCGGGCATCCGTGTGCCGACTGTTTGAGGAGAGGTCATCGGTAGGTCGTGAATTTCTTCGGATCGAAGGCTTCGCGGATGGCCTCGCCAACGAAGGTGACGAGGATGAGGACAGTGGTCATGGCGACGAAGGCGGAGCTGACAATCCAGGGGTAGTTAAAATCTTCCGTACCCTCACGCAGGAGGCGGCCCCAGCTGGGTTCCTCCGGTGGAAGGCCAAAGCCGAGATAATCCAGGGCGGCCAGGGAGGTGATGATGGCGGTCACCTCAAAGGGGGCGAGGGTGACGAGGATGGCGATGCTGTTTGGCAGGATGTGCTTCAGGATGATGCGACCGGTGCCTGCCCCCAGAAGACGTGCAGAAGCCACGTAATCCCGCGATTTTTCCCGTAGGGCGGAGGTACGGATGTAAAGGGTGGGCCCCATCCAGCTGAACAGGGAAATGATGACGACGAGGAGGAAAAGATTGGGGCTGATGATGGAGCTGACGATCATCACGATGAAGAGGAAGGGCAGCACGGACCAGATCTCGATGAGGCGGCCCCCGATGATGTCCGCCGCGCCGCCGAAGTAGCCGAGCGCACCGCCCACTGCCACGCCAGTGATGAACACGAAGGAGACAAAAATAACGGAGGCTATGATGGCCTGCTGCCAGCCACCAAAGAGGATGGCCAGCACATCCCCGCCCATGGAGGTGGTGCCGAGGAAATGGCGGTGCTCCCAGGAAGGCGGCGACGGGGGGTAAACGACGGTCAGCATGCCTTCAGCCGCTTGAGACTCAAGAGCGGCGGCTTTGCCATCGGAATAGTCAGTGTAGGCGACGCGTTGTCCCTTTTCATAAGTTCCTCTTTCCACCTGCTCACCCGTAAGGTCCCAGCCCCGCATCTCCCCCTGGCGCAGGCCGCGACGGAAGACCCACTCCTGGCGCTTCTGGCCGGGCTTGTCTTTGAAGACGGTATAACCGCGACCATTGAAGGGTTCATTACTGGTCAGGCGGTAAATTTTCCCATCGCGTTCGATGAGTTTTTCGATGACCTCGGGGGTGTCCAGTTTAGCATCATAGGGGACAGGCGGCAGGAGGACCCAGTTGGAGGATTTTTCTTCGCGAAAAGTGCGCTGAAGCTCGCGGTAATCCGTCTCGGAATCCTCCTTGAGGCCAAAAGTGGTGGCAGGCACGACCTGGGTGACGAAGGGAAAATAGTACTGGCCTTCGTAATGCACGATCAAGGCACGCTTACCCACCAGGAGGCTGTCCAGCGAGGCGACACCGACCAGGAAAAGGAGGATGAGAAATGACCAGTGACCGCGGCGGATGTCGCGAAAGCGCTTCATCTGCTTGAGGGTCAGCGGGCTCCACTGCCAGCTCTGCTGGTTTTTCAAAAGCAGGCGAACGCCTGTCAATGTGAGCAGTGCCAGCAAGGCCCAGCCCACCCAGGCGCTGCCCAGGAATGGCACCTTGAACAGCGGCACGGAAAGCCCCAGCCCATAAAAAAGGCCGCTGATGGCAGAATAAAGGATGGCAAGAATGCCTGTGGTGCGCGGAGACATGTCAGTCAGTCAATCAGTCAAAACGGATTCGCGGATCGGTCAGGGCGACAAAGATGTCGGAGAGGATGTTGCCGACCATCAAAAGCAGCACATTGAGCACGAGAATGCCCATGACCAGCGGATAGTCACGATCCAGGATGCTGTAGTAGCTCAGGAGGCCAAAGCCGTTGATTTCGAAGATCAGTTCAATGAGCAGGGACCCGGTCAAAAAAATGGAAACGACATGACCCAGAGTGGTAGCTAGCGGGATGAGGGAATTGCCCAAAGCATGGCCCAGCACGGCACGCTTGAAGCCGGCTCCTTTGGCCACGGCGGTGCGGACATAGTCGGCGGCGAGATTGTCCATGAGACTGTTTTTGACCAGCAAGGTCATGAAGGCAAAGCTGCCGATCATGTAGCAGACCAGCGGGAGGATGGCATGGTGGATGACGTCCCACACCTTGCCCCCTAGGCTCAGGGTATCAAAGCCCTCGCTGACGAAGCCGCCAGTGGGAAACCAGTTCAAACGGGCGGCCAGATACACCACCAGAATGCTGGCCAGCACAAAGCCGGGGATGGCGTAGCCGACAAAGATGAGGATGGAGGTGACATTGTCCAGCACCGTGCGGTGCTTGATGGCCTTTAAAATGCCCAGGGGGATGCAGACGATGTAGCTCAGGAGGAAAGTGGTGAGTCCGTAAAAGATGGAAATGGGCATCCGCTCCCGGATCATGCCCCACACAGGCTCATTGTAGCGGGTGGAGACGCCCAGATTCCCCTGGGCCAGACCATCATAGGCCGGACGGAAAACCTCCACGCGGTTTTTATCCGCCACGACGCGGGTCTTCCAGGGCTTGAGTTCATCTTTATTCCCGGCAGTCAGTTTGCCATCGGGAGTGACTTTGGCCTGGGTGATGCGGTAAGCGTTATTGGGCTGCCACTCCTCACGCGGCAGCAGCGTCTGCAGGGTCACGGGCTGCTCGCTTTCGTCATTTTCGAATTTGATGAACTGCTTGTCCTGCTCCTTGGGCATGAGTCCCAGCCACGCAAGGTAACCTGGCAGAAAGGGGCGGTCGAATCCGTAATAAGCGGCCATTTCCTGCTTCTGCTCCTCGCTCATGGAGGCTCCGCCATCCTTCATGCCCCCTTCCCCGTGCATGGCGGCCTGCCGCATGGCCGCCTCCAGCGGGCCACCAGGAGTGATGCGCGTGATGAAATACACCACCATGGTCGCACCGATCAGGGTCGGGAGGATGAGCAGGAAGCGTCGGATGAAATAATCGCGCATGAGGGGAACGGCCAGTCTCAGACATACGTGCGCCGGAGACAAGGAATTGTGTGGTTTTTCATTTCATTGCCTTCATGTTCATCCTGTCATGAGCTGGATCATCCGAATCGTCGTCCTGGCTGCGCTGCTGATGGGAATCGTGCATTTTCACCAGTCACGCACGCACCGCCCTACCCGCATCGCGGAGGCCACGGCCCAGGGCATCCTCATCCTGGCCAACGGATCGGAGCCGGAGACGCTGGATCCGCAACTGGCGACGGGGTCGCCGGAGCATCACATCTTTGATGCGCTGTTCGAAGGGCTGGTGGCGACGACGCCGGAGGATCCGGATGACAATGGTCCGGGCGCAGCTACGCACTGGGAGACGGAGGATTTTATTACCTGGACGTTTCACCTGCGCAAGGATGGCAAGTGGAGTGATGGCACGCCCCTGACAGCCCACGATTTTTTATTCTCCTTTCGGCGCATTCTGACCCCGGAGCTGGCAGGGCCCTATGCGCCGATGCTGTATCCCATGCTGAATGCAGAAGAGTTTAACAAAGGGGAGGTGAAGGACTTTTCCCAGGTGGGCGCGAAGGCGCTGGATGACTACACGTTGCAGATCATCCTCAAAGGGCCGGCCCCTTATCTGCCGTCCATGCTGAAGCATTACTCCTGGCATCCGGTGCCAAGGCATGTCATCGAGCGGTTTGGGAAAATATCGGATCGCGATACAAAATGGACGCGGGCGGGTAACATCGTGGGCAACGGCCCTTTTAAGCTGAAGGAATGGCGCTACACGCACTCCCTGACCGTGGAGCGCAACCCGCTTTATTGGGATGCGGGCTTGGTGCGGCTGAATGAGATCCAGTTTATTCCCATCGTCAGCGATGCGACAGAGGAGCGCGCTTTCCGCGATGGCCAGGTTCACGTCACCAATACCGTGCCTCTGCCCAAGATGGACTACTACCGGGAAAAAGAACCGGACCTGTTTCGCCTGGAACCGATGCTGGGCACCTATTTTTACCGCATCAATGTCACCAAGCCGCCCTTCAATGACAAGCGCGTACGCAAGGCGCTGACGCTGAGCGTGGACCAGGACACGCTGATCCGCAATGTGCTGCGCGGAGGGCAAAAGCCTGCCATCGGCTTTACCCCGCCAGGTGCGGGAGAAGGCTATGAAACCCCCGGTCTTCTGAAGTATGATCCTGAAGAAGCACGTCGCCTGCTGGCCGAGGCCGGCTATCCCAATGGGAAAGGCTTTCCCAAATTTGACATCCTGATCAACACAATGGAATCCCACCGCACCATCGGGGAGGCCATCATGGAGATGTGGAAAAAGAACCTCAACATCCCGGCAGGGGTGCTCAACCAGGACTGGGGCGTGTACCTGGACAGCCAGCGGACGCTGGACTTTCAGATCTGCCGGGCGGGATGGATCGGAGATTATCTGGACCCCTACACTTTTCTCAGCATCTGGCAGACAGGGGATGGCAATAACAACACCGGCTGGAGCAGCCCCCGCTATGATGAGCTGATGCAGGCCTCCCTGCGTGAAGGCGACAGCACCCGCCGCATGGCCATCCTGACGGAGGCGGAGACGCTCCTGCTGGATGAGCTGCCGATGATCCCGCTGTACTGGTATGTGCGCCCGTTCTTGAGACGCCCGGAGGTGAAGGGGATGAAATCTTCCCTGCTGGAGCACCGGTGCTACAAGGCGGTGTATCTGGAGCAGCCATAATCGGATCCCTCATGTTCAGCGAAAGGCTGGCCCGCAGCCGTCGTTTCCTCCCTCCATGTTTGTGCGTCTGCTTCAGTCCCTCCTTTGTCTCAGCCTCTGCTCCATCCTTCAAGCGCAAGCTCCTGCGCAGCCGGCCATCACGCCGGGCATGATCCAAAAGACGCTGGCCGGTGCCCCGGATGCCGCCACGCTAGGGCAGCTTCATGAAAAAGTGACGCGGCTGTTTGGAAAACAAAACCTGCTGAAGGGCAAGCCCGGCACCAAAATCGAAGGAACGACGGTGGCCTGGGCCATCATGGACATGGGAGCGGCACGGGTGGTGCGCGGCAATGACACGGTGATCGGCGAGATGGTGCGGCTGGGCGATGACGGGCTGCAGGTGCTGGTCAAGACCATGGCCAATTTTCAGGAGTTTAACTACCGCATCGAAGTGGACGGCATGGCCCGGGTGGCTGGCATGGTCCATCTGGAGCACTATGAATACACCGCTGACAGTGAAAAACAGCCCGGTGTACCCGAAGGGCGGCTGGAGACTTTCGAATGGAACAAGAGCAAGGTTTTCCCGGACACCCACCGGGGAGTGACGGTTTACATTCCACAACAATACAAGGCCGGTGATGAGGCCTGCCTGATGGTCTGGCAGGATGGGACCCGGCATGTGGACCCGAAGGGTTCCATGCGGGCCAGCACGGTTTTTGACAACCTCATCCACCAGAAGAAGATGCCGGTGACCATCGGTGTCTTCGTTGATCCGGGCCGCAAATCCAGCCAGAAGCCCGGGGAAAAAGCGGCCAACCGCAGCGCCGAGTATGACGGGCTGGGCCCCGCATACAGCCAATTTCTGCTCACCGAGATCCTGCCTGAGGTGGAGAAAAAGTATGAGGTAAAGTTCCGCCAGGACCCGGAGGCCTGGGGCATTGCGGGAGGTTCTTCCGGCGGCATCTGCGCCTTCACAGCCGCGTGGGAGCGCCCGGACAAGTTTCATAAAGTGCTGAGCTGGGTGGGCACCTTTGTGGACATCCGGGGCGGCAATGCGTACCCCTATCTGCTGCGGGTCACGGAGCGGAAACCCATCCGCGTGTACCTGCTGGACGGGGTGAATGACCTGGACAACAAATTTGGCAACTGGCCGCTGGCCAACCGAATGATGGAGGCCAGCCTGAAGTACATGAACTATGATTACCGCATGGACTGGACCGAGTGCTTCCATGGCAGCCGGGGCATGGCCCCGCATCTGCCCGAGGCGCTGGCGTGGCTGTGGCGGGATGTGAAGTGAGGGGGGCAGCGTTCGGAATTACATCCGCTGATCCGTCGCCGGGTTCACGTCCACTCTCATGTTTAACAAGGTGAAGTTTCCGAACATGCTGGCCAGGGCGACATCGGCGGCATCGCGACCGTAGGCGAGGACGATGCGGTCGCCGCGGGTCAGGGGCTCGGTGGCATCGAAGGTGAACCAGCGGCCGCCGATGTAGGCCTCGAACCAGGCGTGGAGGTCCATCGGTTTCAGGTCGTACAGAAACCCCACGACCATGCGCGCGGGGACATTGATGGCGCGGCAAAGGGAGATGCCGAGGTGGGCGAAGTCACGGCACACGCCGCGTTTCATCTCCGCCGTCTCCAGGGCGGAGGTGGAGCTGTCGCTGCTGCCGGATTCATAGCGGATGTTTTCATGGATCCAGGTGCGGATGGCGGCCACCATCCGGTAGTCCGGCTCCATGTCGCCGACGATGGAGCAGGCCAGGTCTGAAACGCGGTCCGACTGGCAATAGCGGCTGGGCAGGAGGTAATGCAGGACGTCGGTGGGCAAATTTTGAGCCAGCCACAAAGGCGCGCGAGGATCGGCATCGGCAATGTCAGGCACCTGGACGCGGTAATGCACCGACAGATGAAAATGCCCGGCTGGCATGACGGTGCGCTGGCAGAGGTTGCCGTAAAAATCGGTGAACTCGATCACCGGCACGCGGGGGCGGATGAAGAACTCCTCCCGCATGACCCACTGGGCCCAGCCGCTGCGAGGGCGCAACATGAAGATGGCGGGCACGTCCTCCGTGGTATGATATTCAAGCTTGCAGGAGGCATCAAGAATCATGGTGCAGGAGCGATGGAGGGGATCGGGTTTCGGAAAAAGACGGCTCCCTTTCGTCTGGGATTTACATTCGGCAAATGGAATCCACGCATGAAGTGGGCCAAGCTGCACCCTGCTCAGGCTATGGCATCCGGGAACCTGCGAAAGGTGACATCCTGGAAACAGAACAGCCCGCCAAAACGGCGGGCTGCTCAAAGGGGATGCGGTTGGAATCCGGGGGTCAGATCACGTCTTCCACCAATTCGATGTTCTTGCCGCCGAGCTTCTCAAGGAAAGTCTTGGTGCCTTCCTGGGAGAACTTGGGGTCACGGGCTTCGATGCAGACGAAGAAGCCGTCATCGGAGAATTTGGCGAACCGTTTGGAGACAAACAGAGGGTGGTTCAGTCGTGGCAGGCCGATGAGGCCCAGGAGACCGAACAGCACGGTAAACGCGGAGAACAGAATGGTGAGCTCGAACATCACCGGAAAGAAGGCCGGCAGAGTCCAGATGTGGGTGGGCTTGGCCTGCACGACAGTCGGGTAGGTTTCTGCCAGGGTCTGGAGGAAACCGAGGCCGATGTCAGACCAGAAGGTGGTCTGAGTGAGGGTCTGCAGGGTGAAGGCCACGCAGGTGCCGGTGAGACCTCCGAAGAAAACGAAGTAAGGCAGCTTGGAACGCTTCACGCCCATGGCGTGGTCCATGCCGTGGATGGGGAACGGGGTATGTACGTCCCAGCGCTGGTAGCCAGCATCGCGGACATGCTCGGCCGCATGATAAAGGTCCTTGACGCTGTCAAATTCAGCGAGGAAGCCGTGGACTCGTTTGAGGGTGGTGCTCACGATGGTCTAAGTTTAAAAGTGGATGCAGCGGCTCAGGCGATGGACTTGGGCACGTGGCGGTCGGGGTAATCCATGAGGTCTTCCTCCTGGATGCCTTTTTCGTCGTGGTCGTCCGCATGGGCATTGGACTGGGGAAGCACGCCTTTGACTTCACCGATGGCGATGACCGGCAGGAAGCGGAGGAACAGAAGGAACAGCATCATGAACAGGCCGAAGGTGCCCAGGAAGGTGTATTTATCCACCCAGGTGGCCTCATAGACGCGCCAGGAGCCGGGGGTGAGGTGGCGCTCCAGCGTGGTGGCGATGATGACGTAACGCTCGAACCACATGCCGGCGTTCACGCACATGCAGACGAACATCACGACCCAAAGGTTGTGGCGGCACCAGCGGAACCAGAAGAGCTGCGGGGCAAAGACGTTGAAACCGAACATGAAGTAATAAGCCCAGGTGGACGGACCATAAAGGCCGCGAAGCTGGAAGGTCTGAAGCTCATACTTGTTCGCGCTGTAATAGGCGATGAAGAACTCCATGCAGTAGGCATAACCGACGATCGTTCCTGTGAGCAGGATGATCTTGGCCATGTTATCAATGTGCTTCGGCGTGATGAGGTCGCCCAGGCCATAGATCTTGGAGACCGGGATCATCAGGGTAAGCACCATGGCGAAACCGCCGAAGATAGCACCTGCCACGAAGTATGGCGGGAAGATGGTGGTGTGCCAGCCGGGGACGATGGAAGTAGCGAAGTCAAAGGACACCACGGAGTGCACAGAAAGCACCAGCGGGGTGGAGAGGGCGGCCAGAAGCATGTAGGCCGTCTCATAATGGCTCCAATGGCGGTTGGCACCGCGCCAGCCCAGGGAGAAGATGCCGTAAAGCGCCTTCCGGAGGCCGGGTTTGCAGCGGTCACGCAGGGTGGCCAAGTCAGGAACCAGGCCGAGGAACCAGAACACCGCCGACACCGTGAAGTAGGTGGACACGGCGAACACGTCCCAAAGCAGGGGCGATTTGAAGTTCTGCCAGACAGCGTTGGCGTTTGGAATTGGAGCCAGGAACCAGACCATCCAGACACGACCGACGTGGAAGGCCGGGAAGAGACCGGCGCACATCACGGCGAAGATGGTCATGGCCTCAGCAGCGCGGTTCACCGACGTACGCCACTTCTGGCGGGTCAGGAAAAGAATGGCGGAGATGAGGGTACCGGCGTGACCGATACCGATCCAGAACACGAAGTTGGTGATGTCCCAGGCCCAGGCGACTGGCTGCTTCTGGCCCCACACACCGACACCGGTGGAAATGAGGTAGGCAAAGCAGAACACCGTGAGCAGTGTCAGCAGCACGGAAGGCACAAACAATACCCACCAGAGCAGGGGCTGCTTGTTTTCCACAATGCCGCAGATGCGGTTGGTGATCCAGGAGTAGGAGCGGTTGTTCAGCACAAGCGGCTCGCGATCCAGGATGCGAGGTGCGCCCGTGTGGGGTTCCGTTGAGTGGGTGGTAGCGGTGGCTTCCATGGTTCCGGCTTAAATTTGGTGAGCACTCCAGGCGGCGACGTTGGCAGCACCGGGCATGTCTTTATTGGGATTGCGAAGACGGGCCAGATAGCTTGTGCGTGGCTGGGTGCCGATGTATTTCAAAAGCTGGTAGTTGCGAGGCGAAGCCTTGGACTTCACCACGGCAGACTTCGGATCGGCAAGGTCGCCGAAGACGATGGCATCCGTGGAGCAGGCGGCCTGGCAGGCCACTTTGACAGAATCCGTCGGGATGCGGAAGTTTTTGGAATCCCGCTGCTTCTGCTTCTGCTGGATCTTGGCGGCTTCAAGACGCTGCACACAGTAGGTGCACTTCTCGATGACGCCGCGCATGCGGACGGTGACGTTCGGGTTTTTCTGCAGCTGGGTGGCTTCGCGCACACCGGTCTTCTCCTGGGTGGACAGCGGACCCCAGTAGAGCTCGTCCAGAGGACGCTTGTTGTAGTCGAACCAGTTGAAACGGCGGGCCGTGTAAGGGCAGTTGTTGGCGCAATAACGGGTGCCGATGCAGCGGTTATAGGCCATGGCATTCAGGCCATCTGTGGTATGCACCGTGGCATTCACGGGGCAGACGGTTTCACACGGGGCGGATTCGCACTGCTGGCAGGCCACCGGCTGTTGCACCATTTCAGCGTTTTCAAGCTGCTCGACGGTCGGCTCGATCATCACGTCGTCCGATTTGGCGTTCTGCTCACCCCAAGTGGCGCTGGCGAAGTAGCGGTCCATACGGATCCACTGCATGAGACGGCCCTTGCGGACCTGGTCCTTGCCGACCACGGCGATGTTGTTCTCGGAAGTACAAGCGATGTTGCAGGCATTGCAACCGAGGCACTTGCTGAGGTCAATCGTCATACCCCACTGGTGCTGCTTCTCGTAGTCGAAGCCTTCCGGGTTCGACTCGCTGCGCACCCCGATCTGACCTTTGTAGAGGGAGATGTTCTGCGGGATGTGGCCGTCCATGCCAGTCTTCTGGGCAAAGTGCGGGTCCTTGGCAAAGGTGTCCAGGGTGCCTTCACGATAGAGGGCGCGGCCCTCCATGGTGTTGTGCTCCTGGGTGATGGCCAGTTCATAGACATCGCCCAGCTTTTCCACCTTGGCACCGGTCAGGACATAGTCACTGATGGCCTGGCGCAAAGGATAGACATTGAAACCGCGGACGGCGCCTTTTTCCTTTTCAAAGCTGCCGGAGCCGATGAAACCGAGCTTCTCCTGGCCGTAACCGACCGGGATGCTTATGGAGTGGGAAACGTGGCCGGGGGCCTCGATCGCAGGGATTTTGATTTCCGCACCGTTGACGGTGATCTTCACCATCTGGCCTTCTTTCAGCCCCATAGCGCGGAAGGTGGCTGCGCCAATGAGGGCGGCGTTGTCCCAGGTCAGTTTGGTGACGGGATCGGGTGCTTCCTGCAACCAGGCGTTATTGGCATAGCGGCCGTCATAGATGCCGGAATCAGGCGTCAGGACCACCTCGAGAGCGTCAGCAGAAGGAGCCACCGGTACCTTGGCATTCCCGACAAAACCGGCCACGGCGGAGGTGTTCACCACGCCGGTGGATTTGACATAGGCGGAGCCTTTGAGGAAACCGTCGCGCAGGGTGAAATTCCATTTCACTTCATCCAGGCTGCCAGCCACGGCGGCAAAAGTATCGCGAACGGCCTGGTAGGCAGGGTCTTCGGGAGCCGGTGCCGCAGCAGCGGCATCGGCGGCGGGCGCTTCAGCCGGACCGAGTTTTTTACGACCGAGCAAGGCCAGCAGCATTTCGTTTTCGCTGATGCCGTCGTAAAGAGGCAGGATCATCGGCTGGACGATGGAATAGGTGCCGTCAGCAGCACGGGCATCGCCCCAGGATTCCAGGAAGTGAGCCAGAGGCAGGTGCAGGGCGGCTTTGCGGGCCGTGACATCCGCCAGATGGCCAAGGTGGACGAGCTGAACGGCTTTTTCCTTGATGGTCTCCGCCAGGGCAGCAGCGCCAGGGGCATCAAACAGCAAGCTGGAAGGCGTCAGGGACACCACTGTTTTGATGGAGCCGTCATTGATACCGGCAGACAGATCGGCAAAACGGCCCAGCTCGGCTTCCCCTTCGGACTGGAGCAGCACGAGAGTGGAACCATAGGCCCCCAGGGCGTTGTTGATGGAGGCAACAAGCGCATGGACCTCGGGGCCGTAGCGGGAGCCTGCCAGCACCATGGAGCTGCCTTTGTTTTTATTGAGATCATCAATGGCCGGAGCCAGCCACTGCTTCAGACTTTCAGGGGCGGTGTCAGCGAGCGCACGGGCGGAAACTTCGCCCAGCTCTGCGGCGATCACTGCTGCCGCGACGGGGATGAGGCTTGCGGCCAGAGGCTTGCGATGGTCGGCCATGCCACCGGTCACCGTATAACGGTTTTCCAGGGCGTAGAGGCGGTTCATTTCACCGCCAGGAGCGTCCTTGGAACGCTGTTTGGCGAAGTGCTTGATGCTTTCACCTGCAACCGGGTCAATACCCAGGAAATCGCAATCCAGCGAGAGAATGCGGAGAGCCTTGCTGTAACGGGCGAATGTCTTCACCCCTGCACCCAGCATATCTTTCTGAACCTGGTCCTGGCCTTCAGTGGCGAGGGCCTCATATCCGATGAGGCGGACCTGCGGAAGAGCGGCTTTCAGCTCGGTCAGGAGGCGGTGAGTGGTTGGGGAAGTTGTTTTTCCTACCACCACGGCGAGGTCAGCACCGGCGGTTTTTTGGGAGGCTTCGAGAATGGCGGCAAATTTGTCGCCGGCGGCTTCCCAGGTGATTTTTTTACCGGCGGCCAGCGGCTGGGCGGAGCGCTCGGGATCATAGACATCCAGCACGGAAGCCTGAGCATAGCTGTCCAAGCCGCCACCGAGGGGATGGAGAGGATTTCCCTGAAGATGCGTCGGGCGGCCTTCGTGCGTCACTGCGACGATCGGCGTAGCACCTGTGGCGGTCGGTTTAACCGTTGCGTAGAGCAGAGGCTTGCCAGGAACCACCCATTCCACGTGGTCCGTGTATGGCAGGATATTGGTCAGCGGACGACGGCAGGAGGCCAGGCCCATCATGGCCGTGGAAGCGCCCATGAGCTTGAGAAAGTCACGACGGGAAGTCTCGCGCTCCTCTTCGTTCAGAGTGTCCCCGGCGGGAAATTCGACACCGAGCTTGTTCAGAAACTCCGAGCGTTGCTCCAGCTCGCCAGTGCTGCGCCAGTAGCGCTTGCCAGCCTGAGGCTCTTCGGGGTGATTCCAGATGCGTTTCATGTGAGGCGGTAAAGTGGGGCGCAGGGGTTAGCGGTGGCAGGCGGTGCAGTTTTCAGGTGGTTGCACCTGCCAGTGCTTCTTGAGCTGGGTGCCCACTTCGAGCTGGGTCACTTGCTTGCCGTAAGATTCAGAGGCCAGGGCGACAAGATCTTCCACGGTGGTGGCTTTTTTGCCTTCCTCAATGGTTTCAGCGATCTCATCGGCCTTCACACCCTTGGCGAGCAGACTCTGGTAGAAGGCGGAGCGGTCCAGGTCTTCAGGCTTGTAGTTCAAATTCGTCACCTGATCCAGAGGACGGAGCTTGTCCTCAGGATTGCGATGGCAGTCCAGACACCAGCCCATGGACTGTGGCTCGGCGTGCTTCACCACCTCCATCTCATTCACCTGCCCGTGGCAGGACTGGCAGGAAATACCGCGGTTCAAGTGGGCGCTGTGATTGAAATAAACATAGTCAGGCGCCTTGTGCACCTTCACCCACGGGATGGGCTGCTTGGTTTCCTGGGCTTTGACCACCATCTCCAGCTTGGGGCTGGCAGACTTGATGTTGCCCTTGCCGGGACCATGGCAGTTAAAGCAGGTCTGGTTGGTGGGCACGTTAGCGTGGCTGGAATTCTCCACAAACGAATGGCAATAACGGCAGTCCAAGCCGAGCTGGCCGGCGTGAATCTTGTGTGAGAACGGCACAGGCTGTGTCGGCTCATATCCCACCCGTGTGTATTTGGGAGTGAAGTAGTACGCGACGCCAACACTCACCCCTAAAGCGATGAATGCGACCCCGACGGCCAGCTTTAAAGGCAGCCAATTGGTCCAACGCGGAAAGAAATTACCCATAAAATCTCGGAGAATGCGCTTGTGAAAAATTTCACAAGCAGGTTGGAGAATAGAAGTCCGGCAAGGGTTTGCAACTCTGGAAATGAATTTTTTAACGGATTCGGCAGGCTTTGGAAAGACTCACCTTTCATCACCACTCCAGCCAGAGGCGTTTGCGGCGAATGTCAAAGGTGACGCGGTAGTCCTTCAGAAAGTGGCTGCCCACGCGCGGCGGCCCTGGGGCGATGTCAATATCCACGTCCCGATAACGGTCGCCAAAGAATTTCAATTCAGGGAGACGGACGGTTCTCATTTTAACCTGGCCCGATGAAACGGTGCCTCCCACCGCCATCAAATACAGGCCTTTGACCTCCACCCCCTGGTTTTGAACTCCGAGTTTTTTGGCCACCTCTTCGCTGATTTCCACGCCATTGAATGAGCCTGTGTCCACAATGGCCTCCCAGCTTTTGCCCCCGGCTTCCAGCGTGATGAAGGGTACGCCATGCTTCACCTTGAAGGGAGCAAAGGCCGCCCGTTTGCCGACTGGACTGCTGAAGGAGCCGCCGAAGCCAAAAGTGATTTTCTTGTTCCTGTAATCAAAGGTCAGGTAGGAGCAGTGCTCCAGCGCGACATCAAAACCCATCAGGCAGTCTGGAAAACCGGTGTCGGCAGTATGGTTTTGAAAAGTCCGCACCAGGCAGGGATAGCCTCCCAACGTCCAGCCGCCCACCTCCAGGGAATCCAGGAGGCCGATGCGGCCTTTTTCACTCCCGATGACGCCCTGCATCTCCACCGTGGCATCCACAGCGCTCAAAAGGCTGACCTGTTTCGCCACCGCCGTCGTTGCATGGATCATGGTGCGGGAGGCTCCGGTATCCACCATCATGGGCAGCTTTTTGCCACCGTTGATTGTCACATCAATCACCGGAACTCCTGCCTTCAGTTGGAAAGCGACCGTCACCGGCCCGGCAGGCTTCATCCTCGGGCTTTGGACCCGTTTTAAAAACTCCTCCTTGGTCAGCACCAGGGCCTCCATTCGCGCCTGAGTCCGGGCGGAAACAGGCCCATGATCCGCCAGTTGCGAACAGCCCGCTAACAAAAGAAGCAGTAAAAAAAGGGGGGTGAAACGCATCTGCAGCAACCCTGGCCGGAATCCCCCGGCCTGGCAACCGGGAAACCGGTCAAACGCAGCCCATCAACACCTGATTGAAGGAAACACCCCATTCACTCCGTGTTATACTCCCCCCTTTGTTCGATGTCCCTGCTTGCCCGTCATCCCATTCTCCGCCTTGTCGCCTCGCCCCAGCATCTGTGGCGCACTGTTTCTCTGGGAATGAAAAGCATCTGGCTGAACAAGCTGCGCTCTTTTCTCACAGCTCTGGGTGTCATCTTTGGGGTGGCCTCGGTGGTGGCCATGCTGGCCATCGGTGAAGGAGCCAGCCATGAGGCACAGGAGCAGATCCGCCGGCTGGGCAGCCAGAACATCATTCTGGAGAGCGTGAAGCCGCCAGATGGCCAGGGCTCCTCGGCCGAGGCGCGCAGCATGGTCCTGGAATATGGCCTGACCACGCGGGACATGCAGCAGATCCGCCAGACCGTCCCCGGCGTCAGTGTCGTGGTGCCCAGCCGCATACTCAGTGAAAACATCTGGTATCTGGACCGCAGTGTGGACGGGCAGATCCTGGGCGTGCTGCCGGTTTATCCGGAGATGCGCAACCGCCGTGTCATTCAAGGACGCTTTTTTTCAGACTTGGAAATGAACGAGAAGCTGCCGGTCTGTGTGCTGAACCAGAGCGCGGCGGCCAAACTCTTCCCCCTCTCAACTCCCACCGGCAAATCCGTGCGCGTGAAGGGCTATTATTACAAGATCCTTGGTATCATGGAGGATGAAGGCCAGCGGGTGGGAGGGGAAGGCGGCTCCAGCAATGCAGCCACATCCCAAATGATGATCCCTTTTTCGACATTGATGGACCAGTATGGGGAGACCTTTTTCAGAATGCGCAGCGGCGGTTTTGAGGCTGAAAAGGTGGAGTTTCATGAAGCCATCATCCGTGTTGATGATGTCAACATGGTGGAGAGCCGGGCCAACGCCATCCGCCACCTGATGGCCAAGAATCATAAAAAGGAAGACTGGCGCATCATTGTCCCCGTGGAACTGCTGCGCCAGGCGGAGCGGACCAAGCAAATTTTCAGCATCGTTTTGGGCAGCATCGCCGCCATCTCCCTGCTCGTCGGGGGCATCGGCATCATGAACATCATGCTGGCCAGCGTTACTGAGCGCACGCGCGAGATCGGCATCCGCCGGGCCATGGGAGCGCGACAGGCGGACATCGTGGTGCAGTTTCTCATTGAGACGGTGCTGCTTTCGGGTGCTGGCGGTGTCATGGGCGTCATCGTCGGCGTTTCCATCCCGATAGCCGTGGAGCACTTTGCAGGGGTCACCACGGTGGTCAAAGTCTGGTCCCCTGCCCTGGCCTTCCTCATCTCCGTGTTTACAGGCATTGCGTTTGGCATATATCCGGCACGGCGGGCCGCCCAAATGAATCCTGTTGAGGCGTTGCGGCACGAATAAAGACTCGAACAATCCAAAAATGTGGATTAATGCTGTATTTTGCACAATAAACCGCATAAATCGCACGGATGAAGAGAGTTCTCATAGTGGATGACCACCAGCTGATGCGGGATGCCTACAAGCATTCCATGATGACATTAGGCAGTTTCGAATTCGGTGAAGCTGGCACCTATCAGGAAGCGCATGACATGATGAATGCCCATGTTTGGGATGTCGTGATCCTGGATGTGACCATTCCCGGCCGCAACGGGCTGGACTTTCTTGCCGAAATCAAGGCCCAGGCCAAAGCTCCTCCGGTACTGGTCTGCAGCGGCCACGAAGAATCCGTGTATGGCGTCCGCGCCTTCAAAGCTGGCGCTGCAGGTTACGTCTGCAAGACTGCCGGCACGGGGGAGTTTCTCAAGGCGGTGAAAGAGATCCTGGTCGGCCAGAATTACATCAGCCCCAATCTGGCCCAAAATCTGGCGGCCTTTGTCAGGTCCGATTTTCAGGAACAGCCTCACACGACGCTTTCCGAGCGTGAATTCCAGGTGCTCCGCAAGCTCATCAATGGTGACCCGATCAAGGAAATCGCGGCTCAGCTCAGCCTAAGCAGCAAAACCGTCAGCACCTACCGGGTGCGCCTGATGGAAAAACTTCGGGTCAAGTCTCTGCCTGAATTGGTGCAATATTGCATCCAGCATGGGCTGATGGACAAAGCCGGCTGAAACAGGCCGACACCTGTCGCAGGTCAATCGTCATCGCCATCATCCACCCCGGCTTTGCTACCGGGGATGATGCCGCGCTTGGAATCCGCCACAAAGGCGGTGAAGCGTGCGGCCTCAGGAGTCAGCTCCTGGCCGCGCAGGTCGGCTACGGCCTGGGCGTTGTTCAGGCCGCAGCGGTAAACCTTGCGGAAGGCAGCCCGGATGGAGCGCATCTGATCCCGGCTGAAACCCGCCCGCTGCAGACCGACGATGTTCAGTCCGCGAGCCCGTGCAGGATTGCCGTCCGCCGTGCTGTAGGGGGGGACATCCTGGACGACTTTGGCGCAGCCGCCGATGATGCTGCGGGTGCCGATGCGGCAGAACTGGTGCACCGCACTGAGGCCGCCGAGGATGACATGATCCTCCACCACCACGTGGCCGGCCAGTGTTCCATTATTGGAAAAAATCACATGGTCCCCAACGATGCAGTCATGGGCGATGTGGACGTAGGACAGAAAATGGTTGTGGCTGCCGATGATGGTTTTGTCCCCGGCGGAGGTGGCCCGGTGCACGGAGCAAAACTCACGGAAGGTATTGTTATCCCCGATTTCCAGATAAGTCGGCTCGGCGGCATACTTCAGGTCCTGCGTCTGCTGGCCAATGGAGCCGTATGCAAAGAAGCGGTTGTTATTCCCCATCTTGGTGGGCCCCATCACCGTCACATGATGCTGCAGCCAGCAGCCGTCGCCGATTTCCACGTCGGCACCGATGATGCAGTACGGACCGACGGTCACGTCAGCGCCAAGCCTGGCGGACGGATCAATGATGGCGGTGGGATGAATGGGCATGTGGAGGAGAATGTCAGGCTAGCGGTCCACCACGTTGAACATCAGTTCCGCTTCAGAGACGACCTGCCCGTTGACCAGGCAGCGGCCCACGGCCTGGGCGATGGTGCGCTTGGCCTTGGTGATCTCGGTTTCGATGATGAGGGTGTCTCCCGGCACAACGGGCTTGCGCCACTTGACGTTGTTGGCGCTGAGGAAATAGCCGATTTTCCCCTGATGGCTGGGCATTCTCAGCAGTACGATGCTGGCCACCTGGGCCATGGCCTCAAGCTGCAGCACGCCAGGCATGATGGGATGACCGGGGAAGTGGCCCTGGAAAAACTGCTCGTTGATGGTGACGTTCTTGATCCCACGGCACTTGGTCTCCCCTTCGAAACCGATGATGCGGTCCACCAGGAGGAACGGATACCGGTGAGGGAGGATGTTCATCACCTCATTGATGTCCAGCACAGCCTCGCCGCTGGGGATGTTAACCGTTGGCGGCACCATGGCACGCATGGCGTTGTACTGGGAAACGATAGCCCGTGCCATTTCGGTGTTCGGTCCGTGGCCGGGACGCACGGCGATGACGTGGCCAGTGATGCGCTTGCCAGAAAGCATCAAATCCCCGATGATGTCGAGGATCTTGTGGCGGACGAACTCGTTCGTGAACCGCAGCGGCTGCTTGGAAAGCAGCGTCTCCCCTCGCACCACTACGGCGGCCTCGAGGGTACCGCCTTTGATCAGCCCTTTTTCCATGAGCGGGGCAATGTCCTCATAATAAACAAAGGTACGCGCCGGGGCGATTTCCTTCTCATAGGTCTCGGGGTTGATTTCCAGAGAAATATACTGCGTGAAGCGCCCTTCCGGCCCGACATTGGTGCAGCTGATGCGGAACTTTTTATCCGGCACGATGGTAATGATGGTACCGTCCCGGGTCTCCTGGTAAATAGGCTCACGGATCTCAAAGATCTTGCGCGGCTCCGACTGCTCCTGCAGACCGGCTTTTTTGATCAACTCCACAAAGGGCTGGGCGCTGCCGTCCACAATGGGAGGCTCATTGGCATCCATCTCGATGATGGCATTGTCCACGCCCATGCCAGCCAGGGCGCTGATGACATGCTCCACGGTGTGCACATTGACGCCACCTTCAGCAATGGTGGTGGCACGCTCCACCTTTTGCACTTTTTCGACAAGCGCCGGGATGAAGGGCTTGTCCTCCAGGTCCATGCGGCGGAACTTGAACCCGAAGTTCTCCGGCGCAGGCTGGAGGGTCAGGGTGACTTGCTCACCCGTGTGGAGTGAGGTACCGGTGATGGAGGCCGGCTTGGCCAGCGTGTGTTGACGGTCTGAGGCAGGCATGGAAAGGGCTGTCGTTTTAGCCGTGCGGCGGGGGAGGGTCAAAGGAAAAACCTGGACAGACGCAGAGGCATGCCCAGATGCGATCTATTTTTGGATGTTTTTTGAAGAACAGGTGTCTGACATCTTCAGAAAGCCTTCAGCAGGTTTTCAACCGGCTTCCCCCAGCCTCCAACCATGGATTTTACCGCACACTTTCTGCATGCATGGAAGGTGCGGCAATAAAGGATTGCCGAGTTGCTAATCTGCTGATCCTGAACTAACAACTACTCCCCCCTTTTATGAGACAGCTTCTTCTTGCCACTTCCAACGCCCACAAAACTCAGGAAATTGCCGCCATTCTTGGCAGTGGCTGGAAAGTCGAAGATCTGCGTTCTCACCCCGGCCTGACCTTGCCGGAGGAAACAGGAACCACTTTTGAAGAAAATGCCATCATCAAGGCTCAAGGAGCCAGTGCGGCTTTGCCGGACATGCTGGTACTGGCAGATGACTCTGGCCTGGAAGTGGACGTCCTACAACGGCAGCCGGGGGTGCTCTCCGCCCGCTATGCCGGTGAAAATGCGACCGATGCGGACAACCGGCGCCTGCTGAAGGACCGGCTGCGCCGGGTGAGCACGAATCCCGGCCAGGTGTTTCCGGCCCGGTTCCGCTGCAGTCTGGCCCTGGTTCTGGATGGTGAGGTACTTCACGTGGCCACCGGCAGCGTGGAAGGGCATGTGGGGATGATTGAGCATGGCCGGGGCGGATTTGGCTATGATTCCATGTTTACCCCGAAAGAACACCGGCTGACCTTTGCCGAACTGCCCCCGGAGACGAAAAACCAGTTCAGTCATCGCGCCCGCGCCCTGGAAGCGCTGCAAAACTGGCTGCAAAAAAATCCAGAAGCGCTAATGGCCAAGGCGTAACCGGTGGCCAAAAGGCCACTGAACCGTCTTGCCCATGAACGCCCGTCTGCTCCCTTTCTTCGCTCTCCTGTTACTGACACAGTGCGCCCCCCAGGCACCCTACAGCCAGGGGATGGCCCAGCAGGCTGCGCCTCCCGCCGCCTACTCACCACCACAGATCCAGGCTGCACCACCACCGCCATCTCAGCCAGGCACCAGCCCAGGCCCCTTGGCCTCTTCCTGGCAGCGGACCAGCGCGGTGCGCAGCCAAAATCTGGCGGGTGGAGCGGTTCTGCATGAATTCACCACGCGCAGTGCGGCGGAATCTGCAGAAGTCAGCGTCATTGTTTTCGACAGCCAGCGCTGTGCCCTGCGGGTGCTGGACCAGCCTTCCCCGCAAGCCGGAAGCGGAGTGCTGACGCCGCTCATGCGCGGTGCCGGGGCCATTGCGGGGGTGAATGGCGGCTTTTTCCACCCGGACTTTTCCACGCTAGGCCTAATGATTGCTGATGGGAGAAAAGCCGGTCAGTTTGCCAAAACGAGCCTGGTCTCCGGCTCGGTCGTCATGATCGGCCAGGAGCCGTATCTTGTGTGGAATCATGAATTTCTAGGTGAGAGGGGCGTCACGCAAATGGTTCAAGCCGGTCCCCGCCTGGTGGATGCCGGCCAGCCGCTCCCCACCCTGAACCGCAGCAAAAACGCCACCCGCACCTTCATCGCCACGGATGGAAAAAGGCAGTGGGCCATCGGCACGGTGCGTTCCACCACCCTGGCCGGTTTAGGCGAGCTGCTCGCCAGCCCGGGAGTGCTGCCAGACATCCAAGTGAAGCGTGCGCTCAACCTGGACGGCGGCCGCTCCACCGCCTTGTATGCCAGACCGGCAGGCGGCCAGGAAATCAGCCGACCCGGCTGGAGCACGGTGCGTAATTACCTGGCCGTGGTGCCGAGGTGAACGGACATACCACCCAACCTTGAACTTGCCTGAAGTAAGGGGTGAGCTAGGGACAGGCAGCTTTACAAGACATGAACGCGACATCCAAAAACTTCCTCTTTGACCTTCTCTCCACCCCCAGCCCGACGGGTTTCGAAGTGCGGGGCCAGCGCAAATGGGCGGCGTATGCGGGCAAATTTGCCGACCGGGTGGAAAGCGATGCCTATGGTACGGCCTGGGCGACTCTGGAGGGGAAAGGCAAGGCTCCGAAGAAAATCATGTTTGAAGCCCATGCGGATGAGATCGGCTACATGGTGAAGTACATTTCCAAAGAAGGTTTCATCAGTGTGGATCGCGTGGGCGGCAGTGATGTGGCCACCGCCCGTGGCCGCCGGGTGGACATCCTGGGGGACAAGGGGACGGTACGTGGCATCATCGGCAATATCGCCATCCACATCCGTGAGGACCGCGACAATGAAAAGGCCCCGAAGGTGCATGAGCTGTGGATTGACATCGGCGCAAGCAGCGCCGGGGAAGTGAGCGATGCGGGCATCCGCGTGGGACACCCTGCCGTGTATGCGGATGCGGTGGAGGAGCTGGGGGCGCATCGCCTGGTGGGCCGTGCGCTGGACAACCGTGTGGGCGGTTTCATCATTGCGGAGGTCATTGCCCGGCTGAGCCAGCGCAAGACGCGCCTGCCCTCCACCGTCATTGCACTGAATGCCGTGCAGGAGGAGATCGGCGGGCATGGAGCGAAGATGGCGGCCTACCGGCTGATGCCGGATGTGGCCATCGTCCTGGATGTCACCCACGCCACGGACACACCAAGCGTGGACGTAAAAAAACATGGCGAGGTGAAGCTGGGCGACGGGCCGACGCTAACCCATGGGGGAGCCAATCACGTGGAGGTGGTGAAGCGGCTGATCAGCGTGGCGGAAGAAAAGAAAATGCTGATCCAGCATGAGTCCTCCTCCCGCTTCACCGGTACGGACACGGATGTCATTTTCAACCAGCAGCATGGCATCCCGAGCGCCCTCGTCTCCCTGCCGCTGCGGTACATGCACAGCGTGGTGGAGATGGCGGATCTGCGGGATGTGGAGCAGGTGATCGAGCTTCTGGTGGCCTTTGCCGAAAGTGTGACCGCCAAGGATGAGTTCAGCGTGAAGCTGTAGACCGGCTTGGGCGATAGCATCAAACTCCCTCCTCAGCACCCGGAGAGTGACAGTTACTTTACGGCTCCATCCAGACGCGTACGCGCATAAAACGCCGCCCGCCATCTGAAAGGGGCACGTAATCGCGCACGCGCAGGAGGGTGGGGGAATTGGACTCAATGACGAGACCGTCGCTTGTCCAGGAGGAGGGGCTGCCCAGATCACTCGTGGCCTGGGCTTCGAAGCGCATGTTGGTGGCGTCCGGGTTTTTCGGGATGGAGATGCGCAGGTAGTGCAGCCCGTCCACCTCGGCCCAGTCATAACTGACCGGGCTAGTTCCTGGAATGTTGCCGGGCAGGTTCATCGCGTATTCCAGGATGTTCAAAAGACCGTCATAATCGGCATCGTCCATCTCCCCCGCCAGCGGATGCGCGAAGAGCTGATGCTCATGAAGCCAGGTTTGATAAGCCGGGATGGTGGCCGCAAAGGCGATGTCCAGATAGGTGCGTGCATCGCCATCATCCGCAGTGAGACGCACGGCGTAATCCCCGCTGCGGGTCGGGGTGGCCTGGGAAACCGGCCCGGTGGGCTGTGAAAAGATGACCTGGTCCGGCACGCCGAGGTTGGACCAGGCGAGGCTGTAAGCTCCTGGCGGATTGGGTTTGCCATCATCTGTGACAGAGGCGCTGAGAAGATAATCCGGACCGGAAGGCGCAGTCCCTGCCACAATGACCGGAGCGGTATTGAGTGGCTCAATGGTCAGGCCGCTGAAGGTGCCGGTGCCGGTCAGGGAGGGGCTGTTGCTGTCCACCACCAGGCCCACCAGCAAGGGGCCGCTGAGGGCGGCGGGAAGATTTCCAGTGACCTGCGCCCAGGCCCCAGGGGCACCGCCCGCATCGCTGGCGCGGAAGGCGCTGATGCTGTTGCCCTTGCGCACCAGCCGCACCCAGCTTCCGATCGCCCCGCCCGTCTGCAGGGTGGAGGCGGTGCCCGCAGGCACGCTGCGCCAGTGCGCCTGAAAGCCGTCAATGCTCGTGCGCCCGTAAAAGCCATGCGGCCCATTGTCCGTCGTATCCCGCAGGCCCACCCCGGCCTGGGATCCGCGTGTCGCCCCCGTCTGGGTCAGCAGGCGGGCCGTGATCATGCAGTCCCCCCACACCTGCTGGTAGCGAAAGTGGCCGCCATTGTCATAGGTGCCGATGCCGTTCACCGTGGTGATGCTGCCATTCACGCTGGAACTTCCAGGCAGGGAGTAATTGCCGATGTCTTCGGAATGCAAAGCCGGGCCGCTGAAGGGTGGCGTGACGCTCACATGATCAAACATCGCCGTGCTGGTGGCCGTGGTGCTGGCACCGCTGCTGACCACCATCCCCACGACGACATTGGCCCCCATGCTGACCGCCGAGGTGCTGCCCGCCTCAGTCCAGGAACCAGGCGTTCCATCCACATCCGGGGCGGTCGCCGCAGTGAGGGTACTGCCCACACGCTCCAGCCGCAGCCAGAGCGGGAGGGAAGAGCCGGCCTGGGTGCTGGCCGTATCCGCCGTATTGGCCGTGCTGCGGGAACGGAACTGGACGGTGCCGCTGCCATCCACCACCAGGTTCACGCGGCGGGCCCCCTTCCATGAAGTATCTCTCAGGGTAATGCCTGCCAGACGGGTGGCCGGTCCACTGAGGCTGTTCAGCCTAACAATCATTGCAGCATCTCCGCTGCCGCTGCTGAGCTGGCGGAACAGCATGTGACCGGAGTCATTGGTCCCTGAATAACCGGTGCCGCTGCCGACCAGGGTAAAACCATTATCCGACTCCCCCGCCACGCCGCGCACCGAGGGCGGACCCTGGTCCTGGGAAACCCAGTTGGCATAGGCAAAGCCGCCCGCTTCCACAAAGATAACGTCGCTGGCGGTGAACTGCCCGTCATCCACCGTAATGCGGAGTCCATGTACGCCAGGTGCAGAAAAGGAGACGCCGGTGCTGGCAGCGGAAGCGTTTTCAAAGGTCACTGTGCCGGGCCCGAACAGGCGGCTCCACGTATAGGTGAGCGGACTGGGCAGGCCATCATCCATGCCGACGGCCTCCAGCATGAGTCCATTACCCTCGGCAATGATGGTGGCCTTGCTGGCAGGGCTGCTGATGAAGACGCTGGGCGGCAGGTCATCATCCACAATCACGACATTGGCCACCGAAGGCGAGCCCGTGATGTAGCTGCTGTTAGCTGTGATGGAAACGACCACCACCTCATCCCCTTCCGTCAGCTCATCCTGGATGGCCGTCACCGGGATGCTGATGCTGCTCTCCCCGATGGCAAAAGTGCGGGAGCCGCCGATGGCGATGTAATCCACCCCTGAGGCAGCGGTGCCGGTGATGCTCAGATTGACCTGGCGGGCGGCCGTGAGCGGACCGGTGCGTGTGAGCACGAGCTCTCCTGCATCGTTTCCCACTTCCGATGCCACACCGTCTGTGGCCACCAAAGTGATGGTATTGACATCATCATCCTGGATGATGACCGAGGCGCTCGCCGGCGTGCCAACGACATAACCGCTGCCGGAGGCCAAGGTCACAATGACCGTCTCATCAATCTCGGGCGTTGAGTTCTGGATCGTATTCACCAGCAGATCCGCAGAGGCACTGCCCGCTGGAATGGTGAAGGAAGACGCAGAAGGAAAGGCGGTAAAATCCGACCCGGAAGTGGCGCTGCCCGAACGGCTGAACTGTACCGTCAGCGGGCTGGCCGTGGACCCGGTACGATAAAAGGTAAAAGCACCCGTATCCCCGCCTTCTGTGGCCGAGGCATCGGTGGCCTGAAGGGTCACCACCGGCAGGTCGTCATCCAGGATGGTATGGGTGTGGGCGGAGGTGCTGCTCAAGATCGCTCCTGCCGGCGCTGACAGCAGCAGGTTCACGGTCTCGACAAGCTCGGCCACGGCATCATTGAGGATAGGCAGGGAGATGACTTTCACCGTTTCCCCTGGCTGAAAAGTCAACGTGCCGCTGATGGGCGTATAATCCGTCGTCGCAGAAGCCGTGCCACCAGCCGTGGTGGCATAACCAATGGTGACAACCTCCGCCGAAGCCCTGCTCAAGATGACTGGAATGTCGGCAGGAGAATGGTCCTCCGTTCCGCTGGAAACGGCACTGGCGAAGCCGATGACCGGCAGCGACGTCAAGGGGCCGTCGTCATCCATCACCGTATAGGTATAGGTGGCAGGCGTGCCCAGCATGGCGCGGTGCGGATACGAAAGCAGGACATTCACCGTCTCATCCGGCTCCGCCACCTGGTCGTTGGTGATCAGCAGCGGAATGGTTTTTTCAGTCTCCCCAGGGGCAAAGGTCAGCACTCCGGGAGGCAGGGTGTAGTCAATCCCGGATCCTTCGCCCGAGGTGGTGGCGGACAGGCGGGCGCGGTATTCCATCGCTGAAGTGCCACTCCCTGTCAGACCGAAATAGAGCGTCCTGCCGCGACGGTTGATGCTGTCCCTGACCATGAGGCCCGCCTGGGGCGTAGTTCCTCCTCCTTCAATCCCTGTCAGCTTGGCCGTGAGAGTAAAGTCGCCGCTGACCGGTGCCGAGAGAAAGTGTCCTTCATCCTCCGTGGAACTCAGCGCCGGCATGATGCCGTTGCCGGAGGCGGTGATGACATAGGCACCGCCGTTCTGCTTCACACCACCGGGTTCATTCACATAGCCCAGTGCCCTTCCCTCCAGAGGTTGGGCCGGGGCAGGCGTGAGGCTGACATTGTCAAAAAAAGCCTGGGCCAGCAGACCATCGCTGCGGGCGGAAGCCGCCAAGCCAACAAGCACATTAGAGCCGAGAGGAACCGTCAGCCCGCCGCCATGGGGAACAAAGCTGCTGCCGTTGGTGGAGGTGAATGTCCTGATGACCTCGCCTTCCCGCTGCAGGCGCAGCCAGACTGGTTTTGTAAAGGTTTTGGGAATGAAAGAGCTCGTTGAGGTCCCTCCATTGCTTACCCTGTAGATCTGCCGCGTATAACCATTGGTCTCCTGGATAAATGCCATCCGCCGTGAACTGGTGCTTGTGGTTTCCCGGATGATCACGCCCGGTTTGATCGTGCTGCTGGTACACGTGCTGCTCAGTAGCCGGGCGGTGACCGTGCAGTTGGCGGAGTTGGTGACGGGGAAATACACCATGTGGCCGCCATCAGTCGTGCCGGAGGTGGTCAGATCTGGACCGCCTGCCACCACGCGGTAGATCCCGTCGGATTCCGATGTCACCCCGGGCGGGCTGGCCCCGGCCAGATCTGTAGAAATGCGCGCTCCGGCACTGCCGCCCACGCTCAGGCCGGTGACACTGACCTGGTCAAACTCCACGGCCGCCTGGACCGAGGTGGAGCCGGAGGAAACCACCAGGCCCGCCAGATAGTTGCTGGGAAAACCGCTGAGGCTTCGCGTCAGGCCAGTCTTCGTGAAAGTGATGCCATCCGGCGACACGAAGGTCTCAAAAGAGGTGCCCGTCTTCACAATCCGCAGCCACTGCCCGGACATGATGGTGGTGCTGCGTGCGCCCGCCTCCAGGGAATATTCCACGGTCACCGGCTCTGCCGCCGCCGCGCTCAGTTTGACCGGGATGCCCACTTCCGTTAAGCTTTCCAGCCCGCTGCCGCCGGAGCTGGCAAAGGAAACCGCCGGACCACCGGTTTCATTATCCGTGATGTAGAGCGTGGCATCCGGCCCGCGCGCATAGCTGCCGGGTTCCAGATGCAGGATGGCGGTCTCCGTTCCTTCAAAGAGGCTGTCATTGATGGTATTCAAGGTCACATCAATGCCGGGTGCCCCGGCGGGGATGACCGCCACGCCGGAGAGCAGTGTATAGTCCACCCCATTCGTAGCCGTGCCGGTCATGCTGTAATTCACCGTCAGCTCAGAAGCCGTGCTACCTGTGCGGGAGATCCAGAAATCACAAGCCGTGCCCGTGGCGCTTTCGGCGACGAAATGAGCACCGGTATTTCCCACCTGCGGATCCACAAAAACGGTGGGCTGGTCATCATCCCGCAGCAGAAGAGTGGTGCTGCTATTTGGGCCCCAGAGGGAGTAGGCAGGATCGGGCAGCAGGGTCAGCACCACCGTCTCCATTTCCTCCAGAGCGGAATCATTCAGCACTGTCACGGTGATGTCCCGCGTGGCCGTGGCATTGTTCAGCGTCACCGTCGTGCTGCCTTCCAGCGTGGTGGTGTTGAGACCGCTGATGGTATAGTCCGTCCCGGCGGTGGCCGTGCCGCTGATGGTGTAGCGCACGGTCAGGCTGCCTGTGCCGGTGCCTTTCGCCGTGATGCGGAATGTGCCGTTGGTGGAAGGCTCGGCGGCGATGCCGGAGCTGGCCGCCACCTCCAGCACCGGCGCTCCACCCAGATCATGGATGATCACGGCGCCGCTGAAGGAATCGCCTAACAAATAGTTTCCATTGCCCGCCGCCAGGCTCAGCACGACCGTTTCAGCCGCCTCGCCAAAGCCGTCCATGAGAGGCAGGATGGTGATGGCGGCACGCGTTTCCCCGGCGGCAAATTCCACCCGCCCGGCCAGCGCCTCATAGTCCGTGCCATGCAGGGCGGAGCCTGCCGCGCTGTAATAAACCGTCAACGGAGCAGAAACGTCACCGCTTCTCGTCAGCAGGAATGTGCCCGGATCCGCCACGGCTCCTGGCAGTGTCAGGTCCACCTCCGTCGCCACATCATCCGTTGCGATCAGGGTCACCACCTGGGTGTCATCATCCACGATTCTCAGCACCACCTGACTGGCCGCAGAATCCGCCATGAACGCAGCATTGGTAACGATGGTGAGCCGGACGGTCTCGGTCACTTCAGACAGGGAGTCGTTCAGGGGAATGAATTCAAAGGTGGCGGACTCCGCACCCGCAGGGATCGTCACGGTCCCGGGCAGGCTATGATAATCCTCCCCGGCAGTCGCCGTGCTGCTGCCCGCCACGGTGATGCTGACATCCAGACTGGCCGCCGTGCTTCCGGTGCGGGTAACGGTGCAAACAACGGGCTCACCATCCTGCTCGTTGACCTGGTCCCGGCTGGCACTCAGGGAGAGGCGCGGGCGCGGAGTATCATCATCTTCAATACCAATGGTGGCTGCGAGGGAGCTGCCCGGAGAGAAGCTGGCATCCTGGCCGAGCACCAACGTCACTGTTTCATACCCTTCCTGTGTGGAGTCATTCACGGGGCTGAGCGTGACATCCAGATAGTCCGCGTCCGCCGGAACGGTGAATGTCTGCCACGGGGTGTTGGTCACGGCCACATAGTCAGGACTGAGGGTATAATCGGTGGTTTTCACCGCCGTTCCCTGAACTGGAAAGACATAGACCGTCATGGGCAAGGCCGTAGAACCGGTGCGGCTGATGCGGAACACCCCCGGATCCCCCGTTTCACTGGCCAGGGCATCCGGCGCGGTGATGTTCACGACCGGCAACTCATCCACCGTGAAGTCCGCGCCACTGAAGCTGGGGCCCACCGTGACCGTATTGTTAAACAGTTCGTTGAACACACTGCCATGCTGAGCCGGGGTGATGGTGTAAGTGCCTGCGTTCAGGTTGGAGATGGTGTAAAAACCATCGCTGTCCGTCAGGGTGCCATTGGTACCGCTGGTGCTGACATTGATGCCTTTCAACCCCGATCCCTCCTTGGTGATCCGGCCCGAGATGGTAAACCGCCCGCCTCCCGTACCAACGGTGATGACCGCATTGCGGATGGTGCTACCGCCCTTCATGTCGGACACCACGCAATTAAGAGTGTAGATGCCGCTGACGCTGAAAGTGCGTATGACTTCTGACTGGTTAGGGGAGATGGTGTTGTCATGCCAGATCCAGCCGTAGCTGAGGGCATCGCCGTCTGGGTCTTCCGCTGTGGCGGTGAAGGTCACCGGTGTATTCAAGGGCACCACGGTGGAGGATGCGGCCAGAGAAACGGCGGGCGGCTGATTGCCCGGATACAGGCCAAAGTTCACCTGCACATCCACACTGCGCGGAGTGGTCTCCGGGTTTACCGCCAGGGTGGTGATGTGAATGCCTGCTTCATTGTCAGAAAAGGTCCGGCCCAGACTGATGGCCGCATCCGTCCGGTCATTGGGGGAGCCAGGTGTGGTGTCCAGAAGCTGCAGGTTGCCCCCGCTGTTGGCCGCCCACTTCCAGCCCAGCAGGAGTCCGTTTGAGGCCCAGTTGTTGGTGGAGAACAAGGTACGATGCTCCCCCCAGTAGCTGCGGTTGGCATCCTTGGTGATGCGCAGACCATAGCGCAGCCCCGGCTCCAGACGGGCGGTGTCAAAGGCATGGATCCGGTACAGGCCGCTGCGGGAAATGGCGGGGGAAAATTCATCCGGCAGCCATTTGACCTGGTTTTTGGCCTGCACATTCCAGTGCCCGTTTGGCGGGCTGGTGCTGCCCATGTTGTCGTAGCTGTGGCCATACTCCACATTGCCGCCAGGACCGATGATGCTGGACCCGTTGGTCTGCCAGAAATTGGCATGCGTGAGGCCGAAGGCGTGGCCGATCTCATGGGAGCAGGTGCTGATGCTGTCCGATCGCATCCACACATTGCCCCCGCCCACGCTGCCAAAGCTGGTAGGTGAGCGCGCGCCTCCGTTGGCACGCACAATGGTGGCATGGTAATCCTGCCAGTCATATCCGAGCTTGCGCGCTTCCTCTTTCGCATGCGCCATCTCCTGGCCCAGGCCATCTATCTCCTTGATGTAGCCGTCCGTGGTGTCCTTGCCCTTGTACCAGGCTTGGTTACGCGGTAGCACCACCGGAGGAATGACTGTCGCCTGGAGCGTCAGCCTGCCATAGGAGGTCGTCTGGTAAAAGTCTCCCGTTTCCTTCAACATGTTCAGCATGGTGGCCTCGCTGGCCGGGACCTGGCCCTGGTCAGCAAAGACGGCGGGGATGCAAAGCACCTTCACCACACCCACGGATGGCGTTGGCGCTGAAGGCAGGATGCCGGTGAAACCCTGCGCACCGCCCGTGGAAGACTCTCCCTGAATCAGCGACTGCTCATAGGGAACGATGTGGGCACCATCACAGAGATAGATGATTTCGTCATACACCTCCACGACGGGCGTCCATTCGGTGACAGGCTCCCCACTTGGCACCGCTGCTGTCACGTTTCCGGATACAGGGCAGACTTCGACCGCCTTTTTGCGAGGGTCCGCGACCTCCCCCTGTTCCAGCCGCCGCAGGGGGCTTTCATTCACGGCAAACTGGCCATCCATGGCGACGCCATTCAAGGAGGCATTCATCACCCAGCCAGGTTCCTGGGCACGCCGTCCATAAACAAAGGCCTCCAGGGTACGGCCATCTTCAGCCTCGACATAGCGCACCACAGGCGGCTCCTCATTGCCCGGCTCAGGCGCACGCCAGTATTGGCGCAGCACCCCGCGAACGGCGATGCGCTCCTCCAGCAGCGCCACGACACTGAGCGGCAGCTTCTGGCGCACCACCATGGGCACAGCCTGCATCAAGGCACGCTGCGGATCACTTGTGATGAGATCCTTGAAAACAGGGCGGCGCTGCTGGGCCAAAATCCTCCCCTTCTCTTCCAGATCCGGCTTTTCGTGAGCCGCCGCCGTCAGATACCGCTCCGTCCAGTCTTGAAAAGACTCCAGGGCCGTTCCTTCCGGCATCTGCTGTTGTTTTGGGAGCGGCGGCTTGACCAGGATGGCTGCTTCCGCACCTGCTAACGGCAACCCCGCAGAAACAGGCGGATTTTGGGCAGTATCCGCACACTCTTGGAAACACCAGAAGACTGCCAGTCCCACCGTCATTAGGAAAATAAGAAAAAACCAACGCTTAGCGCCCATAACAATGAATCCTGACTAGTGATATGCCGTTATATAATTGTATTAACCCGGTTTATAGCGAGGTTCACTGGCAGGAGTAAATCCCAAAAATCAGGGCAGGTTGAATCGGGCAATTTACCACCTGCGAAGCAAACCGGACCAAGTCTGATACTTCTGTGCGGAGAACGGTTGTCCGGTCCTTCTCTGGCACATGCAATGCTTGATTTCCTCCTACCCTCCCCCGGAGCCTGAATCTAAACCCAAGCACCTCATGGTGCAGGGAGTCCACGGCCCCGTCCAGGGACCTGAACTTCCTGCACCATGACTCCTCACCCCATCGCCTGCGTCTTCTTCGGACTGCTTATTGCCAGCGGTACGCTGTCCGCCCAGCTCACCTGGGATGCTGATTCAGTCACAGACGGCGTCCAGAACGGCACAGGCACCTGGAACCTGGTTAACAATCTATGGTACAACGGCCTGACTAACACGACGTGGGACAACAGCGGATCCGCCATCGCCGCCTTCGGCAGCAGCGCCAGCCGCACAGGCGGCACGGTGACGGTGGACGGCACCGTCAAAGTGGGAGGCCTGCGCTTCAATGCCCTGAGCGCCTCCGCCGCAGCCGAGCTACCCCTGACCAGCGCTTATACCCTATCCGGAGGCACCCTCCAGTTTGCTGACAATGCCATCATCGAAGCTGCCAACAACACCTCCAGCGGCAGCTCGGGCGTGCTGTTTATCAACGTGAATTCCGTCCTCATCGGTAATGGGCTGACCATCCAACGGGCGGATGAAACCAGGATCAATGCCTTTCAATACGTGCGCTTCTCAGGGACCAACCCGGACCTCAAAGGCGTGCTCAACATCAATGCACGGGCGGCAGACAACGGCATCTTCATGCTGCTGGCCGGCAGCAACACCGTCAGCAGCCTGGAGCGCATCATTGTGCAGAATGGCAGCGTCCTGGCGGCAGGCGGCACAAGCAACACTTACGCCATGCCCATCATCCTCGCCGGTATCGGCCAGGGCAGCGGGGCCCTCCGTGTGGACAGCAGCAACATGGTTTTCAGTGGCGAAATCACCCTGGCAGAAGATGCTGCCATCCAAACCAACCGCAACATTGTCAACACCGTCATCGCAGGTCCCATCACGGGTGTCGGCGGGTTGCAGCGCTTCGCCTCCTCCGTCAACAGCATCCTGACCCTCAATGGCACCAGCACTTACCAAGGGGCTACCACCATCGGCCGCACCGGGGCCGCCGCACCCGGCATCACTGTCGTAAACTTTGCCGCTGAAAACGCCCCCCAGTCCGACATGCTGTACAACGGCGTGGAGACGGCCGGGGCGCTGAACATGATCGGCGGCACCGGCGGCACCGCCACCTTGATCCTCCAGGGCGCGGACCTCACGGACAACAGCCAGCGTTTTGGAGATCTGGCCCTGACCGGCAACCGTTCCAACCTCATCCTGGCCGCAGGCCATGGAGGCAGCATGAGTGTCGGCCTGGGCAATATCACGCGTACAACACCGGCCTCCATCACCTTTGTATCTGAAACACCGGGGACCATCTCCACCACCACTCCGGACGGCTTCCTCGGCCCCTGGGCTGCGCTGGTCAACAAAGCCGGACATGGAACCTGGGCGAACGTGCAGGGCGGCCTGCTGACCGCCTTCACCGGCAGCACCGAATACGTCACAGGGGAATCCCTGAGCAGCCTGGGAGCGGCTGCGGATGTGGGCATCAGCGCCAGTTCCACCGGCAACGTGCTGGGCGGCAGCGGCACGTATCAGGTCAATACCCTTTCCATGACGGATGCCACCAGCGCCCGCACCGTGGACATTGGCACCGGCAATGTGCTGCGCCTCGGCAGCACCGGGGGCATCCAGCTCACGGAGGATGCCCTGAGCCTGGACATTGGCATTCCCGGCAGCGCAGGCGCTCTTCGTGCCGGCACCGGTACGGCCCAGATGTGGCTGAGCAACCTGTCCAAAACGGGCACCCTGACCATCCATTCTGTCATTGAAAACAATGGCAGCAGCGCGCTCACCCTTTACTTCAACGGCACCGGCAAGACCGTCCTCGCCGGGGCCAATACTTATACCGGTGCCACCCAGATCAGCAGTGGCGAGGTGGAGGCCGCCCACTCCACCGCCCTGGGCTCTGGAACCGCCGCCACCACTGTCCAGAGCAATGGCACCCTGCGCCTGGCCGGGGACATCAGCCTGACCAAACCTATCACCCTCAACGGCCTGGGGGCCAATGGCATCGGCGCCCTGGTCAACACCTCCGGCGTGAACGAACTGAACCAGGTGGTGACCGTCGCCCAGACCTCCCGCTTCACCAGTGAATCCGGCACCCTCGTTTTCAAAGGGGCCACCGGCACCACCGCCGTCATCACCGCCAGTGCCTCTGGCGCCACCACCTTTTTTGGCGGGGCGGGGGATTTCCGCATCCAGGGCCAGTTAAACGCGGCCGCCAACGTGGTGACGAAGGACGGCGCGGGCACGCTCACCTTTGCAGGCACCCAGGTCTTCACCGCCGCCATGACTCAGACCGCAGGGACCATTCATCTGGACTTTTCCGCCCCAACCTCCCCCACGAACAACATTTTATACAATGGCATCGCCACCCCGGTGGCCTATACCATGAATGGCACCCTCCTCCGCCTCACCGGCAGGGCGGGCGAGGCCAATGCCCAGACCTTCGGCACGCTGACAGTCACCAATCTGGCCAACATCAGCCTGGCTCCCAACGGTGCTGCAAGCCTGTCTCTCTCCTTTGGCAGCATCACCCGCAGCTTTGGCGGCCTGCTGGGCCTGGATCTTCCCGCAGGCAGCAGCCTCCGCGTCGCAGGCGGTACGGACAATGCCCTGCTTACCGCCAACGGCCGTGCCTTCGCCTACATCCGCGACAGTGTGAACGGCGATGAATGGGCCGCCACGGGCGCGATCTCCGGCGGCACCCGCCCGGTCATCAAGCTCTCCACGCTGAGCGGTGCGGCCGGTTATACCGCCTCCACTTTGGATTCCCTGAGCGGCAATGCCGACATCGCCTCCACCGTCACCACGACCAATCTGGGAACCGACACGACCCTCAGCAGCCTGCGCTTCGCCCAGCCTCAGGCCACCCTCATCACGGATGGTGACGCCGTCACCACCCTGACCACCGGCGGCATCCTCGTCTCCAGCACCGTCGGGGCAAACACCAGCACCATCTCCACCGACATCCTCCGCGCCGCCCCCTCCACTACCAGCACCAACCCGGACCTCACGATCATTCAAAACAATACTGCCGCGCCCCTGCTTATCACGTCCGCGATCACCAGCTCCCTGGGCTCCACTGGTGCCTCGGCCACCGTCTCCCTGGCCAAGGCCGGGCCGGGTCTGGTCATCCTCTCCGGGGCCAATACCTTCACCGGCAATGTCCGCGTTTATGAAGGCTCCATCCAGTTCGGCGGCACCGTGAGCACCAGCATCGAGTTTCTCATCGGCTCCGGAGCCACCAGTGCCAAGGTCATCCTCGGCCTGCCAGACACCCCTTTCACCGCCAGCAGTGTGGATTACATCCAGACTGTGGGCATCGGTACGGATAACCGCATCGTCGGCGGCTCCACCGCCCTCTCGCGTCTTACCCTCACCGGATCTGTCAGCGTGCCCAGTGATTTCAGCAAAGGTTACATCGGCGGGTCGGGCACGAATGAAAACAACCTGGAACTGCGCCTCGCCTCCCTCAACAGCCTGCTCAAACTCGGCGCTAACAACACCTACATCGGCCGCACCATTCTTTCTCGCGGCACCATCGAAGTGGAAAAACTGGCCGATGCCGGCCTCCCCAGCTCCCTCGGCACCGGCGATATCAATCCCTCCGCCGCCACCCTCACTCTGTCCGATGCCACCACCAGTGCCGTCGGTTCAACCGCCATCTCCGTCATCCGCTATGTCGGCAGCACCAATTCCACCACTAACCGCCCCATCAACCTCACCAACAGTGATGTTGAAAGGGACATCGCCGCCGTCGAGGCCGTGCTGGAAAACACCGGCACCGGCACACTGAAATTCACCAGTCCCTTCCTGACAGGCGGCAGCAATGTGGTAAACCGCGTCCTCCGTCTCACCGGTACCAATACCGGGCTCAATGAAGTCGTCGGCATCAGCGATGCCAGCGCCACCATCCTCGCCCGGATTGAAAAAGACGGCGTCGGCACCTGGGCCATCACCGGCAGCAGCACCTACAGCGGCGGCACCGCCATCAACAGCGGCACCCTGCTGGTCAATAACGACCCTGCCACCGGCTCCGCCACCGGCCTGGGACCCGTGGTTGTTACTTCAGCCACCCTGGGCGGCACCGGCCGCATCGCCCCGGCATTAGACAAGCCCATTTACATCACCGGCGGCACTCTGAATCCTGGCCTGGGCAGACTCAGCAACGAGGCCGGCAAGCTCACCCTCGCCACACTGGGCAGCGGCATGCTCTCGCTGGAAAACAGCTCCGTCCTCTGGCTGGACCTCTTCTCCGGCGCGGGTCTCGGTGACAACACCGCCAGCGCATCCGCCGCCGACCTCCTTGCCATCAGCGGCCAGGCCAGCTTCGGCTTCGGCACCACCCTGCGGGTGCTCAATCCCAATGGCATGACCGGCTGGGCCGCCAATGACCAGTGGCAGCTTTTCGACTGGACCGGCCTCACCGGCGTTTATGGCGAGATCTCCACCTACGACCTCCCCCTCCTGCCCGACGGCCTCATCTGGAACACGGAAGACCTACTCACCACCGGCGTCCTCTCCATCTCCCTCGTTCCCGAGCCCGGCCGCCTGAGCCTCCTCGCCCTCGCCTTCACCACCCTCTGTCTGCGCCGTCGCCGCAAGTAGCGGCGCATGGAGAGGCCATAATGGCACACTCATTTTCTTTTCCTGCCTGCTTCGGGACCTGGCATCTTGGAATCATTCCCAAACAGTGGATTCGTTCGTGAAGTAGCTGCCGGTTTCGTTGGTGACAAGGATGCGGCAGAAGCCGGATGCAGGCGCGCCATCGAATACGATGCGCTGGATGCCGGGTGCAATCTCGCCGAGGTCCTGAGACTTCGCCCAGCGATGGTCAAAGGTAAGCGCATCTTCAGGACCGAAGAAGACCTTTGCCTTGCTGCGACTTTTGGAGATCGTTAGCAGGTCCAGCTCGACATGTACCTGGCCGCCCTGACGGATGATGCGCTTGACGGTGACGGTCGTGGGAAAAGCGAGCCCCTTGAGTGCGGCAGCGCTCATGTAGTCGGGCATCACCTTCATCGGCGGCGCGGTGACATCCACGCCTTTCGGGTAGCGGTAGTGGGTGATGCCTCCCATGGCCATGCGGAACCAGCCGTCGTTGCTCAGCGACCACAGGCAGTTCGTCTGCTCGCGATTCGCATCCGCCTTGCTGCCATTCATGATATCGAACTGATGCCACGTGCCCTGGTCATCCAGGCACCAGCCGCGGAAGTCCGCCGCGCGCATGATGTGCCCCGTACGCTGGATGTGCGGCGGGCCCGGTACCTCCACAAAGCAGCCCGGCAGCAGGTTCTCCACGCTTCGATTCTCCGACCACTTCCTGCCGCTGGCATACAGGCGCCACTGGCGCGTCTTTTGGTCCAGGAACCAGCCGGTGTAGGTGTCGTAGGGCTTGCCGGGCTCGATGCGCAGTGCGAGCACCGTCGAGGCGATGGTCTGGCCCTCATACGGATTCCAGTCACGCAGTTTCACCCCGGTGCCTTCGTGATCAAAGTGCCCAAAGGTTGCCTCCGGACTGCCGATGGCGAGCAGATGCGAGAGCTGGGCAATGGGCGGTTCCGCCGCACCCCGCTTAAATGACCACATGGAGAAATTGATGCCGCCGGAGGTCTGGTCCGGGTTGAACGTGGAGCCGAAATAGCCAAAGGGCGTCGTGATCGGGCTGTAGAAATCTTTTTCGCCGAAGATGGGGCGCACCTCCATGATCCACAACCGGCTCTGAGCGGCCCCGAGCGATGAGCTTTTAAAGCCGCTGTGAATCGCCGCCGGACGCCAGCGGGCACGCAGCAACTGCGCCCCGGCCATACCCGGGCCGCTCAATTCAATGCTCTCGATGGTTGCCGGACCTGCGGGTGACAGCACAAGATCCACGCGGCCTCCCTTGGCACCCTTGATCTCAAATCCGCCTGCCGCCGCCGCTTTCGATTCGCCCATCTGCACATTGAAACGGCCGCTGCCGTTGATCTTTCCAGAGACCACGCCATCGGCATGCAACCACAGCGGAAAGACGATGCGTTGCTCCGGCGAGCGCAGGCCTTCGATCCGCGACCACTGTTTGCCGTCATTGAGTTCATCCTGCATAGGTGATTCGCCCGCGAGCTTCGCCCCATCGGCCCCGGAGAAAAAGCAGTGGGCGGGCAGCAAAGTGAGTTTTCCATCCTGTGCCGTCTGCGCCAGCACAACCTGCTCCACGCCATTGTCAGAACCGATTTTAACAGCTTCGACGGCTTGGGCCATGAGCGAACTCAAAAATAGAAAAGAAGAAACGAGGTGCTTCATGGTTGGAGATACAGCTTGGAAAAACATAATGCCAAAAACAAGAAACAAGTTGCCGGACGAACTGTAAAGCCAAGCGATGCGAAGAACCAGCAGTCCGTCACCTCTATTCAATCAGCTCTACGAAATTAGCCTGCTTGATCGCTCGTGAAATAATTTGTCTCATCACAGTTTCACTGAAATGATCACCCCAAGAAATACCTTTATGGGTACGTAAATGCTTTACTTTACCTTATGCAGAGTGACTTCATGCATTCATGTCATTATTTTACGATCATGAAAATAATTACTTGTTATTGGGTCATCCAATTTAGTAAACCTGCGAAAAAACAATTTTATTGAGAGGTATTTATGCCATCACCCATCATCAAAGGCCTGGCGGTTTTAGTCCTGTTTCTTGCCTCCATTCATTCTGATCCTGCGGGAATGAATGTACTAGTTTGCTTGTTGCTACTAGCGACTGTGGATGCCGGTATCGGTGCGGATACCGGCAAGGAATGGTCAGCCAGGACCATGCATGGGTTCAGCCGATTTTTCAGTCTTTCGGTATGGCCATTTTATTTTATAACGGTTTGCACCGCCTTTGTTCTGCCTGCCCCGCAAACAAAGCTGGATCCTTCAAAAGCCGTACAAATACCCGCTAGGAAACTGCCGCTACCCGGACCTCCTGCCAGCCAGACCAGTTCACCGCTTGCCCGGAATACTGCCCCTGGATCTCCTCCCGTGGGGCAGCGGCCAATGCTTCATTCCACGTCCGGCAGCAGCACAGCACCACGCCCCGGCAGCCCCCAGCGGCCCCTCACTTCCCGTCCGCGCCCTGCATCACCCCCAGGTCCTGGCGGACAGACCGGAATCGCTCCTGCCAGGCCCTCCCAGCCTGCGTCCCCAGCACAGCACGCTCCAAAATCTGCCCCAGCTCCTAAAAGCAATTAAGCTCCTCCCAACCATGAAGCACTCCCGAAGTTCCCGATTTCGTGACACCTTGCTGCTCAGTTTCATCCGGCGGCATGAAGGCTTCAGGCTGCTAGTGCACAGTCTGCTGCTGGCCGTCCTGCCGTTCTCCCTGCTGCCTTCATCCTTTGGGGTGACCATTGGATCCTATGACAACGGAGCCGACATCATCCAGTTTGAAGATTGGAATGACAATGGCGTCTGGGATGATGGGGAGCTTTGGTGGTATCATTCCGATAATTTGGACTCCGATGGTGACGGGATGTCCAATGAAAGGGAGATCGCGTGGGGCACCGACCCGCTCAATCCGGACACCGATGCGGACGGCATCACGGATGGTGATGAGGTGGATTTATTGGGCGGAATAGACAGTGGTTATGACCCCCTGGACTGGGATACCAATGACAACGGTTACAGCGATCACGATGAAGCCTATGGATACTACGGCGTGGACTATTCCGTGGACGGTCCAGGACACAGCTATTTTGACTGGGATGGAGATGGCATCAAAAACATCGATGATCCAGATCCGTTTATGGCTGAGGAGTCAGACCCATATGGTGACGATGACGGGGACAGTTATGCCAACCAGGACGACTCTCATCCTGAGGATCCAAATCTGTGGTGCGACTGGGATTATGATGGAAACAATGACGAGCCCGTCGAACTGGATCCCTATGGGGACGAAGACGGCGACAGTGTTCTCAATCAAGACGACTCCCACCCCTATGATCTAAATTTGTGGTGCGACTGGGATGATGACGGCAGCAACGACGAACCCGTTGAACTGGATCCTTATTCAGACGAAGATGGGGACAATGTTATCAATCAGGACGACTCCCACCCCTATGACCCGAACTTATGGAGTGACTGGGATGGCGACGGCAACAATGATGAAATACTTGAGCTGGATCCTTATGGAGATGAAGATGGCGACACTGTCCTAAATCAAGATGACTCCCACCCCTACGATCCATATTTGTGGTGCGACTGGGATTATGATGGAAACAATGACGACCCCGTCGAACTGGATCCCTACGGGGACGAAGATGGGGATGGTTTTTTCAATCAGGATGACTCCCATCCCTATGATCTGCATTTATGGAGTGACTGGGATGCCAACGGATACAATGAAGGTGACGATCCACCAGTAGACGATCCACCGTCAGACATGGACGGAGACGGACATCATGACGGAAATGATTCTCACCCGGATGACCCAAACTTGTGGGAAGACTGGAACTACAATGGTACCAATGATAGCGAGGAAGTTTATGAGCCGCTTGATTCTGACGGTGATGGTCTGACAGACGATGATGAAGTGTACGTTTTTTATACGGATCCTTGGCTGGCTGACTCAGATGGCGACGGTCTCTATGATGGGGAGGAAATCATGTATGGGACTGATCCCTGGAAAATTGACACGGATGATGACGGGCTGACAGATCTGGATGAACTCGCGGTCTATTTTTCGGACCCGAACAATCCGCATTCATTAAGTTCACTTTATCTGGACAGCCTGATGGTGGATGTCACGGACAGTGACAATGACGGGATCCCGGATGCCATTGAGAATTTTTATGCTCCGGCCATGAGTTCGATTAATCCTGAAGATGCTCAGGGCGACCTGGATGCGGATCATACCAGCAATTTGCAGGAGTACCTCCAGGGCACGCGCCTGGATGGAAATTTGCATGTCTATGATAATGACCGTGACGGCATGACCGACATCCAGGAAGACTACTGGAACACGGTTTATCCAGGGCATTTCGACAAATACACTTTTGGGGATTCCGTGGAGGATTTGGACGGCGATGGGGTGCTGAACTTTGAGGAGATGGTTTACGCGCTTGACCCTGGCAATCCGGAAACGAACGGGAGTACGCCAGACATGACCTGGATTAACCAAGTATGGGGAAAATCATGGCATCAGTCTCTGGTCACCGGAGATGCCGATGGAGACGGTATGCCTGATGTGTGGGAGCATAAGTACTTTCTGGATGTCCGCTCCCCTGTGGATGCGGGACGGGATGAAGACAATGACCGGCTGAGCAATCTCACGGAGTTTCGTTACGGCACACATCCCCGGCTTCAAGATTCACAGAGCGGTGCCCATGACACGGACACCTTCCACCAGCAAAGCGCCCCCACGGCACCCACCGTGCCTGGAGGCCTGCTGCAGCGTTATCAAGCTCAGATTCGGGCGGATCTGGAGGCCGGCACACCGGTCAACAAGTCCTTCAATGAAGGCGGCGGCTGGGAGAGCGGAGATCCGCCAGAGGGACTGCCCTCCTATGATACTAAAATTACGGTTTACAGAACCGTCACTGATTCCTCCACCGGGGAGTATAAAACTTCAACAAGCGAGTCAATCAGCGCCAGCAATACCATCAAATCCAGCGTGGGCGGCACACCGGAGGATCCTAACCTTGGAGATTGCATTTTTTGCCACGGCGATATCTGCGGTGACTGTGCGGGCGAAGGTTACACACAATGCATTCAATGTCCGGCAGAGCAAGTCTGTGTTGAATGCAATAACCATTGTAATACCTGCGGCGGGTCTGGATATTGCGCTACATGTGGCGGTGATGCGTCTGTCCGTGGCAATTGCACGGACTGTCAATATCACACACCTAAAGAGGACTGCACGGAGTGCGGCGGACAAGGCTGGCTTTACCTGGGTGAGGACTGTTCGAACTGTAGTGGCACAGGTAAAATCGACTGGCCGACAGGCTGCGCAACCTGCTACGACACCGGTAGAACCGATATTGCTTGTACAGAATGCCAAAACGGAGACTGCCCAAATTGTGCCCCCCCCCAACCTGGGTGCCTCAGTTGTGATGGGAGCGGTTTTGTCACTCCAGCCTGCACTAATCTAGATTGTGAAGATGGCCGGATTCCATGCACACATCCGTTGCTGGGTGGCTCAGACGACTGCACATGCGAGGATGGAGGGCTCCCGATCACCCCAGATACGAGTTACAAAGAAACGGCGCAGGTAGATTTGCTCCCGCCGGAGGACGATAAAAGCTGGGGGATCGTGGCGGTGAGGGTGGATGGGGAGCTCTTTCAAATGCTGGATTCTGGAAATCCGCGCTCAGAAGTCATCTTGGCTCCCGCGCCGGGGGAGGAGAAGGAGATCACTGTGGTGCCTGTGGAAGCCCCCCCGGATCCGCCTACCTTGGTTGGAGGTGTTTCTATCAGTGACTCCAGCGGCCCGCGCTACCGGAAAATCGGCATCAACGGGCTGCCCATTCCCGATGCCAAGCCCCAGCAGCAGGACGAGTCCGGGCAGAATCCTGAGGAGACCTATGTGGATGCGTTTAACCGTCAGCTCAGGCATTCCGTCAGTGATGTTTATGCAGAAACGGCAGACAGTCTTCTACCCCTGATGGTCCGCAGAGATCTGGCGACGGAGATTTGGAACAACCGTTCAGGTCTTCGGCCGTGGGAGCGCCCGGAGGCCGCCTTTGGTCCCGGCTGGTCGTCCAACATCTGTTCCTACATCCGCTATGAAACCCTGGGAAAATTCAGCACCGCCAGCCTTCGGGCGACGGTGGTGGATGAGCAGGGCGCTCGCCAGCAGTTCCTTTTGCAGGACGAGGTCTGGCAGCACTCTCGTGACGAATTGAATGATGCCAAGACCAGTTTTAACACCCTGACCACGGAGGGTGAGGACCTTAGCCAGGCAATCCTGCGTAAAAAATTTGGCACAGTCTGCGAGTACGAACTGACCAGCATCGAACAGATCATGCCCAGTGACCGCATCACTGATGAAGGCCGCGGCAGCAAGATCACTTATGCAAGGCTGAAAAAGGTGACGGACCGCTGGGGAAACGAGCTAGTTTATCATTATGCCAGCAATGACACGCTGATACCCAGCCGGATCTATGATCCTCATCGGACCGGCCGTGAGATCCAGATCAAGCAGCACAATGGCAAAGTCACCGAGATCCGTGATCCGCTGGGGCACATCATTACTTATTCCTATGTGGCGCACGAAGACAATACGTTCCCCTCACCCGGGGGGCTGTCCGCGCTTCGTTCTGTGACCAAGAACTGGACCACCGTTTACTATGATTACCAGTATAGGCAGGTGCAGGACCCCACCCCAGCGGACCCCACCAAGGTTCTGACTTTCCATCATATTGACCTTTTCCGCATCGTAGATGAACTGGGAAGAGAGTATTTGTTCAATTGGATATCGGACCAAAGTGTCCGTTTTCAGGAAATGGTCAACAATCTTCCTATGGAGAGAATCCAGATGGGGCTGCCTTTCATGGTGCAAAAGATCTACAGCCCTGAATCCGTAATCTCGTTTCAAGGCAGCCGGGATGCCGGACCGGGACTCACGGCACCGATTGGCGGCCAGGTGTTTGCACCAGGCGTCGTCAACATTGTCACCATGCCGGACCAGACCACGACGTACCAGTTTACCGACCCCGTCATCTTCGATCCTGCCTGGGGTAAAAACAGGAATGGGCCGGATGATGACCTGACATCCACTCATTTTTTGGTGAATTATCTGAACATGAGCATTCAATGCCAGGGAACCACCGGTTTACCTGTCACAGAGTCCTATGAATTTAATGTCGCCGCCGGCATGGCCCTGGCATCCGCGACGGATGCTTCCGGTAACACCACCACTTTCGAATACGAACATGCGGGCAACCAGTTCTCTGGAATGTCCGGTTTTTATTATGATGACCCGGTCAAGGAGGTCAATGCGATGGCTGGGGAAAAGCACTTCACCTATGCACCTGATACCCGGGTGATGTCATCCATCCAGGATGAGCGGGGAATTCTCACCAGTTATGAGGTGGAACCTGTCACCGGCAGACGCCTGTCTGAGACGGTCATGGTTCCTGGCGGTGCAGGAAAGATCACCACCTATGAATACCATGAGACATTCAAAGGCCTGGTGGTCAAGGAAACCATCTCATCCACTGCCCAGGAAAACATGCCGCCCACGGTGATTCTGACGACGCTGGACGGCGGCTTGTGGACAGAAAAGACTCAGACGATAGGAACCTATGAAGACCAGGATTTTGTCGAGATCAGTTCCACAACTACTATTTGCGATTTCAATGGAAACAAACGCACAGTGATTGATGGGCTGGGGAGGCTCACCAATTTTGGATATGGTTATGGTGCTAGAAATCTCCTGACTTCGGTGGTCTATGACGACGGCAAATATAAAACTTTCGAGTATGATGACCATGGCAATCTGTGGCGTGAAAGTAATGAAAACCGCGTGTATACCTTCCATGGCTACGACGACCTGAACCGAAGGATCTCCACCACTCTCAATCTGGACGGCGATTGGGCGGCCGATCCCAACTACACCACCGCGACATACAATGAGGTGACCGGCCAGATGGTCTATAACGGTGATATCGTCCAAAGCACGACCTACACCTCCCGCGGCCAGATCCAAACCCAGACCGACCCTGGCGGAAAGGTGACCACTTATACTTATGACGGCATCGGCCGCCTGAAGGAGGTCAATGACGGGGGGCAGGTGACCTCTTATGAATATGGGGCCAACTCCGGAGGCGGGGTGTTTGATGTGAGCGGCTTTAAACCGACGAAGGTGACGGATCCGCGCGGCGTGGTGACCACGTTTGTGTATGACAAGCTTTACCGGCCCGTCACGAAAACGGTGGCGGGTTATGGCAGCACCCACACGACCTATGACGCGGTGGGCAATCCGCTGACCATCACGGATCCGCTGAACCGGACCACGGAGCATGTTTATGATGCCTTTGGCCAGGTGATAGAAACGACCTATCCGGATGACACCACGGTGCGGCATTACTATACCCACGACGGCAAGGTGTTCTGCACCGTGGATGAGGCGGAAGCGGCGACGATGATGCATTATGACGCCGCCGGGCGGCTGATCCGCACGGAGCTTCCCGCTGTGGGCGGTGAGACCCCGGTGCTGGAATACACGTATGATGCGGCGGGCAACCAGCTCACGCAAAAAGGTCCGCTGGGAGGCATCACGTACACCTTTTACGATGCCCGCAACCGGCCCATCCAGACGGTGAGCCCACCGGTGTGGGATGCGGAGGCGGCGGAGTTTGTGCGCCTGGTGAGCAAGACGGTCTATGATGCTGCCGGCCAGGTGCTGAGCGTGGAGGACACAGGCGGCGGCGTGACCACGAAGGCCTATGACCGCGCGGGCCGCGTGTATGCGGTGACGGATGCGCTGCAGAACAAAACCCGCAGCACGCATGACACGCGCGGCAATGTGCTGACGCTGACCAATGCCCTGGGCCATACGACGACCAACACTTACGATGCGCACAGCCGCCTGCTGACCAGCGTGGACCCGGAGAACATCCTCAACCGGTTTGAATACGATGCCGCAGGCAACCGCACGAAGGTGGTGGATGGCAAGGACCAGGAGACGGATTTCACCTATGACGGGCTGAACCGGCTGCTCACGCAGACCTTTGACAACGGCGACACGATCACCCACACCTACAATGCGGTGCAGAAGCTCACGCAGACTTCGCCGCGTAATATCACCACCACCTTCACCTATGATGAGCGTGACCGTGTGCTGACCAGCAGCGCCCCTGCCGGTGACGGAGCCGCTGCGCTGTCGCGTACCATGACTTATGACGCCAAAGGCCGCGTCCTGACCGTCACGGAGGCGGGCCGCCCGGAGGCCGCCGTCAGCTTCACCTATGACCTGGGCGGGCGCATGCTCACGGAGACCTCGCAGGGTATTACGCATACATACACTTATGACGTGGCAGGCAACCGCATCCGCGCCGTTTATGGCACGGGGCGGACGGTGGAGACCAGTTATGATGCGATGAACAGGCCTGAGACCATCGCCGAAGGCGGCCGCCTGACCACCTATGGTTATGACCGCGCCGGACGAGCCGTGATCCTGATGCTTGGCAACGGCCAGGTGACGGAAAACGATTACGACCTGGCCGGCAGGTTGAAGCATCGCACGCTGTACAGCAGCCTGGAAAACCGCACCCCCACCGGCATCCTGGCCAAGTTTGACTGGACTTACAACGCCCTGGGCAATTTGATGACACAGGAGGAAAGCTGGCCTGGTGCGCTGGGCGGTAGCGGCGTGAAGACCACGACGCTCAGTTATGACGATGCCAGCCGCTTGACCGGAGAAATCATTGACCTGCCCACCGGCAGCGGCAGCGACACCAACACGGTGTATGCCTATGATGACGCCAACAACCGGGCGAGCAAAACAGTGACTGGCGGCAGCGGCGCGGGCCATTGGGATTACCATTACAACAGCGCCAACCAGCTCACGGCCTGGGAAAAACGCGAGATGCCAGCAGGGACCATTCTGCGCCAGGCCACACTGATCTATGACGATGCCGGCAACCGTGCCAGCCAGGCGATCACCGGCGGGGCGGCCTCAATCGCGCTAGCACCGGCGGAAGCGGCCACCGGCACGACCACCTACCACTGGGACGCGCAGGACCGGCTGGTAACGGTGAACACTCCCGACGGCGGCGAGCACCACTATGCCTATGACTACCGCACACGACGCATCGCCACGCAGGAGACGCCCGCCACAGGTCCGGCGAAGAACCGCGCAGTGGTCTTCTCCGGCGGCGTCAGCCTGGCCGAGTATGAGGGCAGCACGCCAGTCACCGTCACCCCGAGCCTGCAGCCCACCGTGCATTACCTGCGCGGCCCGGACATGGGCGGCGGCGTAGGCGGCATGCTCTACAGCCAGCGCGGAACCACCCTGAAATACAGCCTCAGCAACGGCCGGGGCGACATCGTGGCGCAGAGCAACCATAGCCGTGCGATCACCTGGCAGGCCAGCTACGAAGCCTACGGCCGCCGCACCCAGGAGACCGGGGTCAACGAAGACCGCCAGCGCGCCAACAGCAAAGAGGAAGACCCCACCGGCCTGCTCAACGAAGGCTTCCGCTACCGCGACCTGGAAACCGGCGTGTGGCTGAGCCGCGACCCTGCGGGGTTCGTGGACGGCCCCAACTTGTATGCGTATGTGAAACAGAATCCTTGGAGCAAGTTCGATCCGAGAGGTTTGGCAGCTAAAGAAGTCGGCAGTGTTTATGTTGAGATAAATCACAAAACGAAAGAGTACTATGTCGGGGAAACTGAACGGCCGCCAGCCGAACGGATGAATGACCATAACCATCAAGCGAAGAGCTTGAGGGATAAAGAGGGAACAATTGCTTATTCCCGAACAATCGTTGCGGAAGATAATCCAAGTCAGACTAGTGCGAAGGCCCAGCGGATGGTCGTGGAACGTGAAATTCAAGACCATTTGGCTAAAGAACACCCCGATTATAAATCACTTGGCACCCAACGTCTTAGTGATGAAAAATACCACCTTGCCAAAGATACCACAAATCCTCGGCTAAAACCAGGAGAGGCCCCGACGGAATATGAATCTAAAAAGAGTTTTTTCAGCAGTAAGAGAACAATGACATCAGTCGGAAATGCCAGTGGAAAAGTACCCCTTGGACTAAAGGTGGGGGGAGCTGCTGGTCTTGTGGGTATGGCGATTATGTTCGCTAACGGAAAAGGAGCAGCGCAAGACATGACCAACCATGTCCAAAATTGGAAATGGGCAGTTGAATCTGGTAATCAATCTGAAGCTCAAATTTGTGAAGGATATATGGCTCAGGGCTTTACTCAACAAAATGGTGGCCCGGCGGCGGCTGTTGTGATAGAAGCACTTGTGAGGGCTAGAACCGAAGCCCTAGCGGTAAATTGATAATTATATGTTGTGGAGAACTATACACATTTTAACAAAAAGTGATCTTTATCACAGAGCCGTGGAACTGCGGCAGCATCTTGAAAATTTTTCTGATCATGAATTAGTCTTATTTCAAGCCGAGGCAGCTAACATATTTTCAAAACTATTTAGTCCTCGTTCATATCACTTATATTGCGCGGTTTTCTCAGATGAGGCCAATGGCTCTGGTTTAACGGACTTTTGTTCAAATCTAATACTTTCTGGGCGTCCTTTGGTGAATGCCGTATTGTTAAATGCCGATAGCTTTGCGGATGTGATAGACACGGAGCAGTACAATCAAGACAGCGGTCTCGACGTTAGTTCCGTTGCCTGGCATATTTTGGCCCGACGCTACGATCATAATGTAGCTGAAGTTATGTTTAACCGTGGTGGTGTTAAGTCATTAGATGGGATATGGGAGAGGTTAGAAAAACAAGTGGGAAGTATTAATTTCGAACCTGATTGGCGGCTGGTGGAAGCCACGATGCCACGAATTTATGCAAGGTTGCATAGGGAGTAGAATGCACGTACGCGCCAACCAATAGCCTGGAAAACGGGGTCAGGCTTCATGTCGCCTGACCCCGTTTCCCTGACCCCGTTTCCCCCGGGACAGTGACCTATGACTATGATGCCCTGGAGCGTCCGTTCATGGTAACTTCAGCCAACGGGGTGGCCCTGCGCACCGTTTATGATGACCTGCCGGATGGCACCGTGCGCTCCCGTGTTTTGCGGGTGGAGCGCCGGTCGGCGGGTGGGGAGGTGTTTCTGCCGGTGCAGATGTACCATTACCATCCCCAGGGCAGCTTGGGGGCAGGCAGGCCGTCCCGTCACATCCGCGCGGACGGCACCTGGACGGACTATGCCTATGACCTCCTGGGCCGGGTGACCTTTGTCTCCGGCAGCGGCACGGCCCCGCTGCGCTACGGGTATGATGCCTACGGGCATCTCTCCCGGCTGGACACCTTCCGCACCACGCCCACAGCAGGCACGGAGAGCGAGGGGGATGCCACCCTTTGGGATTATGATCCCGCCAGCGGCCTGCTGCGAGACAAAACGGACGCATTGAGCAACTCCGCCAATTACCTTTATGATCCGGCCACCGCCCGCCTGGCGAGCCGGAGCTGGAGCCGGACCAATGCCCAAGGGGCTCCCGTGACGGCCGTTTACAGCTATGATGACGCCGGGCGGCTGGAGGGCATCACTTACAACGACGGCACGCCGGCCATCAGCCATGCCTATCATCCGGACGGACGGCTGCACACCACCACAGATGCAGCGGGCCTGCATACCTATCATTACGATGGGCCAAACGGCGCCCTGAGTGGCGAGAGCATCAGCGGCGGGTTGCTGGACGGGGCGGTGCTCAGCTATGGTTACCATGCCAGCAACCACCGTAGTGATGAGGTGTCGTGGAGCTGGGCGGGAGCAAACCGCAGCACGGAACACGGCTTTGATGCGGCAGGCCGCCTGGAGAGCGTCAGCGCCTTTGGCCGCCAGGCCCTTTACGGTTATGATCCGGTGAGCGGACGCCGCACCTCCCTGGCCTACGGCAATGGCGGCCCGGAGGGCATCTGGGAATATGACAGCCTGGACCGCCTGAAGGCGGTGAAGTGGAAGCGCGGAACCTTCCCCCTCACGCGCCATGTGTACGGGTTTGACTCAATGGACCGCCGCCGCAGCGCCACGCGTGAAACCGGGGAGCAGTGGCGTTATGGCTACAACTCGCGCGGAGAGGTCATCCACGCGGTGAAGGCGCGCCATGGGGGCGAAGACGCGCCGCTGCGTCCAGGGATGCAGACGGGTTATGACCACGATCTGGCAGGCAACCGGAAGACTCTGGAGGAACAAGGAAGCGACGGGCCGCTGGTGGCCGCCTGGACGGCCAATGAGGGCAACCAGATCACGGAACGTGAGATCCTGCCGGAGCGGTGGGTGCTGGGCGTGGCGGCACCGGAAGCTGCGCTGCAGGTCAGCGGCCACGATGGCGGATCGCCGCAGCGTGAGGGCTGGGAGTTTGCCGTGCCGGCAGCCAAGGCGCAGGCCGCCGGGGTGGCGGAGTGGAAGGAACTGGAAATCACGGCCAGCCGGGCCGGGCCACCGCCGGTGACCACGGAGAAGGAAGGCAGCCTGTGGTTCGCAGCCAGCCCGGAGAGCCTCACTTATGATGCAGACGGCAACCTGACCGGCGACGGCCGCTGGACCTATGAATGGACGGCGGAGAACCGCCTGGCGGCAATGGAAACCCGCGCCGACGCACTGGCGGCGGGAGCCCCCGGCAAGCGCCTGGAGTTTGCCTATGACGCCGTGGGCCGCCGGGTGGCCAAGCGGGTGCTGGGATTTGTGAGCAGCGGCGGAACAATGACGCTGGAAAAGGAACTGCGATATCTGTATGATGGCTGGAACATGATCGCCGAATTCCAGATGGGATCAGGAGGAGCACCCGCGCTGCTAAGGGCCTATGCCTGGGGCAACGACATCAGTTCTGACGGCCAGCAGGCCGGAGGCGTGGGAGGGCTGGTCTATGTGGAGGAAGCGGGCGGAGTGACGCTGACCCCGTGCTATGACGGCAACGGGAACGTAACCGCCTATGTGGAAGGAGTCAGCGGGGTGGTCGTGTCGAAGCACGACTACGGAGCCTTCGGCGAGAAGGTATGGGAGGAAAGACGGCGCGCAGGCGAGCTACCACCGCTGGGCTTTAGCACCAAGTATGAGGACGAGGAGACGGGGCTGCTGTATTACGGCTACCGGTATTACTCGCCGGAAATGGGCAGGTGGATCTCACGGGATCCGATTGGAGAACGCGGGGGAATCAACCTTTACGGGATGGTCCACAATGATCCGGTAAACAGGGTGGATGTGCTAGGCCGACAGGGATGGATACCAAACTATACCCCCCACGTACTCCAGCACCTGGAGAGCCTCCAATTAATTCACAAGTAAACGATCAATTTGCTTGGCATCATACCAAGCATGAGAATGTTGTTACAGGTTGTTGCTGCACAATTAAAGAGATGCAAGAGATGGTTCGTAAACATTTGCGAACTTTCGACTTGTTCAACGGTGCAAAAACTGGGGCTTGGGTTGAGGTTTCCGATGGTCATGCGCAGTTTCAACCTCAGGGTTTAGATGGCTTTCTGTCTGGGCTAATTGCAAATGATATTGGAGTAGAGACGACCACTGGGCCGTCTAACGCTCCTTATGACCTCCAGGCTACAACGGAAGAATCGCATCCACTCATTGGGCGACGCCGTTGGGGGTCAGAGCCACTAATGACACATGAGAGCGAATGCTCGACGATATCTATTTGGACTGAGGCGTATGAAGTAACCAACAACCTAAATGCGCTTGCAGAGAGCAAGGCGCATAGTGTGGCGGATACAATGTGGAAGTCATATCTTAACGCCGTTGGAAAGACGGTCAGCGAAAAATGTGGTGGGACCACCAAAGAAGCTTGGCGGGTAATTAATGAAACGGTCCCCGTTGGACCGATGCCGTGGCGATGAAACTAATGCGATCATTCTTAAAGTTCTTTTGCTGGGCAGCCTTTGCTGTTTGGTTTTTTTGACTATCGTTAGAGCGCTGCTCTGGCTGGGTTTTGTATTCAACCCTGCTTGTGAGCACCCCGCTTTGGTGGTGTTATCCCTTGTTGTTTATGCACTGCCCCTGCTTCTTTTCATCTGGGTGAATAAATTGTCAAATAGGGCCACATACTCAATAGTTAATCTGACATTAGGTCTGGCCTGTTTATTGTCATCAGAGGCTCTTGTTGCCTTAGCGTCCGGGCCAAATTCGTTGGAGGTCATCCTGTGGCAATCACTCGTTCTCCTCGTAATGTTTGCTGTACCGATAGGAAATAACAGGAAACGGGATCAGGGTGCGACAATTAACAAATGGGACAATCCATAGCAGGTACATCTCACATGCAGTCCAGGGGATCCTCCCCGGCGAAGGGGTCTTGGGACGTGGGCATAGTGGGTCTTCAAGCCATCCACCGCCCAGCGAGGGGCGCGCGCTGCGCGCGCATCCCCTCTGCCGGGCGGTGGAGCCAGGCTGTGGAAGGTCACATGCGGCCCGAGCAAGCCGTCTGTGCCGGATGTTAAGCCCTTATCGCATTAGCTGGGCCGCCCTCCTGGAAGCGGCAAACTTCCAGGCGGCTTGAGCGATCATGAGGCTGCAGGTGCTGCTGCCGAACTTGGCCGACTCGTAGGCGTCACCGGGATCGGCGGGGCCAGCGGGCGGCTTGGTCAGGTAGCTCCCCGCATCCAGACGGGGGTCGAAGAGGCTCACACGCGCCATGCCGCCCTTGAGGGCTTCCCAGCCGTTTTTAAGGGCAAAGCAGGTGCGTATGGAGCAGGCTTCTGGGGGCAGTCCTGCGAGGAGGAAATGAAAATGCCGTCTCCCGGTGGCCTCACCGTCTTCCTGACGGAGGCACCAGAGGAGCTTTTTAAAGGGGACCCTGTGCGCCTTGGCAGACTTGCGCAGCAGGGCGAAGAACATGGAAAGCCGGATCCTCTCCGGCAGCCGCTCCTGTTTGAAGGTGAGGGTGCCGAAGAACTGCCAGGGGATCTCTTTGAGGACGTGAATCTCCGGTGCTTCCATGGTCGTGAGGGTTTAGGCCTTGGCTGGGTGCTTGCTGATGAGGGCACCGCGGGCACGGAGCCTGCCGCCGAAGGTGGGTTCAAAGGCGGTGATGCCCAGCTCCACATGCTGGTCACGCAGGGAGGCTCCTTTGAGCTTCTCGATGTCCTCGGGGCTGAGGACAAAATCGAAGGTGTTCAGAAAGCGGTGTTCGGCGCTGATGTCCAGGAGGGTGAGGACCTGCTGGTGGACGACACCTCGCTTGCCGGTGTAGGAATCGGCGCGTTGTTCGATGCAAAGACATTTGGCAGTCATGGTATAACAAGAAACGGGGTCAGTGTGCGACAATTGACAGATTGGACATTCTATGATATTGACAAGACATGCCGCGCAGCCTCCGCATCCAGTATCCCGGTGCTTATTATCATGTGATGGCGCGGGGCAACCGCAGGGAAGCCATCTTCCATGATGACGATGACCGGTGCTTCTTCCTCCACACCCTTGGCCAGGCTTGTGAGATGACGGGCTGGCGGGTGCATGCCTGGGTGCTCATGGGCAATCATTACCACCTTTTCATCCAAACGCCCGAGGCCAATCTCGTCGCTGGCATGTCCTGGTTGCAAAACACCCTGACCCGCCGTTACAACGTGCGCCACCATCAGTGGGGCCGCCTGTTTGGCGACCGTTACAAGGCTGTGGTGGTGGAAGGCGAGGACCGTTACCATTACCAGACGCTGATGGACTACATCCACCTCAATCCCGTGCGCGCCCGCCTGGTGCGGCCCGGCAGCGGTCAGAGTGTGCTGGACTACCCGTGGAGCAGTCTCGCCGGCGGTCATGCCCTGCCGCCGAAGCGCCGTCCCAAATGGCTGGACACTGAAGCGGCCCTGAAAGCCTTTGAGCTTCCCGACAACACCTCCGGGCACCGCCGGATGGTGGAAAGGCTGGACGAACGCGCGGTCAAAGAATCGCTAAAAAACTGTGGCGTGCCACACTTGCCCGAAGAGGTGGATGCGCGGTGCAGCCACCTGCGGCGCGGCTGGTATTGGGGAAGCCAGGCCTTTGCCGAAAAACTGCGGCAATGGGTGGACGGGGTTCTCAAGGGAGAGAAAGCACCCAAATCCCGCGCCTATAAGCATAGCCCACAGTCCAGGGCACACGGCCTGGAGAAAGCGGAAGTCTATGTGAAAGAGGGCTTGGCCGCCTCCGGACTCGATGAAAAAGACCTCGCTACCCTCAAAGGCTCAGACATCCGGAAGGTGGCGCTGGCGAGGCTGGTGTGGAAGAAGACGACAGCGACCCAGGAATGGATCGCCAGGAAGCTGCACATGAGCAGCGCCACCAATGTGAGCCAGCAGATCCGGCGTCTCGAGAAAGCCGGAAAGAAAGGCCGGCTGCCCGAAACATTGACAGTCTTCATCAAATCCCATGACCCCTCCTGAAAACAAATCTGTCAATTGTCGCACCCTTCTCTGAAAAAAAGTCGTCAAGCGGAAAATGCCTGGATCCTTGATTTTATGCGGCTTCGAGCGTGGTGAACCGGGTTCCTCCGGAAGGCTCTCATGGCTGTTGCTGGACACGTATTTTCCGCGCCGTCCGTGCTGCTGGCACGCGGCGTTGCCGGTCATGTTCCAACCTGGTCTGGCGATGC